>JANLPS010000284.1:0-35062 GCA_031367385.1 Archangium sp. | reverse complement strand
GAGAACGCCGCCTGCTCGACGTGCTGGTGATAGTTCTCGGGGTTTCGGTTCAACACCAACTGACCGACTGGCAGGCGCGGTGATTCTCCGTAGGGCCACACCTTGGTCAAATCGAACGGGTTCCACCCGGTTCGGCGCTCGAAGGCTTCGGCCTGTGCCTGCGTCATCGCCTGAATCGAAACGTCCCACGCCGGGTGACGGCCTTCGGCGATGGCATTGAAGAGATCTCGCTGCGCGTGATCGGGGTCTGCGCCGGCCAAGCGAGACGCCTCTTCGGCACTCAGGTTCTTGATGCCCTGCTTGGTCTTCAAGTGCCACTTCACCCACACCCGCTCACCGACCGCGTTGATCAAGCTGAAGGTGTGGCTGCCGAAGCCGTCCATATGCCGGTACCCATCGGGCGTACCGCGATCGCTGAACAACATGGTGACCTGGTGCAGGCTCTCGGGCGCGTTGCTCCAGAAGTCCCACATCATGTGAGCCGATTTCAGATTCGTCTTCGGGTCGCGCTTCTGCGTGTGAACGAAGTCGGGAAATTTGATCGGGTCTTTGATGAAGAACATCGGCGTGTTGTTGCCGACGAGATCCCAATTGCCGTCTTCGGTGTAGAACCGAATCGCGAAGCCGCGTGGGTCGCGCTCGGTGTCGGCGCTGCCGCGTTCACCACCGACGGTCGAGAAGCGCACGAAGGTCTCGGTCTTCTTGCCAATCGCGCTGAACAGCTTGGCCGAGGTGTACTGGCTGATGTCGTGGGTGACGGTGAAGGTGCCATACGCCCCCGAGCCCTTCGCGTGTACGACGCGCTCGGGTATTCGCTCTCGGTTGAAGTGCTGCAACTTCTCGATCAAGTGAAAGTCTTGCAGCAACAACGGGCCGCGGGGGCCGGCGCTCAGCGAGTTCTGGTTGTCAGCGACGGGTACGCCAGAGGCAGTGGTGAGGGGCTTGTCGTTCATGGGGCGAACCGTGCTCGGCTTCGCGCGAAGTCGCCAATATGCAAAAGCTATCGCCGCGATTGTTTGCGCAACGGCACGAGGGTCAGCTTGGCCTCGTGCGCCATGCGGTCGACGTACTCGTTCCACCGGTTGCCTGAATGGCCGCGAACCCAGGTCGCCTTCAACCCGGTCTCGACGGCCACCGACCTGAGCTCGGCGCCGAGCATCGCGTGCGCGGCTGGTGGTGCCACGCCTTGCGCGACGTCGAGCGTGATTCGCGAGTCGCTGATCAGCTCGACCTCACACCGGCCACCGTGCATGCCCCGGCTGGTGACCGCGCGCACCCCGGCGATTGCCGCACGGAGCTCGACCTCGTTGTTGGTGGTCGCTGGTACCGCGCCACTGCCGCTGAAGAGCAAGCGATCGCTCTGCACGACCGCGAAGGCCCAGCCACCAGGCAACCCGCGCCGCTCGTGGGCCGACCCATCGCAATAAATCTGTATCGCGGGCCGACCGAGGCCCCGCACGACCCACTGCCAGAGCCTCGCCGCGCTCAGATCTCGCTCGAAGGCCGCTGCAGCGCATCGGGCTTGGGTGGGCCGTCGAAGTTCACGCGCTCTTCTTCGACCACCAGCGGCCGCTTGAGCACCTGGGTATGAATCGCCGCGACGTATTCACCGATCACGCCCATGAAAAACAACTGAATCGACATGAAGAAGAACATGCCGGTGAGCAGCGGCGCGAGGCCGAGCTCGAACGAGTTCCAGTTTACGAGCTTGGCCACCAGGTAGCCCATCGAGACGAGCAAGCTGAGCGCCGCGAGCCCGAAGCCTGCCATGGTCGCCAAGCGAATCGGCGCCTTGGAGTGGCTGGTGATGCCGAGCATCGCCATGTCGTAGAGCGTGAAAAAGTTATTCTTGGTGATGCCCCGGTATCGGTGCGGCTGCTCGAAGGGGATCTTGGCGATCTTGAACCCGAAGTCGGGTATCAGGCCGCGAAAATAGGGGTACTGATCACCGGTGCGGCGCACTTCTTCGAGCACCACGCGGTCGTAGAGACCGAAGCCGGTGAAATTCTCGAGCAGCTGAACCTCTGAGATGCGGCCGATGAACTTGTAATAGGTCAACCGCACCAGCCACATCGCCGGTGATTCGCGGCTCGCGGTCTTCACCGCGGCGACGACCTTGAAGCCTTCTTCCCACTTCACCAAGAAGTCTTTGATCAGCTCGGGAGGGTCTTGCAGATCAGACGCCATGCCGACGATCGCGTCGCCATTCGCCTGCAGCAAGGCATGGGCGGGTGAGCGAATGTGCCCAAAATTTCGCGCGTTGACGATCAGCTTCACGCGCTTGTCTTTGGCCGCGAGCGCTTTGATCTTCTCAACGGTGCGATCGGTCGACGCGTTGTCGATGAAGATGTGCTCGTAGGTGTATTGAGGCAACCCAGCGAACACGGCCGCGATTCGTTCGGCCAGCACATCGACGTTTTCTTCTTCGTTGAAGCACGGCGTCACGATGCTGATGAGCTTCATGGCGTGCGAAATTGCAGAAAGGCGCCAGCTTTACCAGTCGAATGCGGCCAATCGTTAGAAGAACGCGCCGACGAAGGCCGAGACCATCGAGACCAGGGCGCCGGCCTGGCTGACGAGCGGTACGTTGGTCGCCGAGACCCAGGCGCCCGCCGCGGTGACGACGCTGGCGATTTTTCGGGTGTTGCTCGCCTTGGGGTCTTTGAGCGTCGAGTACATCATCGCGGTGTCGAGGCCTGCCAACGCCACGTTGAGGCCCGGCGCGAACCGCGCGAGCCCCTTCGCCGCCAGGCCCGCCGCGTTCTTGATGCCCGCCTTGACGGTGGCCCGGCCGGCCGCTTCAGCAGCAGCGTCGAGGGTCGCGCGCGCGGCGGCCCTCGTTTCTCGGCCGAGCCCCTGCGCAAGGTTGATGCCGAGCTTGCTGCTCTTCGCCGCGACCGACGCGTGTACCGCCCGCTCGACCGACGAGACGCTGGCGCCACGCAAGGTCTGGCCGATGATCTTGTCAGAGAGCCCGAGGTCGAACGCCTTGGCGCGCAGCGCATTGAGCACTTCGGCGGTGGGGCGGCCCCCGTTCTCGAGCAGGTGTTTCGCGGCGGCCCACCCGGCGGTTCTGGCAATGCGGCGGTCGGCCAGAGGCGCAGCCGCTTCGAAGGCCTTCTTCGCGGCGAGGTAGGTGACGAGCAGCTTGCGGCCGGTCACGTAGCTTTCTGCGCTGCTGAGCCCGGTGCCAACGACGGTGGCCGAGAGCTTGGCGGTCGTACCGATGACCTTGGCGCGGGCCTCGTCGGTGCGGGTCTCGAGGTATTCGACCGCGGCTTCTTTCGCGAGGCCGTATTGCTGAACCGATTTGACCGCGCCGCTGATGGCCGAGAACGGCGTGACGGCGAGGCCGAGCTTGCCCATCACGGTGAACTTGTCGGTGGGGTCGAGCACTCGCAGCGACTCGCGTGCACGCTCGATCTCGAACGCCAGCTTCGCGCCCGCCATGCCGCTGCGGCCGTTCGCGACTTGAATCGAGCGCAGCCCTTCGAAGGCGTCGAGGCGAAGGGGGGTGGCGCTGGGGTTGATCGCGACCAGCGCTGCCTGCAGCACTTCGATTTTCTTGTCGGGCTCGTCGATGAGCGTCTCAGCCACGCTCAGGGCGCGTTCTTTCGCGCGCTGTACCGCCGTGGGCGGGCTGCTTGATGGTTGAATTGGAATCGACACAGGCCTATTGAACTTATCGACCGGGCCCACAGCGGTGTTGTGTGGCGACGATAAGATATTGATTTCATGGGTCTATTTGATGGCTGATCTCCGTCGATTCGAGCTGT
This sequence comes from Archangium sp., assembly GCA_031367385.1. Lineage (GTDB taxonomy): Bacteria > Myxococcota > Myxococcia > Myxococcales > Myxococcaceae > JAEUJT01. Next base: position 31,286 of record JANLPS010000284.1, on the reverse strand, counting down.
TTGCCGAGCTGCTGACGAGCCGATTTCCTTCGGCGCGGCGGGTCTTTGACGTGGCGGGGGGGCAGGGTGCGCTGAACCTGGCGCTGACCAAGCGCGGCCTGGCGTGCTTGACGTTCGATCGACGGCACAAGCACCTGCCGGTCGACTTCGCGATGCGCGACTTCACGCTCGATGAGCCCTGCGAAGCCGACCTGGTGGTGGGCATGCACGCCGACGGAGCGACCCGTGTCATCATCGAGTACGCGATCAAGCACCAGGTGCCGTTCGCGGTGGTGCCGTGCTGCAGCGACAACTCGATGCCCTACAAACCGTGGATGCGGCACCTCGCCGAGCTTGCACAGCAAGGTGGTTTGCAGGTCGATGAAGTGACGCTGCCGATGCAGGGGCGCGCGCGGGTGATCGTCGGCGCTCCAAAGGCCACTGGTTAGCGCTTCGCGGCTGGGAGCTGCGCGCCGAACAAGCGCTCTTGCTGTTGCGACAAAGCGTCGAAGAGCGGCTTCAAGTCTTCGCGCGGCGGGTCGAAGCTCACCGCGATCGCGTATGACCAGAAGCCATCTTGAAGCCGCTCGCAGCGCACCACGTGGGCCACCACCTCGACACCCGGCGACTTGGGTTCGAACTGAATCGCGATGGTGAGCGTGTCGGCGGGCGCCAATGATTTGCGGGTGAAGAGCAGGGCACCCGAGGTGCTCGCGTCGCGAATCAGCGCGAGCTGCTGCTTGTTTTTGACCTCGACCCCGACCGCGACGCAGGTGAGGTGGCGTGATGCGACTCGTCGGTTAGAGGCCATGGTGGTTTTCAAGAAATGCCCAGCAAGCGGGGCACTTTCTCCTCGAGCAGGTCGATTTCTTCGCGGGTGTCGCCCAGGTACGAGAGCAGCTGCAGGTCTTCTCGTTCGACCGCGCCGCCGTGCACGATCCACGCGCGGGTTCGCAACAGCCGGTAGAGCTTGATCAGCTTGCGATCAGAGACGAACACCTCGTCTTCGCGCACCAGGGTTCGAATCACGCGGCGAAATTCGCGCATCACCTCGTCGCGAAAAAACAGGTCGCGATCTTTGGGCTCTTTGCGCGCCATCACCAGGGTCAGGTAGCGGTGCGCCTTGAGCAGATCCTCCAAGCTGGTCAGAGACTCCGACCAGGGCTTGCGGTTGAGGTCTTTGTTGGTCTGCGACTCGATGCCGGCGTCGATGAGCTCGATGAAGTGCGTCTCTTGCACCGAGCGGCAGGCGGCCTTGAGACAGAAGCGGTCTTTGAGCGCGCCCAGCTCTGAATGCTCGGGTATTTCGTTGGTCGCCGCGAAGAGCATCTTGAGCTTCACCGGCACCGGCACGCCGTCTTGGTAGAACTTGCGCTCGTTGATCACGGTGAGCAGCGCGTTCAAGATCGCCGAGCTGGCCTTGAAGATCTCATCGAGAAACACCAGGCGCGCGGTGGGCAGCTTGCCGCGCTCACGGCGAATGTACCGGCCGCTGCGCAGCTCGTTGATGTCGATGGGCCCCAAGACCTCGCTGGGCTCGGTGAAGCGGGTGAGCAGGTATTCGAAGTAGTCGGCGCCGTCGATGCCCAGCGCGTCTTTGAATTTGATCACCAGATCAGACTTCGCCGTACCCGGAGGCCCCACCAAGAGCAGCGGCTCTTGCGCGACGGCGGCGACGGTCATCAGGTCGATCAGCGGCTGCTTGTCGACGAAGTGCCGGCCGAGCCCCAACCGAAAGCGGTTGATGCGCTCGCGCAGGCCCTGCGACTCGGCCTGCAATTGCTCGAGGGTCAAGTCGGTGATGGCCTCGAGCGTTTCTTTCTTCGGAGTCGTCGTCATTGTGGTCGAAGGCTTTCGGTTCTAGCCCTCGCCTCCTACATCATTGTGAACGCGACGTCGTACGAGGTACTCGTCTTCTTCGAGAAACCGCCGCGTCGTCTCATTGAGCGTCAAGTCGTCGCCGACGTGGCCGAGCACCAGGGCATCGGCGAAGTCGACCAGCGACAGGCAAAAGTGATCATTCGTGTTGAAGCTGTCGGTGATCCACGGGAGTTGCTGGGCCAGGCGCAGCAGGCCGGGCAGGGCGACCTCGGTCGAGGCGTGCCCGAGGGCACGCGCGGTGTAGCGGGTGAGCTTGAGCCGGTCGACGGGGATGAGGCCCGACTCACGGGCGAGTCGGTTGAGCGCCTCGTCGACGATGGGTTGGGCTTGCTGAAATTGGCCCAGGTACGAGAACCCGGCGGCGAGCGCCAGGCGCGCTTGCAAGGTCTTGGTGTCTTCGCCCTTGAGCACGGTCGAGGCCCGCGAGAGCAACTCACCGGCTTCTTCTCGAAGGCCGACCCGGCGCAGAGATCGAACGCCCGCGACCAGCGTGGCGCCGACCTCGGCCACGCCTTCGACGCCGAGCTCTTTGATGAGGCCGCCCAGGGTGAGAACGAGCTGCTTGATCAGCGCGGTGCGGCCGAAGTGACCGGCCACTTTGAGTGCGTCTTCGAGCACGATCGCGCGCAGCTTGGGCGTCATCGGCTCGGCCAAAGTGACGAAGCGCTGCAGCAGCGGCAGGGCTTGTGACTCGGGCAGCTGAGGCAAGAAGTCGAGCAAGCTGTCGAGCAGGCGCGCGCGCTCTTCGGCCCCGAGCTGCGGGTCGGCGGCGACCAGAGAGCGTGCCTCGATGGCCCTGAGCAGCTCGGCCGGGTCTCGAATGCCGCGCAGCGCCGCGAGCTCTTCGCCGCGAGCGTTCTGGCTCGAGCGCCAGAACAAGCCCATCGGGTCGAGGCGCTCTTGCGGCTCGAGCACCATCGACGATTGGCGCAACCGGTCGACCTTGTAGCGAAGAAAGGCTTCGAGGCCGGTGAGCAGCGCGTTGATGTCGGGCGCGAGCGGCGTCTCGGGTGAGGCGCCTTCGAGGGCTTGCTCGATGCGGGCGACATACGCGCGGGTGAGATAGTTGTGCACCGGCATCTTGCGATCGAGCGCCGAGAGCGCCACGTCACGCAGCTGCCGGGCCCGGTCGGCGTTGCCCAAGCGCGCGAAGCCCCAGGCGAACTCGAAGTGCACGTAGGCGCGGGTCAAGTTGGGCGGCGCCTCGACCGGTGAGCGTTTTCTCGGCGTCTCTTCGAAGGCTTTGAGCAGCGCTTCGAGCTGGGCTCCGACGCGGTTGGCGCGGTCGGTGCCAGCGCCGCCGGCCATGTTCTGCCCGGTCACTCGCAGCAAGCGGGGTACGTCGCGGTCGAGCGAGAGGCCACGCTGCAATCGGTTGAGCACCCGGTCGCGGGCGCGCGCGAGGCCGAGGCGATCTCCGCCTGAAAGCTTCGAGAGCGCGACCCGGCCGAGCCAGAAGCTGCGCACGTCGAGATCTTCGTCGAAGCGATCGAGAAAGGCCGACCATTCAGCCACGCGGCTGGCGACCGCGGCGTTGCCCGAGCTTGCGGCGGCGGTCAGCCCCGCGACGGCGGCCCGGGTCTGCTCGACGTTCGGGGAGCTCTGTTGCAGCAGCGCGTCGAAGCGGGAGCCGGTGGTCTCCGACCAGCGTTGCGCGAGCTGCGCCGATTCGTCGCCGCTCGACTCCCACATCGCGTGGGCCCAGGCCATGCCGGCGTCGCGCGGGCGTTGACCCCGGGCGTACAGCTCGGCGAGGCGCATCCACGCGGTGCGGCGGGCGGGTGAATCGGCTTCGGCGTCGAGCTCGAGAAAGGCGAATTCTTCGCGCGAGATCATCGCTTCGAGCTGGCTTGGGCTGCTCGGCACCTCGATGTGCACGACCGGAGACGCGGCCCGCGGCGGCTCGCTGGGGGCTTCGCGCGAGGGGGCGCGAGGCTCCGCGCGGCGGCGGGTGCGGCTGGGCTTGGGCTCTTCGTCTTCGCTCGGGGCGCGCTCCGGTGCCTCGCGTGGTCGCGCGTCTTCGGCCACCGAGAAGTCTTCGAACTCGAAGGTGGCAGAGCGCACCCAGGTTTGCAGGGTCTCAGAGGCTCCGTCGATGACGTACTCGACCCAGTCGGTGAGCGGGCGAAACGAGGCTTCGAGCACCGAGAACTGCGCGAAGCCCTTGCCGCTGGGCTCGAGCCAGGTGACCACGTCGGGGTCGGGTGCGAGCCAGGTTCGAAGCCGGTCGCGTCGCAGCGGAGGCTCGACGGTCAGCCCTGCAGGTGCGAACAGGTTCGGCATGTCGAGCACCCGGGCGAAGGCGACGCCGGGCACGGCACCGGTGTTCGCTTCACGGCCCGGGCGGGCGCGGAGAATCACCGTGTCGCCAGAGACGACGAAGAGCACGTTCTCGAGCTGGGCTTCGGGCAAACCACGAACGAGCGACTCGATTTGCCGGAGCGCATTGCCGCGAATGTCGTCGGGGTTGCTGCGCAGCACGAAGAGGCTGGGCGCCTCGGGCCGGGCCGCGCGCGCGAGGGTCAAGGTGACCTGCACCTTGGGCAGCGAGGGGTTGGCGGGGGTTTTGGAGACCGCGGGCAGGTTCGAGGGCTCGACGAGCTGGTCGATGTCGGTCCACGCTCCGTCGGGGAGCCGCCACCAGCTGCCGTCGCCGAGCACGAGCACCAGCCCGTCTGTTGGCGTCTCGATGGCCATGTCGAGCGGGTGCTCGAAGCCGACCTCTGTCCACACCCGGTCTTGGCCCGCCGGAGTGGGCACGAAGGCTCGCAGCCCGCCCAGGTGATCGAGCGCCCGGGAGAGCACGAACCACGGCGGGTCGACGACCCGCACCAACGACTTCACGTTCGACGGGGGCTCGAGCATTCGAAGCTCCTGGCGATCGCAGCCAAGCCGCAACAGCTCACCGGCCAATTGGAGCAGGGTGCCTTGGGTCTCGACGGTGAAGAGCACCTGCTGCAGAGCGCCCTCGGGCTCACCGGTCGACTTGGGCACCAAGGCTTCGGCCCAGCAGGTCACGGCGCGGCCCGGGCCCGGGGCGTCGGCCTCGGTCACCCCGGTATTCTTCAGTGATTTCTTGGCCTTGGCCGGCATCGCGACCGACGGGGAGATCGCGACCTGCCCGTCGTTGGCGTAGGAGACCCGCGCCGGCGCCCGCTGCACCTCGGGGGGGATGAGGCCCGAACGGAGCGCGACGTGCAGCGCTTCTTCGCTGGGAAAAAGGAGGGCCTCCATAGCGGGGCGGACTGTAACGGAAGCGACCGGTCACCGCAGTCAGAGATTCGAGCGGGGTGACGATCTGACCCCCTTTCAAGAGGCGGCTGTACTAGGCGCGCGCCATGAGCACTGGACGACTCCTGATTTCAGCACTGGCGGCGATGGCCCTGGCGGCGTGCAACCCTCCGATTCGCTATGGCACTGACTCTGATGCTGGCGTGGTGGTCGATGCGGGGTTGGTGACCGACGCTTACTTCAAGCTGCGAACCGACCCGGTCGCGGTGACGGTCGGGCAAAACGGCATCACCACACTCAACGTGCTGGTCACCCGCACCAACGAGACGGGCACCATCACCTTCAGCATCGCCGACCTCCCGGCGGGCGTGACGGCGACGTTCTCGCCGCCCAGCACGACCGGCTCGGCGACCTTGTTGACGCTGACCACCACCACCGCGACGCCGATCGCCTTCGGCAACTTCACGCTGTCGGGGGTCGGCACGAGGAGCACCTCGGTCATTCACGTCGGGCTGACGGTGACCGCCCCCGTCGAGACGTTGTTGATCGACGACGACCTGAGCGACAACAACAAGGGTGACGCCGAGCCAGTCGCCTCGCCCTCAGACGTGTTGTTCAAAGACCTGCTGACCAAAGCGAACGTGCCGTACAACGTGTACGTGGTCGCCAAAGACGCCAACGGCCCGACCTTCGAGCAGCTCAAGAGTTACCGAAATGTCATCTGGTATTGCGGCTCGGAGTATCTCGGCGCGGCCAACGTCAACACGCTCTCGAGCGCCGACGAAGTGGCGCTGCGCGCGTATCTCGATCTCGGCAGCCGCAAGGTGTCGATCTTCGCCTCGTCGTATTTGTACGGCCAGGGCACCAACAACAATTGGAACGCGGTGCAAGGCGAGTGGTTGCGCTTCTACATCGGCGCCGCCGGCGTCGCGTGGGATCGGCTCAACGACAACACCTACACCGTCAACGGGGTTGGCGTGCTCGCGGGCACGACGATGGCGGTCGCCAACGGCACTCCGATTCGCACCTTGACCGACCCGATCAACCCGGCCGTGGGCACCGACACCTTCTTCACCGCCCTGATGGACGCCGACATGAACGGCACCGAGGAGCAGGCGAGCATCGCGGTGGGCCGCCGCGGAGTCGGAACCCTGGGCAGCTCCAAGGTCACCTTCTTCAGCTTCGCCTTCGAGAACCTGGTCGAGCTCCAAGCGCCGAACCGCAAGCTCGACGTGTTTCAAAAGGTCTTGGCGTACTGATGCGCTGGGTGATGCGGCTGGTGACGGGCCTGGTCGTCGTGCTGGTGCTGGCCGCGCCGCTGTACTGGTTTTTCTTTCTCGATTCGTCGGCGCCGCAGGGCCAGTTCACCATCGACGTGGCCGAAGTGCGCCGCTTGGCCAAGTCAATCGAAGGCGAGCTCCCGAGCGAGATTCACGTCGAGACCGTCGGGCAATTCGAATTTCCGGGCATCGCGGTCGTCGCCGGCAACAGCTGGAGCGCGCTGCCGATGGGCGTCTTCTCGTACCAGGTCATCTCGCCCACCCGCCGGCTGCTCATCGACACCACGATGAACGAGGCGACCGCCAAGGCCAACGAAGGCAAGCACTTCGACACAGCCGCGTTCGCGCGGGTCGTGGCGGCGATGAACGAGGTCGAGACGATCATCGTCACCCACGAGCACTTCGATCACCTCGGTGGGCTCGCCGCGCAGCCGAACCTCTCGGCGTTGCTGGCGAAGACCAAGCTGACCGCCGAGCAAGTGGGCTCGCTGCCCGACAGCATCAAGCCGGGCACCTGGCCCGCGGCGGGCCTGCAAGGGTACCCACCACTGGTGACCGGCGCGCTCTTCGCCCTCGCCCCCGGCGTGGTGTTGATCAAAAGCCCAGGGCACACGCCGGGCAGCCAGATGGTCTACGTGCAGCGCGCCGACGGGGTCGAGTACCTCTTCATCGGCGACGTGGCCTGGTCGAAAGAGAACATCGACCGCGTGCGTGGCCGGGCGGGGTTGGTCAGCCAATTTTTCTTAAAAGAAGATCGCGCGGCGGTGATTCGGCAGCTGGCCCAGCTGCACCGGCTCTCGCAGGCCGAGCCCTCGGTGCACATCGTGCCAGGGCATGATCTCGCCACCATCGAGGCGCTCAAAAACGGGCTCCTGCTCGCAGACCACTTCGTTCAACCGAGGCCGTAACCGCCTTGAAAAACGCGCACTTTGCGCCAAACCCTCACCTGTGGCATTGCACGTCGCCGCCCCCGCACCGAGCACCTCCAGGAGACATAGAAAAGTGAAAGTCGCTGAATACATCGTGGCCCGACTCCAGGCCCTCGGAGTGGACACTTGCTTCATGGTGACCGGCGGCGGCGCCATGCACCTCAACGACGCAATCGGTGGAGCCCCCGGGCTGACCCGCGTCTACTGCCACCACGAGCAGAGCGCCTCGTTCGCGGCCGATGCCTACGCCCGGCTCGCGCGCAAACCGGCGCTGGTGAACGTGACCGCGGGCCCCGGCGGCATCAATGCGCTCAACGGTGTCTTCGGCGCCTTCACCGATTCATTGCCGATGATCGTCGTCTCGGGCCAGGTCAAGCGAGAGACCTCGCGCGACTTCAACCCGGTCGCGGGGCTGCGGCAGCTCGGTGATCAAGAAGTCGACATCGTCAGCATGGCGAAGCCGATCACCAAGTACGTGCACCTGGTTCGCGACGAAAACGAAGTACCTGACATCGTCGATCGCGCGTATCTCGCAGCCGTCTCTGGCCGCCCGGGCCCGGTGTGGGTCGACGTGCCGGTCGACGTGCAGGGCACGGTGTTGCCGGTGGCGCTCGAGGCGCGGGTCAACGCTCCGGCGCCTGTGCTCGAAGCGAAGGCCTCGGTCGACGCTGCCAAGGCCGAGTCGATTCTCAAAGAGCTGCTCGGCGCCAAGCGGCCGGTGATTCTGGCTGGCACCGGCGTCTCGGTCTCGGGCACCGAAACGGCATTGCTCGAGCTGGCCGAGCTCACCGGCGTACCGGTGGCGACCGCCTGGGCGCACGACATTTTTCCCAATGAGCACGCGCTCTATGCGGGCCGCCCCGGCACCATTGGCACCCGCGACGGCAACTTCATTTTGCAGAACGCCGACCTGGTGCTCATTTTGGGTTCGCGCCTGAACATTCGGCAGACCAGCTACAACTGGAAGAGCTTCGCGCGCTCGGCGAAGAAGATCTGGGTCGACATCGATCAGGCCGAGCTGAGCAAGCCGTTCATCACCGCTGACTCGAAAGCGGTCGCAGATCTGACCACCTTCATACCCCAGCTCACGGCGGCGGCGAAGAAGCTGAGCGTCAAGCCCGCGCATGGCGCCTGGGTCGAGTGGTGTCAGGGCATTCGGCAGAAATACCGGCCCAAAGTGAAGGACTACCCGGTCTCGGCGAGCCGCATCAACTCGTACCACTTCTTCTTCGAGCTCTTCACCCTGGTCGAGAAAGACGACATCGTGGTCTGCGGCGACGCGACGGCGACGATCGTGCCGTACCAGGTCGGCGTGTTGAAGAGCGGCATGCGGCTGATCAGCAATTCAGGCTCGGCCTCGATGGGCTTCGACATACCGGCCGCGCTCGGGGCAATCACCGCCCGACCCAACGCCCGGGTGATCTGCCTCGCCGGAGACGGCAGCGGCATGATGAACCTTCAAGAGCTGCAGACCGTGCGAGCGACCGGCGCCAACGTGAAGGTGTTCATTCTCAACAACGATGGGTACCTGTCGATCAAGCAGACCCAGCGCAACTTCTTCGGCCGCGAAGCCGGGGCCTCGTCGAGCTCGGGCCTCAGCTTTCCCAACTTCGTCGACATCGGCCGCGCCTTCGGGTTCGAGTCATTCTCGCTCAAGGGCACCGGCTGGCAGGCCACGCTCGCCTCGGTGATGCGAGCGAAGGGGCCTGGCTTCTGCGACGTCGAGCTCGACTTGATTCAAGAATTCGAGCCGCGGCTCAAGTCGAAGATGGTGGGCGGCGTGATCACGACCCCTGAGCTCGAAGACATGCACCCGTTTCTCGACGAATCAGAAGTGCGCGCCGTGCGCGAGAGTGCCCAGAAGATTTGACGTTAATTGGCCGGACATTTCATCGATCACAAGGACGGAAGAAACATGGTTTCGCAACGCGACAAAGAGCTCTTCGACAATTTGTTTGTTCTCGAGCTCGCCAACAATCACCTCGGCAAGCTGCATCGCGGCATGAAGATCATTCGCGATTTCGGCACGGTCGTTCGGTACAACAACGTGCGCGCGGCGATCAAGCTGCAGTTTCGCGACGTCGACAGCTTCGTTCACCCTGACTTCAAGGGCGACCAGAAGGCCCGCTACATCAAGAAGACCGAAGACACCAAGGTCTCGCTGGTCGACTTCACGACGATGGTCGACGAGATCAAGAACGTCGGCTGCATCCCGATGGCGACTCCGTTCGACGAAGCCTCGGTCGACCTGTGCGTGCACTTCGACATGCCGATCATCAAGATCGCCAGCTCAGACATCAACGACTGGCCGTTGATCGAGAAGATCGCCTCGACCCGCCGCCCGGTGATCACCTCGACCGGTGGCGCGTCAGAGAAAGACCTCGACGACGTGGTTCACTTCTTCGAGAAGCGCGACATACCGCTGGCGATCAATCACTGCGTTTCGCTCTACCCGTCAGAAGACGACGAGCTCAACCTGAACCAGATCGATTACCTCAAGCAGCGCTACCCGAGCCACGTGATCGGCTACTCGACGCACGAGTACACCGACTGGTCGTCGTCGATGTTCATCTCGTACGGCAAGGGCGCCCGCACCTGGGAGCGCCACATCGACATCGACTTCGAAGACGTGCCGGTCTCGAAGTACAACACCCGCCCGCACCAGGCTGATCAATGGTTCAAGGCGTTTCACAAGGCCATCTCGATGTGCGGTGGCTCGTCTGACTCACGCCGGGTGATCAGCAAGCGCGAGATCGAGTACCTCGACGCGTTGGTTCGTGGTGCGTACGCGAAGCGCGAGCTGCCAGCGGGGTACGTGTTCGACAAGGAAACGTTCGACAAGGACTTCTACCTCGCGATACCGCTCAAGAAGGGTCAGCTGTCGTGCCGCGAGGTGATGAACGGCGAGAAGTTGACCAAGCCGCTCCAGCCGAACGAGGCGCTGACCGTCGACGTGATCGACGGCCCGTATGCCGAGAACCCGTCGCTCAAGCAGCTGATCTTGAACCGCGGAGCGTAAAGCGCCAGTGGCAGTCGCCGCCGTCATCTTCGATTTGGACGGGACATTGATCGACAGCGCGTCGTTCAGTGTCTCGATTCTGAATTCGATGCTGCAGGCGCGCGGCTCGACCAAGGTGATCACCGTCGCGAGCGTGCAGAGATCGCTGAGCCTCGGAGGTGAAGCGTTGATGCAAGACGCGCTCGGGGCTTCTGCGGAGACGTCGGGTGAGCAGCTGAAGGCCTTTCGCGCGGAGTACGAGCGCAGGCCGTTTCCTCCGCAGAGGGTGTACCCCGGCGTCGTCGAGATGCTGAAGGCGCTGAGCTCGCGCGGTGTGCGCCTGGCGATTTGCACGAAGAAGCCCGCGCATTTGACGCACAAAGTGCTCAGTGATCTCGGGTGGGTCTCGATGTTCGAGGTGGTCTCCGGGGGTGACTCCGAGCCGTTTTCGAAGCCCGATGCGCGGCATTTGCACGCGGTGGTGAGCAGGTTGGGGCTCGCGGCAGAGCAGGTGCTGTTCGTTGGTGATTCGCACGTCGACGCGTTGCTGGCGAAGAACGCGGCCGTGAGGTTTGTGTTTGCTGACTATGGGTATGACGAGGGCCTCGTCGTGCCGGGCGAGTGCTTCGCGGTGGTGCACGAGGCTGCGGGAGTCTGTGAGCTCGTGATGGGTGGTTCGAGCCCCTCCCCACGAAAGGCGTAACCCCGGTCAGTGAGCGGTGATCACTTCGAGTCGCTTGAGCGCCCCGGTGTTGTCGGGCTCGAAGCGCAGGCACTCCTCAAGGGCCGCTTGCGCCGCGGGCATGTCTCGACGCTGCATCGCCAGGTCTGCCTCGAGCACCAGCGCACTCGTTGCATAGGGCATCAGCGCGAGCACCACTGCCACCTCTCTTCGCGCGGCGTCGAATTGCTTCGCGGCGACCGCGCGCTTCGCCAACGCCAGGTGCGGCCGCACGAGGTTCTTCGTGGCCGGGTCACTCGCCAGCTTCTCGAGGGCAGCCGCTCCACGCACATCACCCCACGTGCTCAGCAACATCGCCGCGAACTCGCGCACCACCACCGACGAATCACCCAGCCGCTTCGTGATTGCGTCAGCCGAGCCCGTGGCCCTCGCCGCCGACAACCCTGAAATCACCCGCGAGCGAAGGTACTCGTCATCAACCTCGAGCAGCCCAGGCAACACCTTCGCCGCCTCGGGAGCGAAGCGCTGACCCAACAGCTCCGCCGCGAAGGCCCGAAGAATCGGCGCCTCGTGCGAATCGCTCACCACCGCGATCAACGCCTGAGCGCTCGCGCCCTTGGTCTTCTCATCGAACGCGTCTGCCAATTGCACCCGCCGATGCCTGCGCGTCGAGTCGGGCCACCACTTCGCCGTCGTGGCCACCACCGTCGCCAGGGGCATCTTCGCGTGACACACCGAGCACGCATTCGGCACGCCGTGCGACACCGTGGTCTCTGGAGCCGGAACGTCGAGCGCATGATCAGCGAAGTGATCGAGCACGCCGCTGAGCACCTTCGGCATGTGGCACCCCACGCACGCCTGCCCCTCTGCAGTCGCGTGATGCGAGTGCGCCTTCACCGTGCTGGCCTCGGTCGGGTGACAGCCCGTGCACAGCGCTCCCGGCTTGAGCTCGTTGCCTTTCTGCCCGGCCGCGTGTGGAGCGCCGTGACACGTCGAGCACGTCGCGCCTCCCTGCATGAAACACTTCGACTGCTGCAGCGCCTGCCACTCGAAGCTCGAGCTGCTCGGCCGCCCATCGACGAAATATTCACCCGAGCGGCTCTCGCCATCGACCAACCCCGATGGCTGAAAAAAGGCCGCATACGACGCTCCGGGCACGAACCGATGCGACGCATCGAGAAAGGGAAACACGGGCTCTCTCGGGCCATGGCAGCTCGCGCACACCGCGTTCTGCTGCGCCGCGCTCAATCGGGTCAGCGACACGATGTCGGCCACCGCTTTGCTCTCGACGTGCCGTGCGCCGGGGCCGTGGCAGGCTTCACAACCAACGCCACCCTCGACCATCGCGGTCACCCACCGGTGCTCATCGCGCGTGTACGACACCGAGACGCCCGTCGCGTGGCAGCCCAAGCATTCGCGGTTCGCGGTGCGCCGAAAATTTTGCCAGAAAAACGGGTGAGTCGGGCCCACCACACCTTGCTTGGCCTCGTTGTAATCGACCCACGCGCCCCCACCGGTGACGTGAAAGTACACCGGCAACACCTGCCATCGCCCATCGTCGAGCTCGGTGAGCGCGTCTTGCATTCGCTTGCCACCGACCAACCAACGAACGGTGTAATCGTTGACCTTGCCGTCGCGATCGGCCGTGCGCATCACGTAGGTCGAGCCCCTCTTCGACATCGTGGCCTCGGTCGACTGGCCCTTGAAGTGCGAGCCATTGAACGTGCCCGCCACCGTCGCGGCCGTGGGCTCGGAGAGTGCCCGTGCGTGCCAGTCGCCTTTCCACACCTCGTACTGCGCGGCATGGCAATCACGGCACGCGGCCGAGCCTGAATACGCGGTGCGCGAGGGCAGCTCATCGGCCGGAGCCGCCCGCGTGACGCCCGCGTCAATCACCACCGGTACCGGCTTGGCCGCGCCGGTGCACGACACCATCAGCAAGGCGACGAGCCAGCGCATCACCGATTCGCGCGAAACGACTTGTGACAGGCGGCGCAGGCATCATTCGTCACCTCGAGCTGCGCGCGCATCGCATCGAAATCTCCGGCAATCGCGGTCGCTTGCAGCTTGTCAGCCTCCGAACGGATCTTGCCGACAGCCTGCGTCCACGCCTTCGGGTCCTTCCAAATCGCGTCCATCGCGTCGGTCTCGCCGCTCTTCGCGCCCGTGCCCTTGGGGAAGAGGTCGCCAATCACCTTCGAGAGCTCAGCGATCGCGTTCGCGTGCAGCGTGGCGTTCTTGGGGTAGTTCACCTTGCGCGCCGCGACGAACCCCAGCGCTTTGATCTGCGATGCAATCGCGCGCATCACCGACTGCCGGTACCGAATCACCTCGGCAGGCACCAGCGGCACCACAGGCGCAGTGACGCCGGCATCAGGTTCTGCCGCCTGGGCCACCAACGCCAGAACCGAGCAGCACAGCAGCACCCAACGAGAAAGACCCATCGCCGATGCATATCTTAGAATTCGCCCGCCGCGACACCCCACTGCCGCGTGCAAAACGCCTAACGCGCCTGCACTTGCTGTGAAACAGTGCCGGCCTTGAACCGACCTGTCGTGAAGCCGATGCGTGGCGTGGTGCTCGTGCTGATGGCGTCAGTGTCGGCCGCTGCTCCGCCGAAGAAAGAGGAGCTCCCCGGGCCTCTTCGCGAATGGGCCGCGTGGGTGCTGCACGACGAGAAAGAAGCCAATTGCCCCTTCTTCAACGGCGCCGAGACCCGCGAGTGCGTGTGGCCGGGCCGCCTGGCGTTGTCGCTCGAAGAACGAGGTGGCCGGTTCACGCAGAGCGCTCGGGTTTACGGCCGCGAGACCTGGCTGCGGCTGCCCGGCGCGGTTCGCCAATGGCCTCAAGGCGTTCAAGTCGACGGTCACCCCGCGATCGTGGTCGTTCACGAAGAGGCTCCCTCGGTCTTGGTGCCGACCGGTACGCACGACATCGCCGGCCGCTTCGAGTGGGACTCGCTGCCCGAGGCGCTCGAGGTGCCTCCCGCGACGGGCCTGGTCTCGCTCACCGTCAAGGGCAAGCTCATCTCGCAGCCCAACCGCGATGCCGAAGGCGGCGTGTTCTTGCAGAAAGAGTCGAGCGAAGAAGAGACCGACCACGTCGAAATCGTCGTCAATCGGCGCGTCAACGACGACATACCGCTGACGGTGACGACGCAGGTGCAGTTGCAGGTCTCGGGCAAGAGCCGCGAGCTGTTGTTGGGCCGCGCGGTGCTCGAAGGCTTCGTGCCGATGTCGCTGAGCAGCCCCTTTCCGCTGCGAATCGAGCCTGATGGGCGCCTGCGGGTTCAAATTCGCCCGGGCACCTGGGTGATTGAATTCGTCGCGCGGCATGACGGCCCGGTCGAGTCGCTCAGCCGCCCCGAGCCCGACGGCTTGTGGGTCGACGATGATGAGACCTGGGTCTTCGAAGCGCAGCCCTCGTTGCGGCAAGTGCTGGTCGAGGGCGTCAGCGGCGTCGACCCGCAACAGACCTCGCTCCCCGCCCAGTGGAAGCGACTGCCCGCCTACGCGATGGGCCCCAAAGACGTGATGCAGCTCAGCCCTCGCAGCCGCGGAGACAGCGAGCCCGCGCCCGACACGCTGCGCCTGACGCGCATGCTCTGGCTCGACTTCGAAGGCACCGGCTACACCGTGAGTGACGCGATGACCGGGCAGCTGCACCGCTCGTGGCGCCTCGACATGCAGCCGGGCACGCAGCTGGGCCGGGTGGTCGCTTCGGGCGCCGATCAATCGATCACCAAGCTCAGCGCCGAGGCCCCCGCCGGAGTCGAGCTGCGGCAAGGCGCGCTCGCCCTCGAGGCCGACAGTCGAATCAGCGGCCCGGTCGATTCGATCTCCGCCGTCTCGTGGGACGCCGATTTCGACTCGGTGCAGACCACGCTGCAGCTGCCTCCGGGGTGGAGCTTGATCTCGGTCTCGGGCGCCGACTCGGTGCCTGGCACCTGGGTCGAGCGATGGTCACTGCTCGACATCTTCTTGGTGTTGGTGCTCACCCTCGTGATCGGCCGGCTGTTCGGCATTGCGTGGGGCGTGCTGGCCTTCTTCACGCTCACGCTGACCTGGCATGAAGAGTCGGTACCGCAATACATCTGGCTCGCGGTGCTGGCGGGCGAAGCGTTGATGCGGGTGTTGCCCAACAGCTGGTTCAAGACGCTGATGCGGGTGTACCGGCTGGCGGTATGGGCGGCGCTGATCATCATCACCGTCTCGTTCATGGTCGAGCACGTTCGACACGGCATGTACCCCTCGCTCGCACAGCAGCGTTCGCTCGGCCAAATGGAGTCGTGGTCGCAGTACTCGACGCAGAACGAGGCGCAATACCAACGCAGCCGCGAAGGTCGCGCGCAGAACAACGTGCCCAATGACTCCTCCAACCTCGACTACGAACAGACCGAAGAACCGTCGGGCATCGTCGTCGGCTCGGGCTTGGGCTCGGGCTCGGCGGCGGGGTACGACGCACTCAACTCGGCACCTCCACAAGCGAAGAAAGCCATCGCCGGCAAGAAGCGCAGCTTAAACGTTCGCGACTACGACAAGAACGCGATGGTGCAGACCGGCCCCGGCCTGCCCCGGTGGGATTGGAAGAAGGTCTCGATCGGCTTCTCAGGCCCCGTGCAGCGTGCCCAGCGGCTGTCGTTGTTTCTGATCGGCCCCAAAGTGAACTTCGTGCTCGCCTTCGTGCGGGTACTGCTGCTCGCGGTGCTATTGCTCTGCGTGCTCGGCTTCCCCGGTGCGTTCTGGCCACCTGCACTTCGCCGAATGATCAAGACCGGCGCGTCGACGATGGCGGTGCTGTTTGCGCTCTTCGCGCTGCCTGCCTTCGCCGGTGGCCCCGATGAGCCTGAAGAACCCGAAGCCCCGGTCGCGCCGCGCTCCGATGTGCTCGCTGTGCTCAAAGCGCGTCTGCTCGAGAAGCCCGACTGCGCGCCGAGCTGTGCGTCGAGCCCGCGGTTGATGCTCGAGGCCACCACCAGCACTTTGCGAATTCGGCTCGAGGTGCTCTCTGGCGCAGAGACCGCGGTGCCGTTGCCGGGTCAAGCGCAGCACTGGTTGCCCGACTCGGTGCTGCTCGACGGCAAGCCCGCTTCGGGCCTGGTGCGAGATGAACAGGGTACGGTGTGGTTGGCGGTGAGCGAAGGCGCGCACCAGGTGATTCTCGAGGGCGCACTGCCTCCACGCGACACGGTGCAGGTGCCGCTGGGCATGCCCTCGTACCGCGTCGAAGCGAAGCTCGACGGGTGGACGCTCGACGGCTTGCACGAAGACGGCGTGGCCGATTCGAACCTGCAGCTCTCGCGCAAGGCCACGAATGAGAAGGGCAAGGCCGCGGCGTTGCAGACCGGCACCTTGCCTCCTTTTGTGCGGGTGCAGCGTGAGCTCCAACTCGGCCTGACCTGGAGCGTCGAGACCAACGTGCAGCGGCTCACCCCAACTGGCAGCGCAGTGGTGCTCGAAGTGCCATTGCTGCAGGGAGAATCGATCACCTCGTCTGATGTGCGGGTGCAAAATGGCAAGGCGCTGGTGAACATGCCGGCTGGCGAATCGAGCGTCTCGTGGTCGAGCGTGCTCGAGAGCAAATCGCCGATCACGCTGACGGCGCCGACCAACGTGCCCTGGGTCGAGGTGTGGAGGCTCGATGTCAGCCCCATCTGGCACGTGCAGCTGGGCGGCATACCGGTCGTGCACCAGCAAGACGCGACGGGAGTTCGGTTGCCCGAGTGGAGGCCCTGGCCGGGCGAAAAAGTGACCATCGAGGTGGTGCGGCCCGAAGGCGTCGCGGGGCAGACCTTGACCATCGATCAATCGTCGCTCGACGTGACCCCTGGCGTTCGCAGCACCGAGGTGCGCTTCACCGCGAACATGCGCTCGTCACGCGGAGGCCTGCAGGCCTTCACCTTGCCCGACGACGCCACCTTGACCAACGTGACCGTCAACGGCACGCAGCAGCCAATTCGGCAAGACGGGCACACGGTCTCGATACCCCTCGTGCCGGGCTCGCAGTCGGTGGTGCTGGTGTGGAAACAGTCGAGCGGCCAAGGCAGCTCGTGGGAGACCCCCAGCCTCGAGGTTGGCGCTCCGACCGTGAACGCCGAGGTGCGCGTGCATGTGCCGACCGACCGCTGGGTGCTCTTCTTGCGAGGCCCGCGCATGGGCCCGGCGGTGCTGTTCTGGAGCTTCTTGTTGGTGCTGCTGCTCGTCTCGATTGGCCTCTCACGCGTGCCGTGGGCGCCACTCAAGACGCGGCAGTGGGTGTTGCTCGCGCTCGGCCTCTCGCAGGTGCCCATCGCGGCGATCGCCTTCGTCTTCGGCTGGCTGGTACTGCTCGGCTGGCGCAAAGAGAAGCCAGAATTGTCGAGAGGGTGGTTCAACCTGCGGCAGCTGGCGCTGGTCGGCGTGACCTTCACCGCGCTGCTGATCATCGGCATCAGCGTGTACCAAGGCCTGCTCGGCCACCCGGAGATGCAGATTCGAGGCAATGGCAGCAGCGCCTCGTTGCTCCAGTGGTTTCAAGATCGCACCGAGTCGGCGTACCCTCGCGCGTGGGTGGTCTCGTTGCCGATGAATGTCTACCGGCTGGCCATGCTCGCCTGGTCATTGTGGATGGCGCTCGCCTTGTTGCGCTGGTTGACCTGGGGCTGGCAGGCCTTCTCGACCGGAGGGCTGTGGCGCTCGGCTCCAGCGGTGGTGACCAAACCGACGACACCTCCGACGACCCCGTAGCCAGGTGACGCAAGGTACGAGACACTTCGATTTCCAAGAGGAGCATTCCCACATGAAACGGCTCGCAGTGCTGACCTCTGGCGGTGATTCACCCGGCATGAACGCGGCGATTCGGGCGGTCTCGAAGCTCGCGGCGGCGCAGGGCCTCTCGGTCGTCGGCGTGCTCGAAGGGTACGACGGCCTCATCGACGGCAAGTTTCGCGAGCTGAGCCACGTGCTGCCCAATGGCCAGGTCTCGGTCGACGTCGAGGTCGACGCGGCCGGGGGGCAGGGCGGCACGATGATCGGCTCGGCCCGCAGCGCCCGGTTTCGCGAGCGCGACGGCCGGGCGGCGGCCTTCGAACAGCTGAAGAAGAACGAGGTCGAGGGGTTGGTCGTCATCGGCGGCAACGGCTCGTTGACCGGCGCGCATCTGCTGTCGACCGAGTTTGGCGTGAAGGTGATTGGCATACCGGGCTCCATCGACAACGACATCGGGTGCACCGCGACCGCGCTCGGCGTCGACACCGCGCTGAACACCATCGTCGAAGCGTGCGACCGAATCAGTGACACCGCGCGAGCGCACCGACGGGCCTTCGTGGTCGAGGTGATGGGGCGTGACTGTGGCTACCTGGCGATGGCCAGCGCCGTGGCCATGGCCGCCGACGCGGTGCTGATTCGCGAGCAGGGCAAGAGCGAAGAGCACCTGGTGCAAGACGTGTCGAACGTGGTGCGCAACGGGTTCGCGCGGGGCAAGCGGCGCATTCTCATCATCAAGGCCGAGGGCGTCTCGGCGCCCTGCACGCGGCTGGTGCGCATGACCGAAGAGGCGATGCGAGCCGAGATGCCGACCCTCGAGATTCGCGCGACGGTGCTGGGGCACGTGGTGCGGGGTGGCAACCCGAGCTACCAAGACCGGGCGGTGGCCGGCCGCTTGGGCTTCGCGGCGGTGGCGGCGCTCGCAAAAGGGCAAAGCGATCAGATGGTTGGGTGGTTGCCTCCAGTGAGCGGCGGCACGCCGACCGATGACTCGTCGGTGCACCTCTTCAGCCTCGAGCGCGTGCTCGAAGAGACCCGGTCGCTCATCGATGGCTCGAGCCCGGTCACCCAACGGCGGCTGGCGCTGATGACCAAGGCGTCGGGCGTGTTGGCGCTGTAGACCCACGTGATGTCTCACGGCCCCGCGCTGGCGTGTCAGAGAGGAGTGCGCAGGTGCCCTTGAGCCGACGGGAGCTCGAAGCGCTGTACGCACAGTGTGCGCCGGTGGTGTATCGCCGCGCGCGCACGCTGCTGGGTCGAGACGACGACGCGTGGGACGCGGTGCAGGAGGTGTTCGAGAAGATGATTGTGCACTCCGACGAATTTCGACGTGAGGCGAACCCGATGACGTGGGCCTACCGCATCGCGACGAACATTTGCTTGAACGTGATTCGGGGCCGCGGGTTTCGCGAGCCGGTCGCTGAAGAGAACGCGGTCGAAGCCGCGGCGCCGAGCGAGGTGGGCGCGGTCGAGGCGCGCAATTTATTGCAGAAATGGGTGGGGCATTTGACCGAGCGCGAGCTGGCGGTGGCGACGTTGTTGTTCATCGACGGGCTGACCCAAGACGAGGTGGCGCAGACGGTCGGGCTGTCGCGAAAGACGATTGGCCGAGAGGTCGAGGCGTTGCGGGCGAAGGCGGCGGCGCTGGGCGCGTTACCGAAGGGAGCGACGACATGAGCGGCCTGTGGATCAGCGTGCGTGGCGATGGGGTGCCTGAGCAGCGGTGCGTTGTGGCCTCGCCTCGGCGGTGCGTGATGTTCGCGAGGCCGAGGGGGCAGCGCTTGGTTCCCGCTCCGATGAGCCCGGTGCCGCGCAGGGAGCTTCGTTCGTGAGTGAGCATGTCTCGCCGTTGGTGCTCGACTCGGTGGCGGCGGGGCTGCCCGTCGAAGCCGAGGCGCGGGCCCATGTCGATGGGTGTGCGCAGTGCGCTGGTGCGGTGGTGGCGCGCAAAGCGGCTTCGGCGGCATTTCTCGAGCGGCCCGAGGCGCGGCGCAGGCTGGGCATTTTGCAGAGCCAGGTCGTGGTCGCGAATGAACGGCCTGCGGCGGCGTGGTGGGTGAAGGTGCTCGCGTTCGCGGTGCCGGTGGCGGTGGCGTTCGTGTTGGTGATGCGCCTGGGGGCTTCGGGTGGAGGCGATCGCGTCAAGGGCACGGCCGAGCTGGTGGTGCTGCTCGATGGAGGCGCGGTGACGAGCGTGCCGGTGGGCAGCGCGGTGACCTTGGCGATGGGCGGTGGCGGCGCGGCGTATGCGGCGGTGCTGTCGGTCGACGAGAGCGGCGGCGTCGACATCGTCTGGCCAGTCAAGGGTGACCGTTCGCAGCGGCTCGAGGGCGGGGCGCGCGAGAAGTTGGCGGAGTTTCAGGTGACTCCCGGGTCGCTGACGTTGCGGGCGTTTTTGAGTGATGAGTCGGTGGCGCTCGATGCGCTGCTGCGGGCGATGCCTGACGGCGGGGCCGTGGGCACGAGAACGGTGTCGATGCGGCTCGAGGTCACTCCGTGAATCGGCGGCGGAGGGTCTGCGCTCGGACCAGATTTCGCGATGTTGGGTCGCGAAAGTACGTGTTTGGGGGTCGTGCACAGGCTGCGGGAGCGCGAAAGCACGTGTTTGGGGGTCGTGCACAGGCTGCGGGAGCGCGAAAGCATGTGTTTGGGGGTCGTGCACAGGCTGCGGGAGGTCGAAAGCACGTGTTTGGGGGTCGTGCACAGGCTGCGGGAACACGAAAGCATGCGTTTGGGGGCCAGGTTGGGGCTGCGCCGTCCCGCGATGCATGGCGTTGGCGTGCGAACGACTGCGCTTTGACCGAACGGGTTTGGCACGCGGGGTGCGCGGTCGGTGCATGGCCGTTCGCGTTGAGCGACGCGAACCCGCCTTCTATTTGCGTTCGCTCTTACCCTCAGGCCCTTCGAGTCCCTCAGGGCGAGCGGGGGTGCGCGGTCGGTGCATCGCCGTTCGCGGTGAGCGACGCGAACCCGGGTTCTATTCGCGTGCACCTCGAGCCTCTGGCCCTTCGAGTCCCTCAGGGCGAGCGGGTCGGTGCATCGCCGTTCGCGGTGAGCGACGCGAACCCGGCTTCGATTCGCGTGCACCTAGCGCCTCCGGCCCCTCGAGTCCCTCAGCGGGGTCGGGCGCCGAGCCACCCGTCTTCGCATCGCATGCGCTCGAGCTCGGTGGCCTTCCTCGCCCTCGCCGCGCTGCTCGTGGCCACCCCTGCGCAGGCCGAGCGCCGCTTCGCACTCATTGTCGGTGAGAACCGGGGCAACGTCGGCGACGAGACCCTTCGCTTCGCCGAAGACGACGCCCAGCGCATGCGAGACGTACTCGTCGAGCTCGGCCAGGTCGCCCCCACCGATGCCACCCTGGTGCTCGGAGCCTCCGCCGCCAGCGTGCGTCACGCCCTCGACGAGCTTCGCATCGCCATGCGGAGCGCCGCACAGCGCGGCAATCGATTGACCATCTACGTCTCGAGCCACGCGGGCGAAGGCGCCCTCCACCTCGACGGCTCTGAGCTCCCGCTCGCCGAGCTCGTCGACTTCGTCAAGCAAGCCCCAGTCGATGTCGGGCTGCTCATCATCGACGCCTGCCGCGCCGGTTCAATGACCCGGGCCAAGGGCCTGGTACCCGTCGACGCGCCGCCAGTCGTGGTCGAGGCGAGTGGGCTTCAAGGCCGCGTGCTCATCTCCGCCTCGGGCGCCGACGAATACGCGCAAGAATCAGAGTCCCTCCGGGGCTCGGCCTTCACCCACTTCCTCGTCCTCGGGCTCCGCGGAGCCGCCGACGAATCAGGCGATGGCCGGGTCACCCTCGACGAGGCCTATGCCTGGGCCTGGTCACGAACCCTCGAGTCGACCTTCGGCTCCTCGGCGGGCGTGCAGCACCCCAACCTGAAAGTCGATCTCCACGGCCAGGGTCAGCTGGTGCTCTCGGAGCCTGCGCGCAGCCACTCGAAGCTGACCCTCGGCGTCGATAGCCCGGGCCACTGGCTTATCACCCAGACCGCGACCCACGCGGTGATGGCCGACGTGACCAAACCCACGGGCACACTCACCCTCGCGCTGCCTCCAGGGTCGTACACGGTCAGACTTCGCACCGACGCGGGAGTCCTCTCGCGGCAGGTGCAAGTGCCTGCCGATGGCACCGTCGTGCTTCGTGACGCCGAGCTCGAGCGCGCTTCGGGCCTGCGGGCCGTGGCGGTCAAAGGCGGCTCACCGGCTCAGCTCGCACTCTCGCTCGCAGGAGCCATCTCGTCGGGCCTGGTCGGCGGCCTGTCGGCCCAACCCGGCGTCGACCTCCGCTTTCGCTTCGACCTGCCGGTCTTCAAAGCCCTCAACGAAATCAGCGTGGCGGCCACGTGGAGAACCGGCACCGGCGCCTTGACCCAATTCGTTCAGCATGAGCTGCAAGCCCAGGTCGGCACCGGCCATCGCTTCATCTTCCCTTCCTTGAGTATCTTGGTCGGCGTCGACCTTGGCGCGCTGTTGGTGCTGCAATCGAACCTGCCCAGCTTGCCCCCGCGCACCTCGGCTGGGCCGCTGGCCGTGCTGGTCGTCGAGCTCCGCGTGCCCCTCGCCGGGCCCTTCGAAGCGACCCTGCTGGGCTCGGCGGGTGGCGCAGTGCTTCGAAAAGATGCGGGAGTAACGGTGTTGCCGCGGCTCTCTGCCTCGCTCGGTCTGACCTACGTCTGGTGATCGACCCTCACTGCAGCCACACCCGAGCCTCGGGTGCGCGCGAAGCCTTTGGGTCGTGTAGGGTGCGCTCGATGCGCGGGCGCTCGCTCACAGGGCTGTTGGCAGTGCTGACCGCGGTGCTCGCGGCGGCTTGCTTCGACCCGTTGTTCGACGAGACCCAGCCCTCGGCGGGTGAGAAGTCGCTCTGCTGCGCCGAGGCGACCTACACCCTCGACACCCACACCGCCGCGCCCGGTGAGCTGGCCAGCAGCCGCATCTTCCCCGGGTGCAAGTGCTACGCGGGCAGCCGGTGCAGCCCGTTCTACAAGGCCGCTGCGGGTGGCGCGTGCTACCCGCTCCAGCCAGGCAGCCAAGACGCCGGTATGTCGTACCCTGACGCGGGCATCGGCGCCTCTGACGCCGGCAGTGGGGCAAGCGATGGCGGCTCGACCTCGTTCGACGCCGGAAGCGCCTTCGATGCTGGCACGTCGACATACGATGCCGGCATGGCGGGCTTCGATGCAGGAGTGCCGACCGACTGGACTGCCTGCTGTGTCGGCGGCCTCATCACCACCTGTCTGTGCCCGATTACCGGTGACTGTGCCGCGGCGAATTTTCGCCTCTGTGGTGGCCAAACCTGCAGCACCTCCACCTGCAGCGCGCAGTAACGAGCGTTACGGTGTGCCGATGTCGCGATCGCTCTTGAGCCCGCGCACGAATGATTCGAAGTCGGGCGCGACCAGGGTGATGGTGTAGTCGCGCTCCTGGTCGACATGCACGACCGAGGGTTCGCCGGTGGGGCCGCACACCCTGTAATCAAGGCACAGCAGATCATGCCCGGCCGAGGGGCAGTCGGCGAAGTACACGCCGAGTGCGGGGTAGCCCCACTCGGTGAGCCAGAACTGGTTCCCGTTTTCTCCGCACAGGGAGTACGGCGTGTTGGTGCCGATGGCGAAGATGCCGTGAAGGGCCACGTGGTCGCCGGCCCATGACGTAGCGGCCGCCGTGCGGTGATTGGGTCGCGCGGGAATGCCGCCGTTCTGCGCTCGGGCAATCGCCAGGTACCCGGCAGGGAGCCTGAAGCCCAGCAACTGCTCGACTCGCGCGACGCGGCTCAGGCTGAGGGGCAGGTCGACGTAGCTCTCAGCGTCACTCGAGGTCCTCCAGAAGCCGCTGAGATCGAGGTCGGTGAGCATCGAGCGCCGTCTTTAACCACAAGTGCCGCCCTTTCAAATTGCTGCTCAGGCCACGCGCCGTGCGGGTCTCGAGCTCTTCAGCGCATGAACGAACACGTCGATGACCTCGGCGTAGGTGCGGCCGGGGTGATCATTCCACTCCATCACCGTGCGGGGTGCGTCGGTCGCATGTACTTGCCACCCTCGCAGCAGCATCGCCACGCCCAGGTGCTTCGCGGCAGCCTCGGCGAGCTTCAGCGCCACGCCACGGGCCCTGGCATCGCCGCCCGGTCGCACCAACCGCAGCGCCTCGACTCGCAGCGCCCCGTACGCACAAAAGGCGACCGCGTCGGCCGACTCGGGCTTCACCTTCACCCCGCCAAGCCCCCGGGCCATGTGACCGGTCGCCCACCGTCGCGGCTCACCGATGCGCGCCGCGGCGGCTCGCAGCACCGCGTTCACCGCCTCCGCTCGAAAGGCCCCCGCGCTCATGGGCGCCCCCCGAAGCACGAGCCGCGCCAGCGACAACTCGTTGATCTCGCTGCAGAACGAAGGCACCTGCTTGTCTCTCCTGGCACCACCTCACTAAACGACCGCCATGTCGCTCGGAGCCCTCTGCCAAGCCTGTGGCCTCTGCTGCGACGGCACCCTGTTCTCGGTCGTCCCGCTCACGGCCGAAGAGATTCCTCCTCCAGGCCTGACCATCGAGACCAAACCCACCGGAGCGCGCGCCCTGCGACAACCGTGCAGCGCTCTCGCTGGCACCTGCTGCACCGTCTACGGGCAGCGCCCGCTGGCCTGCCGCCGCTACCAGTGCCTGCTGTACGAGGCGCTCCAGTCTGAAGAAGAGAACCTCGCGGGAGCCCTGCGCATCGTCGCCCGCGCCAAGGCCCTCACGGCGGCGGTGAAGCCCTCTCTCACCACCGCCCGGGCCACCACGCCTGGCGACCCAGCCCTCAACGCCGCCGAGGCCTTTCTCAAGTTTCACTTTCTGGGCCACCGCCGGCAGTAACGCCACGCACGCTCGCCTCACAGCCGCCTGAAGCCTCGCCCCGCGACAACTCCATCAACGAGTTGCACTGTGGCACCTGCAATGCAGCCCTTTCGGGCATGAACGCTCGAGCTCTCCTTGTGGTGATGGTCGCGTTGATCAGCTGCACGCACGTTCACGCGACTGACATGACCGCCGCCGAGCACCGCAACGAGGCGACGATTCTCAAAGCCGAAGCGCAGAGCGAAAAGAACCAGTACTCACCTGACGACACGCGGTTGATGCCGATGTCGATGTCGCCGCTGGCACAGGTGCCCGAAGAACGCATCGCGACCTACAACCCCAGCGACTCGCACCTCGCCAAGGCCGACGCCGACATGCGCGCCGCCGCTGCGCACCTCGCCGCCGCGAAGAAGCTCGAGTCGTTCGAAGCCCAAGCCTGTCAGGGGCTCAGCGTCGCCGAGCGCAGCTCCTGCCCGTTGCTCGCGTCGTCGGTCGCGCAGGTGCGCCACGTACCGCTGGGGTTTCAGCTGGTGATGAAGGCCGGAGTCGACGTCGACAAGACCAAGCAGATGCTCACCTGCCACCTCGCCTACGCCGAGAAGACCGGCTTCGACCGGCCGTCGTGCCCGTTGTTCGTCAAGGGCTCGAGCATCTCGCGGGTCGGCGACACGGTGATTGAATTCACAGGTTCAAATGCGCAGGTCGCGGCCGAGCTGCAGACTCAGGCTGGCCGGGTCTTTCGTGGCGCGACCGGGCCGATGAGGAACCTCTAAAAAGTTTACGACGTGCTGAGCCGCTCGAGAAGCCGGCGAATGCGCTCGCGAATGATCGGGTCGCTGTTCAAGAACTCGATGCCCATGCCCGGGTCGGTGCCCGCGTTGCGCTGCCAGGCCACCCGCCCAAGCAACTGCAGCCCGAGAATCGTTCGTGGAGGCCGCACCAAGAGCTCGATGTGCAGGCCCGGTTCGAGCGGGTCCCAGGTGCGAATGAAGGCGCCACTGGGTGAGAGGTCGGCGAGAAACTCACTGCGGGAGCGGCCTCCGAAGATGACCCGCGCTGGCAGCTCGACCGCGATTCTCGGCTCGAGCCGGGTGACGTCGTCGGTCAGCTCGTTTCGCGCGAAGGCGAGCAGCCGCAGGCGCACCGCATCATCGCTGGGCAGAAAATCGACGCCGAACGACTCCCCGAGCTGCTTGCTGGCCTTGCGCCGCGCCCAGGCCAGCTGCCCATGCACGGCGAAGTCGCGCGCCGGCTTCTTGACCCGCACCGTCATCACCACGTGCTGCCCCAGCGCCCCGGGAGGGCGGCCATCGATGGTCAGGCCACCCAGCCGCCCATTGGGGTAATGGCGCTCGAGCACCTGCCGCGGCTCGGCCACCTCCAGGGTGACGGCAATGACGGCAGGCGTTTGCATTTGCGCTCGGGGGCGAGGCTTCGGCGGTCTCTTTGTTAATTCGCGGGCAACGTCTCGAGGCGCAGGGAGTTGTCGACCCGGGGCTCGCCCGCGACGACCCGCGCGTGAAGCTTCGCGTGCGTGGTGTAGATCTTCCCTCCCGAGTAGACGCCGTCGGCGAAGAAGCCGACCGCCCCATCGGTGACCACGGTCTGCGGCACCCAGGTGACGGCGCGCTTGGCGATCTTCAGGTCTCCGCGGGTCGCGTCTTGGTAGACGGCCCACACCTGGCCCAGCGTCGGCCCGAAGATGAGCGAGCTGTCGGTGCCGACCAGGCTCTGCTCACCGGGGTGCGTCACGTCGACGCCGGTGTCGATGGTCTCGAGCGTCACGCCCGGCTGCAGGTTCTGGCTGTAATAGAACTTGAAGGTCTTGCTGGTGAAGTTGTGAAAGGCGATCGCCACGCTCTTCGAGGTGGGCTCGAACTTCACGCTGGGGAAGTACCCGGTGTCTCCGGCCGACTCGATCACCACCGGCGCGCCGGGCACGTTCTGCGCGTTGATGCGTACCGCGTAGAGGTCGCCATCGGCCACCTTGGCCCCAGCGGGAATGGTGCGGCTCATGTAGGCGATGACCGCCTCTTTGCCGGTGAAGGCAATCGAGGTGAACACGCCAACGCCCATCGGCACGTCGAGCAGCGTCGACGGGTTGTACTTCTTGGCGCACTTGGCCGCGCCAGCCGCGGTCACGCACACTTCGGCGTTCGCGTCGCAGCTGGTGCAGGTGGTCGCAGGGGGCAGGCAGGCCGGGCCGGTGCCGGGGTCGGCGCACACGCCGCCGTTGCAGGTGTCACAGGGGGGCGTCGGGCGGGTCATGCAGGCGATGGTGCGAATCGTCCAGTCGGCGGGGCTGCGGGGCGAGGCCGAGGTGGCGCGCGCGAACTTGAGCGCGGTCAGAAACTTCTTTTGACCCACCGGAGGCCCACCAGGGCATTGGGTGGCGTCGAAGGTGTCATCGGCGGCACGCATGAAATACGACACGCCCGCCAACCCGTCTGAATCGATCGCGATGCTGCTGTACAAGCCCACGTCGCCGATGCCGTCGACCTTGTGCTTGGTCCACACGCCGTCGGTGCCGCGCACGGCGACCTTCAAGTCGGCGTTGGTCGCGTCGTAGTAGCTCACGAACACCTGGCCATTGTTGACCGCGATGTCGGTGTAGCGGCCGACGTCGTCACCCGGCTCGGCGATGCCGCCGCGGGCGCCCGAGGGGCCGTACTTGATGTTGCCGGTCGGCACGCCGTCGACGTAGTCGATGCCCTGTTTCGCGCCGTCGAGGCCGTAGCGCATCACCACCAAGTCGCCGTACTGGCCGTCATAGGTCGACGAGTAGATGGTCTTGCCCGGGTCAGCGTCGACGGCCGAGAAGCGGCCCAAGTCGTTGCTGTGCAGCGAGGGCAGCTCGGCGCAGACGCAGCCGACGGTGGCGATGGTGCATGAGTCCCAAATGTTGCGGCCGTCTTTGAAGGTGGCGATGAAGCCCGCCGCGCAGCTCATCGGGCACGCCGCTTCGCGTCGGCCTTCGGGTGACTTGTAGTCTTGGCAGCGGTCGTTCGTCGCGACGCAGCCACTGCCCAGCGCGCAGACGCCGTTGCAGGGCAGGTCGGCGATGCACTCGCCTTGAAAACACGACAGGCCATCGGCGCAGCTGCCCGCGGTGCCGCAAGGCTTGAAGCGGCAACGCGACGAGGCGCCGTACGTGTCGGTGTAGACCTCGCAGAACCGGTCGCCGCGATCGCCGCAGTCAGAGTCTTTTTCGCACGAGACGTACTTGTCGAAGCACTTCTTGCGATCTGACGGGCAGGTCTGGCCGGGGCAGCAGTCGGCCTCGGTGGTGCACGCGCGGTCGGCGAACAAGCAGCACTTGAGCTCCGGTCGCGCCTTGTCGGGCGAACGGCAGCTGAAGTGATTGCCGCACTCGGCGGTGTCTCCGCAGGCCTCGGTGTGGTCAACCTGCGCACCTTCGACCCCCAAGCAGGCGTCGCTGGCCTTGAGCGGCGGCTTTCCGCACGTGCACGACATACCGACAACCATCAAAAGAGTGACAGCGGCGTGAAGGCCGAAGCGAGACTGAAGCATGGTGAGCGTTCCTACGAAGGGCGAGGGTGAGGCGTCTAAAAGCCCTGCATGTCACTCCCGGGCCCCTGTGTGCAAGCCTGTAACTAGGGAGTGCGACTCAATCGATGTTCGAGAAAATGAGTGGGTTGCGGGTTGACCGGCGGCTGGCACACATCGCTTAAGGCCACCTCGGCCTCACTGCGGAGCGTCAGGCCCCCGTCGAAGCAGCTCAACACCTCGGTTTTCCAGCGGGCTTGGCAGGTTCGGCCCACCGGGTGCGCGACCTGGGCGACGGCCTCGCCGACGAACCCGGCCGGGGTTCGAAACAGGGTCACCACCGAGCCCGGGCTTGGGGGAAACCCGGCGTCCCAGAACGCCTGGCCGGCGTCGGGCTGATCTGCGCCGGCATCGCGCCAAAGGGGCTTTGCAAACTGGCGGTACCGGGGCCCGGCGTCGGGGGTGAAGCGGTGCCAGCCGAGCAGGGTCAGGGTGCCGCCATCGTCGAAGGCGTCGTAGTAATAGCTCGAATCGCTGTGCACCCAATGGCCGCTCAGGTCTTGAAGGCAGCCCTCGGGCACATGCAGCGCGGGGGGCGGAGGCTCGGGGGGCGGTGGAGGAAGCGCGCGCGGGCACGCACAGAGCACCAACAGCACCACGGCAATCAAGCGAGCCACGGCGTGACCCTAGCCCAGTCGCCAACCCTTGCACTTTCGAGGTGTGTGCTAGCGTGCCGCCCCATGTCGACGCGCTTGTTGATCACCGTTTTGGTGTGCCTGGCCGTGCCAGCGCTGGCCCAAGAAGATGACCTGGCCCCGCTGGCGCCTTTGGCCAAGCCCAAGGCGAAGCCGCCCGCCGCCAAGCCCAAGCCGAAGCCGGTGGTCGCCAAGCCGCCCCCCGCCAAGCCCAAGCCCACCCCGGTGGCCGATGACGACCTGGCACCGCTGGCGATCGCCAAGGGTGAGCTGGTGGTCAAGGTGCTGCCGGCCACGGTCACCAACGCGGTGCTGCTGGTCGATGGCAAAGAGCTCGGCCCGGCGCCGTCGACCCAGTCGCTCACGCCCGGTGAGCACACCATCACCATCAAGCGGCCCGGGTATTCGAACTTCGTGAAGAAGGTCACGGTGGCGGTCGGCAAGAGCGTCGAGCTCGACGCCAAGCTCAACGCGGTGCAGGCGGTGCTGACCGTCTCGAGCGACGTGCCCGACGCCCAGGTGTTGATCAACAACAAGCTCATCGGCACCACGCCCATCGCCGAGCGCGAGTGGCCCGCTGGCACCTACGAAATCACCATTCGCAAAGAGGGCTTCAAAGAAGACAAGCAGAGCGTGACCTTCGTGGCCGGCCGCGATTACCCCATCTCGGTGAAGTTCAAGCCGCCGGTCACCACCGTCGCCGCGGTGACCCCCACGCCAGATCGCCCGGTCGACACCTCGCTGACGCCCAGCGCGATCAATGACGCGCCGATTGCCGTGGTCGCGCCCGCGAGCACCGAGACGCCCATCTACCAGCGGTGGTACTTCTGGGCGGGCATCGTGGCCGTGGTCGCCGCCGGAGTCGGCATCGGCGTCGCGGTCAACCAGGCGGGCGCCAAGCCCCGGCCCCTCGCGTACAAAGACTTCTGCACCAACGGCGTCTGCCCGACCGCGTGCATCAACCTGGCGACCTGCTCGGCGCTCTACGGCGCGCCCGGCGGTGGCGGCATCACCTTCTAGACGAGGCGAGGCGAACGCGCATTTTTGGCGGTCTGGCGCAAACTCTGCGCCGTTTGAGCGCGCCCCGCTGACCTCTGGGCTCGAGAACAGCGCGTGGCGCGAGACGCAGGTCTGCATCGGCCCCACGCTCGAGGCCATCGCCGCTGCGACGGGAGCGCCCAGGTCGCGAAGCGCCGGTCGTGGTCACGGGTATGCAGTTGCCGTGGGGGCACGCGCTCGCTGTTCAAGAGCCCAGAAAGGCCCCACCATGTTGCGAACCCCGAAGTGTCGCCAATGAAAGCGCTCGTCTACCGAGGCCCGAATCAGAAGGCCCTCGAGGAGCGGCCCAAACCCGAGCTCAAGCAGCCCACCGACGCGGTGGTGCGAGTCACCAAGACCACCATCTGCGGCACTGACCTGCACATTCTCAAAGGCGACCTGCCCAGCTGCGCCCCGGGCCGAATTCTCGGGCACGAGGGGGTGGGCGTGGTCGACCGCGTCGGAGAAGGCGTGACGACGTTCAAGGTGGGTGACCGCGTGGTCATCTCGTGCGTCACCTCGTGCGGCCGGTGCGCCGCGTGCCGCAAGAGCATGTATTCGCACTGCGAAAACGGAGGGTGGATTCTGGGGAACACCATCGACGGGACCCAGGCCGAGTTCGTTCGCATCCCCTACGCCGACACGAGCTTGTACGCGATGCCGGCGGGCGTCGATGACGAGGCGCTGGTGCTGCTGAGCGACATTCTCCCCACCGGCTACGAGTGTGGAGTGCTCAACGGGGAGGTCGCTCCGGGCTCGACCGTGGCCATCGTCGGCGCGGGGCCGGTGGGCCTCTCGGCGCTCTTCTCGTCGAAGTTCTATTCGCCCGCCGAGCTGATCATGGTCGACCTCGACGACAACCGCCTCGAGATGGCCAAGCAGTTCGGCGCCACCACGGTCATCAACAGCAGCGATGGCACCGCGGCCAAAAAAATCATGGCGCTCACCTCGGGCCGGGGCGTCGACGTCGCCATCGAGGCGGTCGGCGTGCCCGCGACTTTCGAGCTGTGCGCCGAGATCGTCGCCGCGGGCGGCCGAATCGCCAATGTCGGCGTGCACGGCACCAAGGTCGACCTGCACCTCGAACGCCTGTGGGACCGAAACATCACCATCACCACCCGGCTGGTCGACACCGTCAGCACCCCCGTGCTGCTCAAGATGCTCAAGGCGGGCACCATCGACCCCAAGCGGCTGATCACCCACCGCTTCAAGCTGGCCGGAGTGCTCGACGCGTACGATACCTTCGCCCGCGCCGCGCAAACCCGGGCGCTCAAGGTGATGATCGACGTCTGAACGCGGGTCAAAACTTCGAAATCACTGATGAACGGAGGCCTGCCGACGATGCGCGGCAGGGCGATCGCATCTAAATCACCGACTCATTGAATGATTGCGATCGCTTGGGCGGTGTGATCGACGGTGGCAATGAAGAAGCCCGCGCGGGTCACGGCCACGCTGATTGAAAGGTTTGCAACGCTGAGCGACCCGCGAA
>JANLPS010000281.1:0-24592 GCA_031367385.1 Archangium sp. | reverse complement strand
CGCGGCGCTGCCGGTGACGGTGGTACCCTCGCTCGACACGCTCAAGCCGTCAGACGACCCCGAAGAGTTGCTCGAGCAGGCCGAGCTGTTGCGCGACAACGAAGAAAAGCTCGCCAAAGAGCTCAAGTCGGTCGAGACCCGTCTGGCAGAGCGCCGCGACGAACAAGACCTCGATCGGCGGGTGCAGCGCTTCTTGGGCGAGGAGTCGATGTTCGATGATCAAGACCGCCGGCTGCGCATGCAGCGCACCGTGACCACGCTCGAAGCAGGCACGACGTCGTCGGCGACGGGCAGGAGTGCGAGCGAGGCGGTACCGACCGCGGGTTCAGCGGGTGCGGGGGGCACCTCGCCCGCCGCGCAGTCAGACGCCTTCGGCGGAGTCGACAACTCGGCGATTCGGGTCACCACTGCCGTAGATGCGCGGCCGCAAATCGGCAGCGGGCTGAGCGACACGATGCGCGACGCCGATGACGTCGCCAGCCTCGATGCGCAGCGGCTCAAATTGAAGCGCTTGGTCGACGAGCTCAAGAGCAAGGCCGCGACGCTCGAGAAGCGCGCTGGCGAGCTCAAGTAGGCTGCCGGAGGCGCGCTAGGTCAGCCGCTCGATGATCAGCGGCCGTGCCGCCGGAGCCGTCGCACCAACGCTGTACGCCGCGCTCACTCGCCGCTTCACGTCTTCGAGCTTCGCCTCGGCATTGAAGTGAATGGTGACCAGCGGCTCGCCCTTGACCACCGGGTCTCCGACCTTCTTCTCGAGCACGAAGCCCACCGCTGGGTCGATGAGGTCGGTCGTCTTCTCTCGCCCCGCACCCAACGACATCGCCGCCAACCCCATCGCCTCGGAGTTGATCGCGGTGACGTACCCGCTCTGCGCCGCGGTCACCTGGGTCGTCTGCTTCGCCGTGGGCAAGCGGCTCAGGTCGGTGATCGCCGCCGGGTCGCCGCCTTGGGCGCGAACGATCTCGCACAGCTTCTTCTCGGCCGAGCCGTCTGCGATCACCCGCCGAAGCTGTTCTCTGGCCTCGCCCGGCGTCTTGGCGACCGCTCCCAGCACCAGCATTTCGGCGGTCAGCGCGAGCGTCACCTCGGTGTAGTCGGCGGGCGCCTCGTTGCGCAGCATCTGCACGGCTTCGATCACCTCGAGCGAGTTGCCGATGGTGCGCCCGAGCGGCTGATCCATCTCGGTGAGCAAGGCGATGACCTGCTTGCCCATTTCGCGGCCGATGGTGATCATCGTTTGCGCCAGCGTTCGCGCGTCGGCTTGGGTCTTCATGAAGGCGCCGCTGCCGACCTTCACATCGAGCACCAGGGCGTCGATGCCCTCGGCCATCTTTTTCGACATGATGCTCGAGGCGATCAGCGGTATGCAGTCGACCGTCGCCGTGACGTCTCGCAGCGCGTACAGCTTCTTGTCAGCTGGCGCGAGGGTCGCGGTCTGGCCGATGAGGCACGCGCCCACCTCGCGCACCAGCCGCCGGTAATCGGCGACCGAGAGATCAACCCGAAACCCCGGTATCGATTCGAGCTTGTCGAGCGTGCCGCCGGTGTGGCCAAGCCCTCGCCCAGAGATCATCGGCACCGGCACGCCGCAGGCCGCCGCGAGGGGCGCCAGCGACAGCGAGACCTTGTCGCCGACGCCGCCGGTGGAGTGCTTGTCGACCTTGCGCCCGGGCGTGTCTTCGAGGTTGAGCACCTCGCCGCTCTCGAGCATCGCGCGCGCCCACGCCCCGAGCTCGGCAGGGTTGAGCCCCTTGAAGAAGACCGCCATGCACAGCGCCGACATCTGGTAGTCGGCCACGGTGCCGCGGGTGAAGCCGTCGATGAACGCGCGAATGTCTTCGGGCGAGAGCACCTGCCCGTCGCGCTTGGCCTTGATCACTTCGTACGGGCGCATGAGGGGAGCACGGTAAGCACGGGCGAGTGTCAAGTGTCTACGAGAAGTACCTGCTGTGCACTGTAGTGCTCACCACGCACCAAAGGTACGGTACTCCGCAATAATTGCCGAAAGGTGGACTGCTGATGCACCGAGTAGGTGGGTTTCTCCCATAGGGGCTTTAGGCACGAGATGTGCTCAGGCGCCGCCCAGGTCTCGGTCAGGAGTGCGCCATGCGTTCGTTTCTCGGTGGTCTCAAAGTGCTGGTCGTGGCGATGCTCGTCAACGCACTTGCCAACCCCGCCTTTTTGCGCCTGCCGGTCGAGCTGCGGTCTGAGGCCGAAGCGGCCGCTCCGCTACCCGGGTATGACGTACCCGGGTTCGGAGGCGCCACCGCTCCGCCGCGCATGCTGATCATCATGGACACGTCGAAGTCGATGTCTTCGACGCCCGACATGACCCAAAACCTGCCGCTTCAAGACTACGACGGTGAGGCTGACTCGGTTGATTCGGCGCCGATCTGCGGTGAAGACCCCGATACGGTGCGTTACCCGAACAGCGCGGGGTGGTCGGCCGTGCCCGGTATCCCCCCCCAGGACACGGGCGCTTTTCAGGGCCAGCCTCTGACCCTCACCTGCCCCGCGGGGCAGCACATCACCGCGATTGATTGGGCCGCCTACGGCAAGCGCGTCAACAACGTGAGTGGCGTGGCCCAGACGCCGGCCTCCGCGACCTTCGACCCGACGGGCTCGCCCTGCGCGATGGCCAACATCAACGCGATGACCGACAACCTGGCGCTCGACGGTACAGGGCATTGCAACAACAGCGGCAGCACGCAGCAGTCGCGCGCGGGCGTCTCAGCCTACCGCGGGTGGCTCGACATCAAACCCAAAGTGCAGAGCCTGTGCGTGGGTCAAGAGAGCTGCACCTTTCTCGCAGACGACAGCCTCGCGGGCGACCCCTGCTTCGGCACCGGGCCGGGCAAATATGCCCTGGTGAAGTTTCGCTGCTCGACCGACCCGTGCCCTCCGGGCAGCGGCTCGAAGTTCTGCATCGCCAAAAAGGCGTTGCACCGCATCATTTCAGACAACGCCGCCAACACGCTCGACATGGCGGCCGGTGGCTACTTTCAGACGATGTGGTCGCAGGTTCACCCCGCCATCACCAGCAACTACGCCACCGACTGCGCGTACGACGTGATCGCCAAAACGACGACCAACACCAATGCCAACCTGCTGTGGATCAAGTCTGACACCGAGTTCGGCCCGGTCGGCACGCCTGCGGCGGCCGGCGCCCACGCGACGTTTGCCTGCCACCCTGAGGCGATGAGCGGCGTCACCGACGCCCACAATGCCTACCCTGCCGGGTGTCTGCCGCAAACGGGGGCCCATTCATGTGACAAGAGCTTCACCAGCGTGGTCGCCGGGCCAGCTGCCTTTCAGCATGAAGATGTCACCCACCGCACCGAGATACCGACCGGTGGGCCTGGCAGCTGGAGCTGGGGTGGTTCAACCCCGCCCGACAAGACCCTCGAGGTGCCGCCGCGGTTCTGGTCGAGCGCCGACAGCTACTGGGACGTGACCCACCCGTTGCTGGTGAGGGCCGCCGATGTCGGGGGCAGCTGCCTGACCGCTCCCGACACATTCGCCGACGTACCAAGCACGCCACCGCCTGCCAGCGCGACCTACCCGGGTGACTGCACCGCAGGCAACCGCTGCACGTTTTTCAACCAGCACAACTCGCTCGATTTCCCGATTCAGCAGACGACCGTCTGGAGAGACCTCGGCGCGCCCCCGCAGCTCGTTCGCGGCCTCATTCGCAACTTCGTCAATCACCGAACCGATGGCGCGGCCTGGCTGCCTGTGAGCGAAGTGGGCGGCTCGGTGTGCCCGGCGACGGTGGCATACACGGGCACCATGGGCTTCTGGCCATCGTGCGGCCCAGGCGACAACCAATGTGACTTGACCCGGGTGGGCTCGACCGATGTGCCGACGACGTCGTATTCTTGTACCTTCGGCTACACGCCGACGGCCGACCCAACGCTGTGCAACGCCACCCGAAATGCGTTCAACGCCAACCTGACCATCGGCAGCTACGCGCGCAACGCCTCGGCCGATGTGTGGGAGCCCTTTTATTACACGCTCGACCTGGCGGCGGTCGCGTCGGGGTCGGCGCACTGCTACGACGGCACCGACGACACGTGGACGAGCAACACCTTTCCGACTCCGGGCACCGGCCTGCTCACGTCGGTGACTGGCCTGGGGTGCGGGGCGACCGATGCCTCGTTTCCCGGTCGTTGCGCGATTCGCGGCGCCTCGCCGCTCAGCGACTTCGCCACTGGCCCGATTCGCGGAGTGCCCTCGACCGACGGTCAGTTGGTGACCTGCAAAATCGAACGCCTGAAGGCCCAATACGTCAGCACCGTGCCGGCGATCGCCACCGACTATTGCCAGTACTCGCGAGAAATCTACAATTGGTACAACCTCGAAGCGCGCTGCGAGTATCGACGCTTCGTCTACAACTACACCAAGAAGTCGTTCGTCTATACCTGGCCGTATCTCAACGATGACTTTGCCGGCACCGTGCTCGCGGCGCCCACCTATGCGGCAAGCTCGACGCCGAGCGACCAGTATTGTTCGACCACCCGACCGATTTCTGCGCTCAACCCGTCGTTCACCAGCGTCGGGGGCTTCGGTTCGGCTCCTGACCCGGTCAAGTGCGCCGCGCAAATCGCCGCCGGCACGAGCGGTTGCCCGGCTGACGCGAAGTTCTGCAAGCTCCGCTGGGGCTCGGCAGGCAACCGGCGCTTCAATCAGTTCACACAGAGCACCTGGGCCCACCCCAAGGTGAACCCGGCGATGCAGCCGGGCGTTGGGTGCGCCGTCGGTGACCCGGCCTCACAGTTCGCGGTCGACCCCGCCAACAACCTCGACTACGCCCCGAACTGGTCTGACTGGTGTTACACCAACCCGAGCCTGCACCCGGCGACGCCGCAGACCACCGACGCGCCGCGCCTGATCGCCGACCTCTACAACGAGAGCGTCACGGGCAATAACTTCACCGCGCCGTATTGGGGCGGAGCGCCGATCAACTCTTCGCACCTCGACACCTTCTCGCCTGCGTTGCATGGCATGAAAGACCGCGGCCTGAGCGTCTCGGACATCTACCCGCCCACCGCGGCGATCTCGTTCGCCGACTTCGGCACGCCGAAGGTCGATCTGCTCAAGTTGTTTCAGAAGTTCGGAGCCGGCGGCGACGCAGTTGGCCTGCGAATGCCCGAGCTGGGCAACATCACTCCGCTGACTGGCGCGCTGAAGAACGCGCTCGAGTTCTTGCGTCAGACCAAGCTCGCTGACCCCTCTGGCAGCTGCCGGCGATATTCGATTCTGCTCGTCACCGACGGCAATGAAGACCCGGTCGTGGCAGGCGGTCTCGCGGCCCAGGCGGCAGCGGCCAACGCCGCCGGCGTCAACGTGTACGTCGTCGGCTTCGGCATTCAGTCGTCAACGCTTGACACCTTCACGCGCGCGGTCGGCACCGCGGTCGACGCGGCGGGCAACAGCGACAACGTTGCGGGCCATGCGTACAACGCCAGCGACTACCCGAGCTTGCTGCGGGCGCTCAATCAGATCGTCGGAGCTCAGCTCAGCGGTTTCTACACGCGCTCGAAGCCGACGGTGACCAGCGATGCGAAGCGCCTCTACGCGGCATATTTCGCTCACGCCACTGGTGGTGCTGGCCCTCTGGAGTACGCCGGTTATCTCGACGCCTACGCGGTCAGCTCGACCGGCGTGGCGCTCTTCCCCGAGTGGAAGTTCGATTCGAAGCTGCACACGCAGACCAGCCCGGTCAGCCCGACCGCCTCGACCTTGCCGCGCAAGCTGTATACCCGCACGCACGGCTCGACGAGTCTGGTCGACTTCGACGTCGCCAGCTCGTGTAGCGGCACCTCGCAAGACCTCGTCGAAGACATCACGACGCTGGGCGCCTGCGGCGTCAATCGCGATGCCGCGAACGAGATCATCAAGTTCGTTCGCAACGACCGCGCCTCGCCCGATGATGCGACCTACAACGACGGTTCGGTCAAGGTCTCACGGGTCTCTGACATCTATCACTCGCAACCGACCGCGATGTATGCGCCGTACTTCTCGTCGGCGTACACCGCTCCGGCTCCGTATACCGAGCTCGGAGGTCGCGGCCCGGCGCTTGACCCGGCTGCCCCCACCACCCACTTCAATTCAGGCGCATTCACCTTGGCGTACGCTGCGTACAAAGCCGCAACCGTCACGCGCGAGACGACGGTCTTCGTCGGGTCGAATACCGGCACCGTACACGCCATTCGCGACCACGTGACCGACGTACAGCCCTGGCGTGGCGAAGAGCGCTGGGCCTTCGTGCCCCACCAGCTGCTGCCCTCGATTGGGTCGCCTCGCGTGAGCGGTCACACCTGGTTGGCCGACGGCTCGTTCGGCCTCTCAGAGGTCTGCTTCGGCAAAGGCGACTGCGAAGACTCAACCGGAGCGGGCTGGAAGGCGATGCTCGTCGGCACCACCGGTCGCGGCGGCCCGTTCATGTATGCGCTCAACGTGACCGACATCACTTCGCCCAGCTGGATGTGGGACTACAACTCGAACCCGGCCGCGCCGGCCGACACCAACTTGGGAGAGACGTGGTCAGCTCCGACGATCGCGCGCGTTCGAGTCGATGACGACTACTACAAGTGGGGCGTGTTCATGGGCGGCGGCTTCAGCGACGACACCAGCAACCCTCATGTCGCCGACTACTTCTACGTGCTCGATGCCGACCCGGCGTCACGCAGTGGCAAGAACGCAGTGCCCCTCGAAGACAGCGGCCATCACCAAGCGAAGTGGGAGGTCGATGGTGCCAACCAGGTCTACAACGCGGCCCACGCCTTGGTGAGCGTGCGCAACAAGGTGCCCGCGCGACCTCGCGTGATGCGCCCGATCGACGGCTCGCGCGCGTCGCGGGTCTACTTCGGCGACACCAACGGCGTGCTCTGGTCGATGGACGTGAGCAGCAAGCACATTAATAACTGGAGGCCGAAGAAGCTGTTCAACCCGTTCCGGATGCACGACATCAACAGCGGGGCGAGCGACGAGGCGAGTTGCCGGGCGCCGATCAAGACCTTGCCCG
This sequence comes from Archangium sp., assembly GCA_031367385.1. Lineage (GTDB taxonomy): Bacteria > Myxococcota > Myxococcia > Myxococcales > Myxococcaceae > JAEUJT01. The sequence continues at coordinate 17,565 of JANLPS010000281.1, read as the reverse complement.
ACCACGCGGCAGCCACCGTGACGATGGCGGCTGGCGCCCAGAGCCTCCCCTGGCCCGACTTGACGTTGCCGTCGCTGTACAACCGACCGTTGATCGGTCTCGACGAGAACACCTCGGCGACGATGATCTATGTGGGCAGCGGCGACGCGACCAACGCGCTCGACATGGGCACCACCAACTACTTCTGGGCCGTCGAAGACACCGAAAGTCTCCAGACGGGGAGCTCGAGCGACTGCACCAGCAAGCTGCGGTGGGGCTACGTGCTCAACCAGGCGACGGGTGAGAAGGTGCTCAGCGAGCCCGCGATCATTGGCAAGAACATCATCGTGGCGGTCTATACGCCTCCGGCGGTGGCGGCGAGCCTGTGTGGCGCGGCGGGCTACAGCACGCTGTATTGCTTCGACCGGTTGACAGGCGTGGCGCAGAACTGCCTGGTCGACACCTCGAGCAGCCCGATTGACAGCACGGCGGCGACGTTCGGTGGCCGGGCGCGCTTCGTTCGCGTCGGGCAGCCGGGCATCTTGAGCGACTTGCAGGCGGTCGGTAACAAGGTCGTCTTCACCTCGTCAGGAGCCCCCGACCACCCCGGCAGCATCGATGCGAGCGAGAACAACACGCCGTTTAGAATCAAGTCGTGGAAGAGAGTGCGCTAAGGCGATGAGCATGAAACGGCACGGGTTCACGCTGGTCGAGACGATGGTGGTGCTGGCCATCATCGGCTTGTTGGCGGCGATGGCCGTGCCGAGCTTGATCGGCCTGACGCGGCGAGCGCGGGTCAGCACCGAGGCGACGACGTTCACTTCGCTGTTCAGCATGATGCGCACCCAGGCCCTGACGCGCGGCGTGCCGACGGTCATCTGCATTCGCGGCAAGGCGACGACGGGCTCGACGCCAGACACGTTGCCGGGCATGACGACCTCGTTTCGAAAGGTGGTGCCAGTCGTGCCGCCATCGGTAATCGACACCACCACCGCGGGTCTCGATCTGGTCAACGCTACGGTGGCGCTGCGAGACAAAGTGCTCGACTCCCACCCGATGGACGAAGTGCTCGACCTCGACATGCCCACCGGGGTGACCGGGCTCGACAACAGCAAGACGATTCAGTTCGTCTATGACCTGAACGGCCAAGTGACCGGTTACATCGGCGACACTTGCGAAGAGAGCTCGAATGGCAGCCGCAGCGTGCTCGTGCCGACGCAGTACCCCCTGGTGTTCACGCTGAGCCACAAGTTCGACCCGACTGGCATTCTCCAACTCATTCAAGTGCGCAGCGACGGCACGGTGGCCCTGCCATGAGACTCACGTCGAAGCGCGGCTTCTCGTTGATTGAAGTGCTGACGGCGTCGGCGATTTTTTTGATCTCGTTCACCGCGCTGACCGGTTTGGTGGCGATGATCACCAACCGCCGCACCGGTGCGAGCAAACACTCGGCGATGACCCGGTTGGCGAGCGAAGAATACCAGCGCTACGTGCAGCAGGGGTTCACCGCGCTGACGGTTCCGGCGTTGCCTTACACCATCAAAGACCCCGATGGGCGCGCCGCCGAGTTCACGGTCACGGTCAACACCGACTGCAACAGCGTGTTGCCGGCGGGTCGAAAGCTACCGACGGGGCAGACCTGCTGCGCTGGCACGGGGAACCTCTGCTGTAAGTTTCTCACCGTCTCGATGGACTGGGTCGACTCCTCGTCGCCCACCGAGCCGCACCCGCACATGGTCGAGAAGTACACGGGGTACCTGACCAAGAGCTGCCCATGAACGCGCTCCGATTCGACATGGGTAGGGGCGCACGCGGGACCACGCTGATCGAGCTGTTGATGACCCTCGCGATCTCGAGCGTGGTGATTCTGGCGGCGACGCTGGCGGCGACCTCGATGTTCACGATGAGCCAGGGTTCAGCCCGGCAGAGCACCGCTGAGGCGCAGCTGGCGCTGTCACTGGCCACCCTCGACCGCACCCTGGCCTCGACCGGCGCGGGGTACTCCAACGCGCGTTTTGCGTTTCGAGTTCGCAACAACGTCGGCACCGGCGCGATGGCGGGAGACGGTAGTGGTGTGGTGGTGGTCGACCCTGCGTCATCCGCAGCCGCTGGCATCATCAAGGGCACCGACGTGATCGAGGTCGCGTGGGGTGACACCACCATGCGTCGGCCGGGCTCTGTGACGAACGGCACGCTCAACAGCGCCGCCACCGTGCTCGACCTGCTCAACGCCGACCCTTTGGCCGACACCGAGTGGGCTGACGCGACCACCATCGTCTCGCCCTTCATCGTGATCAGCCGTGACCTGAACCCGGAGCAATCGTGTCTGGCGAAGATCACCGGCGTCGCGTCGACCTCGCCCAGAAAATTGAACATCACGATGCTCAACGACGACTTCACCACCACACCCGCGGCCGTCTGCTCCATCACCGCCAACAACAACGATGTCTCGGTCTACAAGCTGGTGACCCGGCGACGCATCTTCGTCTACCAGCGCGCGGGCAGAGCCGACCTCGGCCTCTACGTGCAGACCGCCGACCCCGCCACGGGCGTCTACGGCGGCAACATCGACGCGCTGGCGCTGGGGGTCGACAACCTTCAGGTCGCTCCAATGGTGGGCGCGAAGTTCGATAACACTGCGCAGGCCGCGGGCACCTGCAGCGCTGTCGTTGGCACTCCTTGCCTCTGCGGTGATCGCCCCACGGGGGCCCCCTGTGCGGTGAGCGAGGTGGGCGGTCTGGGCGGCGCGGCGACCGTCGGCACGCTCAATGCTCTGGTTCGGGGCGCGGTGATTCAGCTGACCGTGCGCGGCGAACGGCGGGCGGGCGCGGGTGACGTCGCCAGCTTCGACCATGCCGCAGCCGCAGCCGATGGCATTCGGCGAGCGCGAGGCGAGATCACCGTCAACTTGTACAACGCGTATTTGGCGACGCAGTGAGGTCAGCGATGAGACGAGCACAACGTGGGTACGTACTGCTGCTGGTGCTGGTGCTGGTGCTCGTGTTGACGCTGCTGGCGACGCGCCTGGTGCAGACCTCGTACTTCGACACCTACGCGATGACCGCGACGCAGCTGCAGGGCCAGGCGGTGCTCAACAGCAACATGGGCGTGCAAGAGGGGTTGGCCCGGTTGCGAACCGGTCAGGTCACGCCGGGTACGCTGCCGCTGTGCTCGACCGCGGCGACGTGCAACCCGCTACCGGCGCCGCTGGTGTTCGATGACAACACCGACCCCAAGAAGACCCGCTACCGCGTGACGCTGTTCATTCGCCCTCGCGTGAGAACCGGAGCGCTGCAGTTCTCGGGGCCCGCGACCACGGTGGTGGTCGTGTCGTCAGAAGGCTACGCCCAGACCGGGTGCGCCACCTGCGATACCAACACCGCGTTCTCGACCTTGACCGAGGTTGAAGTGGCCTTGCCGTCGGGCACCGGAGGCACGCCTGGCTCTGGCGACCCGGTCGGTAATACGTTTGCCGGTGGCGGCTGAACCAGGCTGTGCGATATCGGCGCGATGCGAATGAATCGAGCCGTGCTGGTCGCGCTGGTCGCGCTGACCGCGTGCAAAAAGGGTGAAGCGGGGGCCGCTGCCGGTACGGCGCCTTCGTCGCCCGCTTCGAAGAAGCAAACCATTGGGTTGGTGACCGACCTCGCGGGCCGTGGAGACGAGTCGTTCAATGATTCGGCGCTGCGCGGGCTCGAAAGCTGGGTCGGCGGCGTGCGCTTCTCGTCGGGCCAATACCTGCCGATGTCGGCCGAAGAACGAACCGCGACCATCCCCCTTGATTTGCGCTCGCAGGTCACACCGTTGTCGGTGACGCCGATCGCAGTGCAGTCGAAAGCGCAAGAAGACTACCAGCCCAACTTGCAGCTGCTCGTCGATCAAGGGGCTGACCTGGTCATCGGCACCGGCTTCATGCTCGAGAACTCGGTCGAGGCGATCGCCAAGGCCAACCCCAAGGCGAAGTTCTTGCTGATCGACAGCCCGATACTCGACGCCAAGGGGGCCGTGCAGAGCCTGCCGAACGTGCGAACGGTGGTCTTTCGTGAAGAAGAGGGCAGCTTTTTGGTGGGCGCCTTGGCCGGGCTCGTCGCCACCGAGAAGGTCGGGTTCATCGGGGGCATGGAGATGCCGCTAACCCGCAAGTTCGAGGCCGGCTTTCGCGCGGGTGTGAAGGCCACCAACCCGCAGGTGAACGCGATGATTCAGTACACCGGCAGCTTCGACAACGTGAGCGCTGGCAAGCAGGTCGCTCAAGATCTGATCAATAAAGGGGCGGAGGTGCTTTTTCACGCCGCCGGCAGCGACGGCGTGGGCGTCATTCAAGCGGTGAAGGAGGCGCGGGCGGCGGGCAAGAAGGTGTACGCGATTGGCGTTGATTCAGATCAGTCGCACTTGGCGCCCGAGGCGATGCTGACCTCGATGATCAAGCGGGTCGACTACGCGGTGTACCTGGCCGCCAAAGACCTCGCTGCCGCCAAGTTCTCGAGCGGAGACGTGGTGATGGGCCTGAAAGAAGGCGGGGTGACGTATGCCGAGGTGAAGATCGATTTCCCCGGCAAGGCTGAGGCGCTGGCGAGGGTCGAGGCGCTGCGCTCGCAGATTGTGTCGGGCGCGCTGCATGTGCCGTCGAACCGCGACGAGCTGGCTGCGTTTCGGGCGCCGTAGCAGCGCAGGGGGGCTCAGCGCGGGTGGGCGGCGCGGCTGAGTCGGTCTCGAACCGCCAGCCCAAGCCCGGTCGCCTCGGGAGGCGCGGCGAGAATCACGTCGTAGCCCTGATCATCGGCTTCGCGCAGCAACGCGTACAGCATGCGCGCGTAGCCTTTGGCGTCGTCTGGCACCGCGAAGCGGCCCACGCCTGGGGGCAGGGTGACCGAGGCTGGAGCGAACACCGCAACCTTGGCGCCGGCAGCCATTCGGGTGTGAGCTTCGTGCGCGAGCTCGGCGGCCGTGACCAACCACAGGCCGGCTCTGGGCGCGTAATGCGAGGCCATCATGCCCGGCGCTCGAATGTCGGTGGCGTCGGTGGCCGAAGGCACGGCTTCTCCGAGCACGCGCTCGAGGTCTTCAACCGCGACGCCGCCGGGTCGGAGCAGCCTGGGGGGCCCTCGGCTGACGTCGACGATGGTCGACTCGACGCCGACCGTCGCGGGGCCTCCGTCGAGAATGAAGTCGACCTCGTTGCCGAGCTCATCGCGCACGTGCTGGGCGGTGGTGGGGCTCACGTGACCGAACCGGTTGGCGCTGGGTGCAGCGACTCCGCCTCCGAAAAGCGTCAGCAATTCATGGGTTAACGCGTGATCAGGCACCCGCAGGCCGACGGTGTCTTGGCCTCCGGTGACCGCGTCAGAGGCTCTGGCGCTGCGTGGCACGATCAACGTCAGGGGGCCGGGCCAAAAGGCGCTGGCCAGCAGTTCTGCCGCCCGGGGAAACGATGACGCCCAGGCGCGGGCCGCCGTCAAATCAGCCACGTGCACGATCAACGGGTGCGTCGAAGGGCGGCCCTTGACCGCGAAAATACGCCGCACAGCCAGCTCGTTCGAGGCATCAGCCCCCAGGCCGTAGACGGTCTCGGTCGGCATCGCGATCAGCCCCCCTGAACGGAGCACACTGAGGGCCTGCGGCAGCGCTGTACGCATCGTCAGGGCATGGTATCAGCCGGCCGCCATGCCCAGTCAGCCTTCGAAAGATTTGCAGACCTTCAAGAACCCGGCGCCCGCCCGCGACTACGAAATCGCGTTCGATTGCCCAGAATTCACCTGCCTGTGCCCGCTGACCGGCCAGCCCGACTTCGCGCACTTTCGCATTCGCTACACGCCTGAAAAGCTGTGCATCGAGCTCAAGAGCCTCAAGCTCTACCTATGGAGCTTTCGCAACGAAGGCGCCTTTCACGAGGCCGTGACGAACAGGGTGCTCGAAGACCTGGTTCGGGTGTGCCAGCCCCGCAGCATGGTCGTCGAGGGCGACTGGTGGGTGCGCGGAGGCATCGCCACCAAGGTCACCGTCACCCATGACGGGCGGGCTCGCGCGAAGAAGAAGTAGTCGGTGCGCTTGGTCAGCGGGTGCTGAATTCGCCGCAGACCGGTGAGGCGAGATCTTCGACGTAGCGGCCGGCGCTGAGGCTCCAGGCCCGGCGCGAGACGGTGACGCGGTGGGTGGCGGCGTCGATGTCGTAGACGTTGAAGCCCGCTCCGTTGACGTGCAGGTCTGTCGCGCTGCCCGCGTTCACGATGGTGCGACGCCCGGGGCGCAGCTTGAACGGCCGGTGCAGGTGCCCGTGAATGACCAGGTCGAGGCTCACCTCGGGGCGGTCGATCAGCTCGAGCATGGCGAGGTCGTCGCGCAGGCCGTGGTTTCGGCCATCGCGCTGACCGTTCATTCGCAGCAAGCCGTAGTGAAAGCCCAGCACCACGAAGTGGTCTCGCAGCCTTGGGTCGGTCAAAACCTGCAGCAGCTTGGCGCGCTGAGCGGTGCCCACCTCGCCCGACGAGTCAATCAGGTTGGTCGGCCGGGCAGTGTCGACGCAGACCAGCGTCACGTTGCCAGGCAACGACTTCACCAGGGGAAAACGGCCTTGATCACAGAGGGTGCCGAAGAATCTTTCGAAGCGCCCCTGGGCGGCTGCGACGTACCGGTCATGGTTGCCGGGTATGACGGTGTACCGCTCGGGCTGTGCGAGCCTCGATGGCCCGAAGCGCGCGGCGACCTCGGCGAACTCGGGCTCGGTCGAGACCCCGGTCAGGTCTCCGGTGCAGACGGCGTGGTCGACGTTGAGCGCGTCAACGTCATCGAGCAGCGCCGTGATGCGCGCGTTGCTGCCCTCGAAGTGGGCCCCTCGCCCCGCGACCGAGTAGCTGCCGATGGCCAGCAGGCGCTTGAACGCGAAGCCCCCCGCCGCAGTGAGGGGAAAGTGGGTCACGTGAATGTCGGAAAAATGAGCGAGCCGCACGGGTCTTTCAGGTTGACATGGTCAATATCTAGATTATGTCTAAAGCCAGAATGAGTCTAAACCTGGTCGACATGCTGCGAGCTCACGGGGTGCAGCCTTCGGCGCAGCGCCTGGCAGTGGCCGAGTACGCGCTGCTGACCGACGAGCACCCCTCGGCCGACGAGGTCTTGGCGCGTGTACAGGCATCGTTTCCGCTCCTCTCGCGGGCCACGGTGTACAACACCCTGAACGTATTCGTTGAAAAAGGTCTGTTGCGGCAACTGGTGATTGCCGAAGGGCGGGTGGTGTTCGACCCGAACTTAGAACCCCATCACCACTTCATCGACGACGTGACCGGGCGCATTGAAGACGTGCCCTGGGGTCTGGTGAAGGTCGGCGACGTTTCGCGACTCAAGGGGTACGCGATTCGCGAGTACATGGTCGTGATGCGAGGCAAAAAGCTGGGCGCCTCGAAGAAGCCACGCCGGGAGTGAGCTCGCCCGGCTTTGATTGCAGTCCCACCCTCCACCTCACAAGACGAAAAGAGAAAACACCATGCTGACCCCCGGTTCGAAGCTGCCTGATTTCAAAGTGCCTGCCTGTGTCTCGGTCGAGAAGGGCAAGGAGTTCAAAGACGTCTCCAACAAAGACTTCAACGGCAAGTGGCTGGTGCTTTACAGCTACCCGAAAGACTTCACGTTCGTCTGCCCGACTGAGATCGTCGAGTTCGACAAGAAGCTGAAAGACTTCGCCGATCGCGGCGCGGTGGTGTTGGGCGGGAGCACCGACAATGAGCACTCGCACCTGGCCTGGCGCAACAACCACGCCGACCTGAAGGGCTTGCACCACCCCTTGCTGTTCATCAGCCCGAGCATGGGCGCGAGCCTGGGCATCGTGCACCCCACCGCCGGCGTGGCTCTGCGCGCCACGATGATCGTCGACCCAGACGGCGTCATTCGCTACGCCTCGGCCAACGACCTGGGTGTCGGCCGTAACGTCGACGAGGTGCTGCGCGTGCTCGACGGTTTGCAGACCGACGAGCTGTGCCCCTGCAATTGGAAAGAGGGCGACGAGACCCTCACCGCCAAGCTCAAGAAGTCGGCGTAAGTTTTTTCACCAGCTGTTTCATGCCGTGGGGTGTGGTGTGGGCTTTGCCTCGCCACGCCCTCTTTTTTACCCTGAGGAGACCGTGATGGAAAACCTGAACGCCATTCGCGAGACGCTGCCTGACGCGGCGCGCGACATCAAAATCAACCTACAGACCGTGCTTCAACCCGGCACCTTGTCGAAGCCGCAAGCCTGGGGGTCGGCGCTCGCCAGCGCCTATGCCGCGCGAAATGCGAAGTTGATCGCCGCGGTGCTGGCCGACGCGAAGGCCGCCGGCATCGAAGAGGGCACCCTCGACGACGCCAAGGCCGCCGCGATCTTGATGGGTATGAACAACGTGTATTACCGATTTCGCCACAGCATCGGCAAAGAGTCGTACTCGCAAAAGCCCGCCCGGCTCCGCATGATGCGAACGACGGCGGTGACCTCGAACAAGCCCGACTTCGACCTGTTTTGTCTGGCGGTCAGCTCGATCAACTTCTGTGAAATCTGCATGCAGGCGCACGAGAAAGAGGCGCTCGCCGGTGGGCTGACTGAAGACCACGTGCACGACGCGGTTCGAATCGCCGCGGTCGTTCACGCCGCCGCGGTCGCGATGGAAACCACCATCGCCTCGTGAGCGCAAAGCGGTTGTTCGCTGCAGTCGCTGCGAGCTTCGTCTTTCGGGCCAGCTGCTCGGCACTGATGGTGTGGCTGGCGCTCTGGGCCGAGGCCCGCCCCGCGCCCAGCTTGCCCGACTGGGTGTTGCAGCACGTGCCCTACGTGCCCTGGGTCGACCGGTGGAACTATTTCATCTGGCTCCTGGCCTACGTGCCGGTCGGCCTGACCCTGCTGCGGGTCGATGGGGCGCGGTACATTCGCTCCATGGTCAGCTCAGGCCTGCTCTCGTTGGTGCGCGGCGTCTGCATCGCGGTCACCGGGTTGGGCCCGGTCAATGGGGTCGATGTTCACGCCGGGCTCGATGATGCCGCGCGCTCGGCGGCGTTTTGGCGGTTGATCACGCCGTTCGGCTTCTTCAACCCCGAGGGCGGCGCGCAGGTCTCGTTGACCAAAGACCTGTTCTTCTCAGGCCACGTCTCGACCACGTTTCTGCTGCTGCTCTATGTCTGGCGCTTCAAAACGTTGCGCATGATTATGATATTCATGCATATTGTTGTCGTGGTTACGGTATTCATGGCTCATTTGCACTACACCATCGACGTGATCGGGGCCTACGCCATCACCCTGTCGCTCTTCGTCACTCGTGAGCGGCAGCTGGCCCTTTGAAGCTGCGGCGCACCCAGGCGAACCAGGCCACTACCAGCACCGCGACGGTGCCCAGAAAGGTGAGCCCCGCCTTGCCGTTGGGGGGCAGCGACATCACCACCAGCATGAAGGCGACCCAGAGCAGGGCCACCACGTTGACGACTGCGCTGTATTTGCCCAGGTGCCAGGGGCCCCGGCGTGGCCAGCCCTTCTTTCTCGCCAGCAACCCCATCAAAATTGGCAGCGCGTAGCTGGCATAGAGGGCGACCGTCGAGAGGGCGGCCATCAGGGTGTAGGCGTCTTCGCTCCACATGGTGATCAGCAAGGCCATCGCGACCGAGACCCAGACCGCGACGTGCGGGCTCTGAAAGCGCTTCGAGACCTTGGCCAGGTGCCTCGAGAGCGGCAGGCCTCCATCGCGCGCGAAGGCGAAGAGCATGCGCGAGTTGCTGGTGACGCTGGCGAGGCCGCAAAACCACATTGCGCCAACGCAGACCCAGACCAGCGCCGTGCCAAGCGAGCCCATCGAGCCCTCCAACACCGAGATGAACGGGTTCTCGGCGGCGGCTTGGGTGGGCACATCGTGAATCGCCAAAGTCACCGCGAGCAGCATGAGCCACCCGGCAATCGCGCTGGCGATGACCGCCATCATGATGCCACGGGGGGCGTTGCGACTGGCATCGAGCGTCTCCTCCGACACGTGGGCTGACGCGTCGTACCCGGTAAACGTCCACGCGGGTTGAACGAGCGCGATGAGAAACCCCGGCAACAAGCTGGTCGGGTCGTGCGTATACGAGGTCAGTAAAAACGACACCGGCTGCTTCGGGGCGAAGAAGCCGATCGCGCCGACGACCACCAGCACTCCCGCCACGTGGTACCAGGCAGAGACGGTGTTGAGCGCGGAGACCAGCCGCACGCCGACGTGGTTGAGCAGCGCGTGGCTGAGCAGCAGCCCCGTGAACAGCGGCAGCACGTTCGAGCGGCTCGCTTCGAGCCCGAGCAGCGGCGCCAAGAACTTGGCGAGCCCGAAGTCGATCGCGGCGGTCACCGCGAACTGACCGAGCGTATTGAGCCAGGCGGTGGCCCACCCCGCACCGGGGCCTCCGAGAATCGAGGCCCAGTGGTACAGCGCCCCCGCGGTGGGAAACGCCGAGGCCAGCTCGGCCAGCGAGGCGGCGATGAAGCAGGTGAAGACCGCGACGATCGGCCACCCCACCGACATCACCAGCGGGCCGCCCCACTTGAGCCCATCGCCGTACAACGTCACCGCGCCAGTTAGAATCGAGATGATCGAGAAGCTCAACGCGAAGTTTTGAAACGGGCCCATCGAGCGAAGCAGCTCCTGCGCGTACCCCAGCTTCGCCAGCTCGCCCGAGTCGTCGACCGGGTCAGACATCGAGCACCCGCCACATGTACCAGCTGGCGACCGAGCGGTAGGGCCTCCACGCTTCGCCGAGCGCGAGCAACTCTTTGGGCTTCACCATCTCTTTCTTGCCGTAGAGCAGGCTGAACCCCTTGCGAACGCCGAAGTCGTCGACCGGCAGCACATCGAGGCGGCCGAGCCGAAACATCAGCATCATCTCCACCGTCCACCGGCCGATGCCACGCACGGCGATCAACCGCTCGACGATCTCTTCTTCGTGCAGCGTGTGCAGCGCCTTGGCGGTCGGCACGGTGCCGTCGAGCGTCTTCGCGGCGAGATCTTTGATCGCCAGGCCCTTGTTGCGAGAAAACCCACAAGCCCGAAGCGATGGCATGCGCGCCGAGAGAATCTTCTGGGGTGTCGGCCACCCGCCGAGGCCATCTCCGAGCTTGGCCTTGAGCCGCCCCAGAATGGTCTCGGCCGCCTTGCCGTTGAGCTGTTGGTGCGCGATTGACGAGAGCAGCGACTCGAAAGGCTCGAAGTGGGTCGCCTTCTCGATGCGACAGGGGCCGGCTCGTTTGATCAGCCGCGCTAATTTGTCGTCGAGCTTCGACAACGTCTTCTCTGCCTTTCGAAGCTCTTTGGCGAAGGGGTCTGCCATGGCGCGCTTATACAGCGCACGGCGCGCAGGTCGACTAGAGTGCGACCCGGCCGATGCGCATTTCACTCCTCAGATTCAGCTCGAGTGCTCGCGCGTGACCGCCCGAATCGTGGTCATCGACGACGACGTGCAGGTCTGCGAGCTGCTCGCCAAGGTGCTGATTCGCGCAGGGCACTCGGTGCTGACCGCGAGCTCCGGAGAAGCGGGCCTCGAGCATGTCACCCGGGGCCAGGTCGACTGCCTGGTGGTCGACAAGCACCTGCCAGGCATGCACGGGGCCGAAGTGGTTGCCGAAGCGCGACGCCGGGTGCCGGGCCTGCCAGTGGTGTTGATCACCGCGCACCCAGAGCCGTTCTCGTTGGGCGCAGAGCGGCCCGACGTGTGCCTGGCGAAGCCTTTTCGCGACCTGGCGGCGATTGAAGAGGCCGTGGCACAGGCGCTCGAATCAGTCACCGGAGAAACCGCGCTGACCGGGCTGCGCGACCGCTTGACCCAGGTGATGAGCGATACGATGTCGCCGATTCGCAAGAAGCGTGAGTGATTCGCCACGTGGGAGCCCTCGATGAGCGCCATGCTGCTGACGTTGCTGGTGCTCGGCTCCGAACCTTCGCTCAGTGACCCTGACCCCGCCGTCAGAACGAAGGCCGTCGAGGCGTGGGCGCGAACCAACGCTCCGGTGCGCTTGCCGAAGCTTGAAGTGACCGACAAAGACCCCGCCTGCGTCGAGGTCACTGCCCCCGCCCCGCTCACCTGCGAGCGTTCGGTCTGGCTGTGCCCCGTCTCGAGCGGGTTTGGCAGCTGCTCGGGGTGGGGGCGAACCCAATGGGGCGCGGTCTTCGTCGACTCGGCGAGCGCTCCCGGCGCGAAAACCATCTACCTGGCGACGCCCGATGACACCGATGACAACCTGATGGTCTCATTCGAAGAGGGCCTCGAGACCACCGATGAATGCTCGGCCCCTCGCGGCTTTTCAGTGGTTGGCGCACGCAGCGCTGACGAGCGAAAACGGCTCGAAGCCGAACTGCAGCGAGCGCAAGACGAAGAGGTCAGCCGCTGCGAGAAGCGGGTGAGCGCCGAGAACAAGCGTCGCGCGGTGGTCGTGACGTGCGAAGTGCTGCTGGTGAACCCGTGCCGGCGCGAGGCGTTCACGCGCTGCACCGGGCAGAACACCAAGCACTTCAATGGGGCCCGGCTCCCGGTGTTGGGCCGGGTGTTGCGGCACACCTGGCAGAAGCGCGACGCCAGCGGGCCTTGAGAGCACCGACATGAAAAAACCCGCGCACCGAAAGCTCGGTACGCGGGTCGTTTCAATCAACAGTCTCTCAAGAAGAAATTACTTCTTCGGAGCCGGAGCCGGCGCCGCCGTGTTGGCCGGAGGAGGCGACATCGTCGACGCGGGGGTCTTCGCCGCGCCAGCGGGAGCCGCGCCCGTCGGAGCCATCGCGGCCTTCTCGCCGCTGCCCATCATGCCGCCCCAGCCGGCCTCGACCATCGACTTCCACTTCCACTCCGTGCCGACCTTGACGAGCAGCGCCGCATTGCGGCCCATGGCCTTGGTCTTGCCCTGGGTCATGGTGAAATCGTCGACCATCGAGACCAACGAGTCGCTCAAGACGGTGATGGTCGGCTTGTGGGCCATCTTCAGGTCTTTGGGCATCTCGCCCATGCTCTTCATCATGGTCGAGTACTCGTCTTTGGTGACCGGCATCGCCGAGGGCACGCCCTTCATGTCGTCGGTCGCCATGTAGACGGGGAAGTCCATCATCGCCATCTTGGCCGTTTCGTCGTTGTTCATCTCGGCCATCTCTGACTTCTTCAAGAACTCTTCGACTTCCTTCTTGGTCTTCTTCTCGTCGGTCGGCTTGCGCGACGGCGCGCCCATCTTCATCATATCCATCGCCATGGCAGGGGCAGGCGCGGCAGCAGGAGCAGCCGCCGGTGCTGCGGCAGGCGCGGGAGCGGCCTTCGGCGCGGGCGCCGGAGCTTGTGCGAACGCCGAGATCGAGACCGCAACGCAGCTGGCAATAAGTATTTTCTTCATGTGTGTGTTCCCCCTTGGGAGTCAATCGTACTGCTGTGAGCTACGACCGAGTCGATAGGTGTCATCGCGACGAGGGTCAATCTCCAAGTCACTCGATCACCGTCTGCCACAGCGGATGAAATGCCAGTATCGCGGCAATGGAGTGATCGGTTCGTAAGGTGAAAAACGCCGCTCGTCACACCGCGCCCTGACCTCGTCGGAAGCCTGATGCACCGAGGGAACCATCGGCATAGCTCCGGCCCATGGCTGAGGGTTCTCCGAAACGTCGTCGCGTGGTGCTGGCGGTGGTGGTGCTGGCCGGTCTTGTCATCGCGGGCGTGGTGATCTCGCGAGTGACCGGGTCGGCGTCGAGCGGTTCGGGCAAAGGCGGCAGACCAGGGGCCGTCGCAGAGCGCAAAGTGCCGGTGCTGATCGAGCTCGCGACCCAGCGCGACGTGCCGATCGTGCTCGAAGGGCTGGGCACGGTGACGCCGTTGGCGACGGTGGCGGTGCGCAGTCAGGTCGATGGTCAATTGATGAGCGTCGGCTTTCAAGAGGGCTCGGTGGTGAAGAAGGGCCAGCAGCTCGCCCAGATCGACTCGCGGCCGTTTCAGAATGCGCTGGCGCAGACGCAGGCGACCTTCGCGCGCGACCAGGCGGCGCTCAAGAACGCCAAGCTGACGCTCGAACGCACCCTGCAGCTGAAAAATCAAAACCTGATCGCCCAACAGCAAGTCGATGATCAGCAGTCGGTGGTCGACCAAGCCGAGGCCACCGCTGGCATCTCGAAGGCGAACAGCGACAGCGCCAGGTTGCAGCTCGAGTACTCGCACGTCGTCGCCCCCATCGACGGAGTGGCCGGCATTCGCCAGATCGACACCGGCAACATCGTGCATGCCTCAGATGCCTCGCCGCTGGTTGTGCTCACCCAGCTGGACCCGATCTCCGTCATCTTCACGGTGCCTCAAGACGAGATCAGCCGCATTCAAAAGGCCGCCGAGAATGACACCTTAGGTGTCGAAGTCTGGTCGCGCGACGGGCGCACTCGGCTGGCCTCGGGCTCGCTCTCGGTCATCGACAACCAGATCAACGCAGGCACTGGCACGCTCAAGCTCAAGGCGATGTTCGCCAACCCGACTCGGGCGCTGTGGCCCAACCAGTTCGTCAAAGCCCGGCTGACCGTCGAGCAGAAGAAAGGCGCGTTGGTGGTTGCCGCGGCCGCCATTCAACGCGGGCCGCACGGCACCTTCGTCTACGTCGCCGCGGCTGATGACACCGCGCAGCTCAAGCCGGTCGAGGTCGACATCATCGAAGGCGCCGTCGCGGTGCTCAGCGCGGGGCTCAAGGTCGGAGACCGCGTCATCATCGACGGCCAGAGTCAGCTCAAGCCCGGCGCCGCGGTCGACCCCCGCACGGCGGCGATCACTGGAGACGCTCGAGGCGAGCGATGAGCATCTCCGAGCCCTTCATTCGGAGGCCGGTCGCGACGACGCTGCTGACCATCGGGCTCTTGCTGTCGGGCGTGGTGGCGTTTCGCAAGTTGCCGGTCGCCGCGCTGCCCCAGGTCGATTACCCCACCATCTCGGTGACGACGTCACTGCCTGGCGCGAGCGCCGAGACGATGGCGTCGGCGGTGACGACTCCGCTCGAGCGTCAATTCGGGCAGATGCCCTCGTTGACGCAGATGACCTCGGTGAGTAGCCAAGGCAGCTCGCAGGTCACCTTGCAGTTCGACCTCGATCGCAGCATCGATGCGGCCGAGCAAGACGTACAGGCGGCGATCAACGCGGCGACCAGCGTGCTGCCGCGAACGCTCCCGGGGCCGCCGACCTACAGCAAGTCGAACCCAGCTGACACGCCGATTTTGACTCTGGCCTTGTCGTCTCCGAGCCTCTCGTTGGCCCAGGTCGATGATCAGGCCGACTCGATTCTGGCTCAGAAAATTTCGCAGGTGCCAGGGGTCGGCCTGGTCAGCCTCAATGGTGGTCAGAAGCCGGCGGTGCGCGTGCAGGTCGACCCGCTGGCCTTGGCCGGGGCGAACTTGACGCTCGAAGACATTCGCAGCGCGATCGTCGCCGCCAACGTGAACCAACCCAAGGGCACCCTCGATGGCGCCCGGCAGGAATACACCATCGCCGCCGATGATCAGCTGACCAGCGCCAAGGCCTTCGAGCCCCTGGTGATCGCCTACAAGAACGGCGCTCCGATTCGATTGCGAGAGGTCGGCGAGGTCATCGACGGAGTCGAGAACGATTCGCTGGCAGGCTGGGCCAACCAGACCCGCGCGGTCATTCTCAACGTGCAACGCCAGCCCGGGGCCAACGTGATTGCGGTGGCCGATCGGGTGAAGGCCTTGCTGCCGCAGCTGCAGGCCTCGCTGCCACAGGGGCTGACGGTGACGGTGCTCTCAGACCGTACCGAGACGGTGCGAGCGTCGGTCGAAGACGTCGAGTTCACCCTCACGCTGACCATCGGGCTGGTGGTGTTGGTCATCTTCGCGTTCTTGCGAAACGTTCGAGCGACGCTGATACCCAGCGTGACCGTGCCGCTGTCGTTGGTCGGCACCTTCGGCATCATGTATTTCTTGGGCTTCAGCCTGAACAACCTGTCGTTGATGGCGTTGACGATTTCGACCGGCTTCGTGGTCGACGACGCGATCGTGATGCTCGAGAACATCTCGCGCTACATCGAAGAAGGTGACTCGGCCTTCGATGCGGCCATCAAAGGCGCGAAGCAAATCGGCTTCACCATCGTCTCGCTGACGGTCTCGTTGATCGCGGTCTTGATACCCCTGTTGTTCATGGGCGGGCTGATCGGCCGGCTCTTTCGCGAGTTCGCGATCACCTTGAGCGCGGCGATCGGTGTGTCGGCCATCTTGTCGCTGACCCTGACTCCGATGATGGGCGCGTACCTGCTCAAGCCAGAGCCGAAAGAGCACGAGCGCGGCTGGTTTTACCGGGCGTCAGAGGGGGCGTTCAACTGGCTGCTTGCCGTCTACAAGCGGGGCCTGATCTGGGTGCTCGAGCACCAGACGTTCACTTTGTTGGTCACGCTCTCGACCGTGGTGTTGACAGCGCTGCTGGCGGTGGTGATCCCCAAGGGGTTTTTCCCCCAGCAAGACACCGGGCTCATCTTGGGGGTCACGCAGGGCGGGGCCGATGCCTCGTTCGCGTCGATGACCAAGCTGCAGGAGCGCGTGATTCACGAGGTGTTGCAAGACCCCGACGTCGAGAACGTCGCCGCGTTCATCGGCGCTGACGGCACGAACGCGACGACCAACAGTGGGCGACTCAACATCTCGCTCAAGCCTCGCTCGAAGCGCGCTGCATCGGCTGAGCAGATCATTCGCCGGCTTCAAGACCGGGTGCGGGCCGTCGAAGGCATGTCGGTGTACTTGCAGGCCGCGCAAGATCTGCAGGTCGACAACCGGCTCAGTCGTACGCAATTTCAATACACGCTCGAAGACGCCGACAGCGCTGAGCTCGAGGCGTGGGCTCCGAAAATCGAAGAGGCGATCGCAGCCCTGCCTCAGCTCAAAGACGTCGCGTCAGACCAACAAGAGCTCGGGCCGGTCACCCACCTGACCATCGACCGCGACACCGCCGCCCGGCTCGGAGTCACCACGCAAGCCATCGATGACACGCTCTATGATGCCTTTGGCCAGCGACAGGTCTCGACCATTTACACGCAGCTGAACTTGTACCGCGTCATTCTCGAGGTGAAGCCGGGCTACTCGACAGACGCCGCGTCGCTCTCGTCGCTCTACGTACGAAGCGCCGCGGGCCAGGCCATCGCGCTCTCGGAGCTGGTGCAGGTCGAGACGCGCGAGGCCCCTCTGGCGCTCAACCACCAAGGCCAGTTTCGAGCCATCACGCTCTCGTTCAATGTCACGCCGGGCACCTCGCTGGGAGACGCGGTCGATGCGATCGCCGCGACCCAGGCCAAGCTCGACCTGCCGCCCGGAGTGCACTCGAGCTTTCAAGGCGCGGCGCAGGCGTTCTCCGAGTCTTTGGCCAGCGAGCCCCTGCTGATCTTGGCCGCGCTCCTCACGGTCTACATCGTGCTCGGCGTGCTCTATGAATCGTTCATTCACCCGCTGACGATTCTCTCGACGCTCCCATCTGCTGGCGTGGGCGCCTTTATCGCGTTGATGCTCTTCGGCGGAGAGTTCTCGGTGATCGCGTTGATCGGCATCGTCTTGCTGATCGGCATCGTGAAGAAGAACGCGATCATGATGATCGATTTCGCGCTCAAGGCCGAGCGAG
>JANLPS010000258.1:0-3504 GCA_031367385.1 Archangium sp. | reverse complement strand
TTCTACGAGCGCGACGAGGGCGCGATACCCGCGTCGACGATGTGCAATGCCAGGTGCGTCGGGTGCATCAGTGATCAGCCCGAAGAAGGGCCTCCGGCTTCGCACGAGCGCATGGTCGATGGGCCGCTGGTCGATGACATGGCCGATGTCGCGATCTGGCACCTCGAGCATGCGCCGGGTCGTACGATGGTCAGCTTCGGGCAGGGCTGCGAAGGCGAGCCCCTGACGAGGTGGAAGTTCATCGCTCAAGCGATCACCAAGATTCGCGCGAAGACCCAGCGCGGCAGCATCAACATCAACACCAATGCCTCGCTGACCCAAGGCCTCGAAGCGCTCTACGACGTCGGGCTCGATGCGGTGCGCGTCTCGCTGAACTCAGCGGTCAAAGATCTCTATGAGGCGTACTACCAGCCGCAAAAATACGGTTGGGAAGACGTCGAGGCGTCGATCGCGCTCTCTCGCAAACGCGGCGCGTACCTGGCGCTCAACCTGCTCCTCTTCCCCGGGGTGAGTGATCGCCGCGGCGAGGTCGATGCATTGATTCGCTTGGTGAAAAAATACCGAGTCGATCAGATTCAAACCCGCCCACTCGCCATCGACCCGCTGCAGTACATCGAAGTGGCGCGAAACCGCGGGGCCGGCGGCGAGGCCATCGGCATCAGCGCGATGATTCGCGAATTGCAGAAGGCCGCGCCGTGGCTGGTCATCGGCAACTTTGCCCGCGGGCTGCGCGAGCGTCGCAAGCCGTAGCGCTACGCTTTCGGCACGAGGGTCAGGGCTCGAAACGACACGCAGGTGCTCAAGAACCCAAGCACGTGGGTCGTGTCACCGTCGTAGCCCTCAGCCCGCAGCGAGCGCGCGCCGAGCCGACAGAGCTCGTCGACTGAAATTCGCCCCCCACGGTTGAGCCGTCGCACCAGCAGGGCCATCGTCTTCGCCGCCGGGGTCAGGTCGAGCTTGTAGCCGTTGATGAAGCAGGTGAGCGTGTCGCCCTTGCGCCGCATCACGATTGGAAAACGCGCGTCTGCTTCGAGAACATCACCAGGCTGAACCTGCGGTTTGGGCGTGATGGGGTTGACCGGCGGGTCGACGCCAACCGCCGAACACCGGCGATCGAATTCATTGCGCAGCTGCTCGGCGAACAAGGGGCTCTGGAGCCTGCGCGCACGCCGCCCGGCCGCTTTGACGAGCTGTTTGAGGTGCGGTTGAGAGGTCACCTTCTTCGACGGGCCTTGAGGCGCGAACCGCTCATCCGAGTCTCCGAGCGTCGTCTTCAGCCACTCGTTGGGGTCTGAGATCACCCGAACCGTCAGAATCAGCGTCGCGTTGAAGTGGCCTCGCCCTTGGCCCACATGCCAGGCGCCAGGAGGCCAGTAGATCAGGTCTCCGACGTCGGCTTCGAGCACGGTCGGCTCGTGCCCAGGCACTCCGCGCCGAAACGGGCTGACCATGTTTTGCATCACGGTGTCTTCGCGCTCGGGCAACCCAAGCGTGTCGGCGACCGAAGCGTACGGCCACGCCAACATCGTCTTCTTCCCAATGAGTGGAAAGGTGAAGACGTGAAACTTGTCTTTGTGAATGCCGGCCGCGGTCGAGCGGTACGGCCCGATGAATGACTCCGCCGAGATCTCGCCCGCTGACAGGCCGATGTGCGAAAAAATCGCATCGCCGAATTCGCGCGTGGCGTGCCACACCTCGGGTGAGTCGCGGTGAATGTCGTTGAGGGCGAGGCCCCACTCCCGGTGACCGAGCTGCTGTTCGACCCGCTTGGCGTACGACTGATACGTGGCGTCTTTCTCGGTGGGCAGGTACGGCTCGAAGTCTTCGAGCACCTGCGCGTTGACGCCATCGCCGAAAAAACGCAGCGGTTCTTTCTTCATCGGTGAACGCGCGCGGTCGGCGCTCCGCTTGAGCAGCGCAAAGAGCTGGGCTGGCGAGAGGGCAGGGCGCTCGACCGCGTTCTTGAATACGGCGGGCTTTCGGCCCCAGTACTCTTGAAAAAAACGGCGCCAGAACATCGTGTCGACGATGCGAGAAGAGCTCAAAAGGCGTCACTCCAACTTCGGTTTTTTGAAATGGGCTCGCGACTCACAATTGCCCTTGCAACGAGACTCACGTTACCCTGCCGCCGTGCGCGAAGAGCCTTTTGTTGGCGATAAAGTCCTCGGTCTCCTCGAGCCCGAAGAGCTGAGTCTTCGTGGCTCACGGGCCGTGCCAGGGTGGCTCGAGCAAATCATGCACGAGGGGGCGACAGCGGCCATAGCCCGACTGAAGGGGAGCACCCTGCGCGAAAACCCCTCCATGCCCACCTTGATCGGAGCGCTGTTTCGACAATCAATCTGGTCGGGGCGACTGCTCTCGCCGCGCACGGCTACGGCGATGTGGGGCAAACAGGCGTTGCTTCGAGCCATGCCACAGTACCGGCTGGGCGACCTGGTGGTCATGAGAGACGGCGCTCCGTTAGACCTCACCGCCCTGGGCAAGCCGGGCTCCCGTCTTGGTAAGAACGTCGAGGTCTTGTTTCGGGAGCTCACCAAACCCAACACCGGCTTTCGATTGCGCCGCGTGCAGAGGTATCACCCGCGCGTCAAAACGTTCGCAGACCAACTCGCGAAGGTCCTCGCCACCGAGGTCAACGTCAATGGGTACGCCTCGCTCTCGCGCGGCAACATCTTCCCCGAGCACTGGGATGCGCACGACGTCGCGCTGCTCCAAACGTACGGCACGAAGACCTGGCGGGTGCGGTCGAACGAGTTACCGATGCCTGTCGCGGGCCACCGCAAGGTACTGCGGCAACCGAGCCCCACTGCACGGCAGATCACGCTGCGGTTGACTCCGGGCCGGTCGCTGCTTCTCCCAAGAGGCCACTGGCACGTCGGAGAAGGTGACGATTCGATTCACCTCACCTTCGGGCTGCCCGAAGACACGATCGCCGCGCGCATCGCAGACGTGTCGGTGAAGACCCTCGCTCGCCATCTGCCAGAGCTCGAGTACCGGGCCTCGATGTTCATGTTCGACCCGCGCTCGCCCAAGGCCGACGCCGCGCTCCACGCCTGCTTAGACGCCTATCTTCTTGCGCTTCGCGCCACGCTGCTCGACGCCAAGCAGTTGCGCAAACGACCCGGCTTCTATGGGCGGCCCTTCTTCTAGGCCGTAAGACGTTGTTTTGACTGGTTGTTTGTCGCGGTGTCGATTCTCGCGCAAAAACCGGGCGCACTCTTCCGTCTCTTGACCACAGCGGTCGAACACTCCCGTTCGCCCTCAAGAGGACGCACCATGAAAAAGCCAACCGTGAAGAAGCAGCAAGGCAAGAAGCTCGAGCAGAAGCAGCTCGTGACCGTGGCCCCCGTCGAGTTGAAGCACGTCGTCGGTGGTGTGTTCTGCGTCACCCCCTGGGACTGAAACTGCCCGTCTCGCCCCCTTTCAACCGCAGCACACACCAAGCAAGGACACCCACCCTGAAGAAGCCAGCCGCGAAGAAACAGCATGGCAAGAAGCTCGAGC
>JANLPS010000250.1:0-22225 GCA_031367385.1 Archangium sp. | reverse complement strand
CCGGGTACGGTGTAGAGCGCGAGCCGCAGCGAATAGTCGCCAACCCGCTCGACCCGAACCGGCAAGAAGTCGAAGAACAGGGTGCGATCGGCCTCGGTGGGCAGCGACATCAGCTCGCCGCGCAACGAGGGCTTGATCGTCTCATAGATGCGCTTGAGCGAAGTGGTCTTGCCCGACAACCCAGGGCCATAGAAGACGACCTTCGCCGCGACTTCGCGGGCCATCACGTTCACGGTGCTCATGCCGCCGGCCTCCGGTGTTTGAGCGGGTCGTTCTTGTGCAGCACCCGCTCGACGAGTCGCACCGCACGCAGCGCGGTGAGCACTTCACCTTCGAAACCCAGGCCCGGCAGCACCTGGCGATTGGCGAAGAGCAGCCGTTGGTACGGGCTCGACAACGTCAGCCCCGACACGCCCAACACCGATTCTTCGACCTGCGGCAGCAACGGCAGGGGCTCGAACACGCCCGCGACCACCCGCGGAGCATCCATCCACGCCGAAGACTCCAGCCGCGCGTGCTGCTTGGTAAATGGCATGACCCCGTCGACCGCGGCCCACACCCGGGTCATCAGGGCTTTGACGGCGGGTTCTCCGCCAGCGCGCAGCGCCAGGGGTACCTTCGCGGAGAGGCTCAAGATTCGATCGGCCGCAAGCTCGGCTGGGCTCACCTGCACGAGCAGACCACCAAGCTCGACGTCTGGCGAATCGAACATCGCCAGCGCCCCGAGCCCCCGAGGGAGCGCACGCTCGGGCAACACCACGTTCATGGTGAACACCGCGCGCTTGGGCTCGAGCGCAGATACCCATTTTTGCAGCGGTTTTCGGCGCGTTTCGGGCACCAGCGGCGCGAGGGTCGAGACATCGCAGCCGGCGATGATGAAGGCGCCGCGATAGATGGTGTCGTTGCGAGTCAGACGAATACCTACCGGTTTGCTGCCCTCGAAGCTGAGCGCTTCGACGGTGTCACCCGACCCGAGCACGTCGACTCCAAGCTCGCGGGCGCGGTCGGTGAAGACGTGGTGCAGGCCTTCGCGGCCACCGGTGACCAGGTGCGGAGACGCGAGGGTTTTGCCGAGGGTTCGAGCGAGCGCGAGCGGGCTTGGGTGCTCGAGGCCGGTCAGGTACGGGCCCAGGCCCAGCAGGGTGGCGTCGCGAAGGGGCGAGTCGGCTTCGAGGGCCTGGGCGAAGCGCCGGAGCGTGCGGCGAAAGCGCCAGCGGCCGAGAATGCCCTCGGGTGGCAGGTCGGGCTTGCTGGCGAAGAACGCGTCGGAGTCACTGCCGGTGCGCAGCGTCTGCTGCCACATCGACTCGAAGGCGTCGGCCCCGGTGCTCAAGGCGCGCTTGAGCTCTTTGGTGCGTGTGTCGGCCTCGGCGTGGAGCTCGAAGCGGGCGTTGCCGGTGAGCACCTGCACGGTGACCGGGTGCATGAGGCGCTGCACGGTGCTGAGCAGGCCGACCTCGGTGAGAATTTCGTCGAGCACCGAGAGCTGCTTGAGGGCGGGCACGATGAACGGAGCGTGCGAGAGCTTACACTCCGCGTGGTGGTACGGGGCCGCGCCGGTGTCGTGATCGATGAACAACACCTGCATGCCGCGGCGAGCGAGCAGGGTGGCCGAGATGATGCCTCCGAGCTGACCGCCGAGCACGATGACGTCGTAAACGTGACGGGCCGGGCCGGGGTTGCGGCGGGCGAGCACGGCGGTCACGCGCGCACCTGCCCGGGCCACGGGAGTCGAGAGGCAGCCCCGCTCATCCTGAGGGACTCGAAGGATGAAGCCTGGGTCACCGTGCCGTATTTCGACAGGCTCACCATGAGAGCTCTGGTGCTCCGGCTCGCGCTTCGGTTTCGAAAATCACACGTTCTCTGGAGTGAACGTGCGAGTTCTCTGGAGGCAACGTGTACACGTTCACCGGGTGGCCCGCTCACGAGGTCACCACCTGGCCGCCGACCAACCGCACGCGCTCATCGGCGATGGCCCGAACGACTTCAGCGAACAGCCGGTGCTCCTCGACTTGAATTCGAGCGCCGAGTGACGTCTCGTCATCGCCCGGCAGCACCGGCACGGCCGCCTGCGCGATGATCGGCCCGGTATCAGTACCCTCATCGACGAAGTGCACCGTACAACCCGTCACCTTGACGCCCTTCTGCAGCGCCTGCCGGGCCCCGTGCAGCCCGGGAAATGAGGGCAACAGCGCGGGGTGCACATTGATCACCCGCCCCGTGAAGTGCCGCAAGAACGCCGGAGTCACCAGCCGCATGTACCCGGCCAGGCACACCAAATCGACCTGCCGCGCCTTCAGCTCGGCCGCCGCTGCCTCGTCGAAGGCCGTGCGGTCAGCGAAGGCCTTGTGATCGAGCACCACCGTCGGCACCGCCAGCGCCTTCGCACGCTCGAGCGCCTTCGCGGTGGGCACGTTGCACAGCAGCACCTCGACCCGCGCCGGAGAGCTCGCCACGTTCAGCCGCTCGACGAGCGCCTGAAAGTTCGACCCGCTCCCGGAGGCCAAGACGCCGACGCGCATCATGAAATGACGATCGCCTCGGCCTCGGCACCTGCCACGCCGGCTTCGATCACGCCCACGTCATACGCCGCGACCCCGCGCGCTTTGAGCACGGCCAACGCCTTCGCCACGTCGCCCTCGGCCACCACCACCGTCATGCCCAACCCCATGTTGAACGCGCTGAACATCTCGTCGCGCTCGATTTGACCAAGCTTCTGCAGCACGTCGAAGATTTTTGCCCTCGGCCACGCCGATTCTTTCAAGACCGCCTTGAGCCCATCAGGCAGACAGCGAGGCACGTTGCCTGGCAAGCCGCTCCCGGTGATGTGGGCGAGGCCTTTGAGCTTCACCTCGCCCCTCAGGGCCAGAATGTCTTTCACGTAGATCGTGGTCGGCGCCAGCAAGGCCTCGCCAATCGAGAGCCCGTCGACCTGGCCTGACAAGGGCACTCCAGCGTCGGCGAGCACCTTGCGCGCCAATGAATACCCGTTCGAGTGCAGCCCGCTCGAGAGCAGGCCGAGCACCCGGTCACCGGGGGTGATGTCTTTGCCCGAGATGATCTCAGACTTCTCGACCACGCCGACGCAGAACCCGGCCAGCTCGTATTCGCCGGTCGAATAAAACCCGGGCACCTCGGCCGTCTCGCCGCCGAGCAACGAGCAGCCCGCCAGTTCACAGCCGCGCGCGATGCCGGCGATGACCTTCTCGGCCTGATCGACGTCGAGGCGTGAGGTCGCGAAATAGTCGAGAAAAAACAACGGCTCAGCGCCGCTGGTGAGCACGTCGTTGACCGACATCGCCACCAGATCTTGGCCGACGGTGTCGTGCTTGTTCAGAGCGAAGGCCAGCTTGAGCTTGGTACCCACGCCGTCGGTGCCGCTGACGAGAACCGGCTCGCGGTACTTGCCTGGAGGTATCGCGAACAGGCCTCCGAACCCCCCGACCCCCGAGAGCAATTCAGGGCGCCGGGTGCGGGCCGCGTGGGGCTTGATTCGCTCGACGAGGGCGTCTCCGGCCTCGATGTCGACGCCTGCTTGCTTGTAAGTCGTGGCCACGAAGCGGCTTCTACCAGTCGCCCGAGCGCAGGGAAGTCGGAGTTTCATTCTTGGGCCTTCGAGAAGTCGACTACTCTTCGCGGCCATGACCGGTGTTTCGCGGTGGCGGTACGAGCTCCTGGCCCTCGCTGTCGGTCTGCTCGGTGTGGTGGCTCATCTGCAGACGGTCGCTCCCATCGTTGGGGCCTCGGGCACCGACTACGGCGTGGTGCACCGCGGGGTCGCGCAGCTCGAGGGTCGGGCCTCTGACCTCAAGTTTCGAATTCGGGGCGTCGATGACAGCCCGACCGACGTGGTGGTCGTCGCCATCGACGAGCGGAGCACCCACAAGTACGGGCTCTGGCCATGGTCGCGATCAGTGATGGCGCAGTTGCTCACCAAGCTCGTCGACCTCAACGTCAAAGCCATCGGTATGGATATGACGTTCACCGACATGACGGCCGACCCGCATGAGGTCGAGCGCCAGGTGTTGACCGAGCTGTTGACCGCCGATCCGCTCCCAGAAGCGTTGGTGCCGCTCAAGAACCGGCTGATGAAAGCCGGCCAGTCGACGCCCGATGATGAGCTCGAGGCTGCCTTCAGACATGGCGCGAGGGTGATCGTGCAGGGCGCGATACCGTTCGGAGAGGCCGAGCGCGATCGCGATTTCAGTCTCGAGCAAACCGCCCAGTTCAATGCATTGGTCGAGCCCTACCTGCTCAAGACGGTGACCCTCGGCTCCTCCGGAGTCACGCTCGAGCTGCCAATCAAGACGCTCCCCATGTGGTCGAACTATTCGGCGCAGATGCCGTTGCCTCGGTTCGCGGGTGCGGGTACGCGGGTTGGTCACTTCTCGATGGTGCCCGACGTCGACGGCACGATTCGGCGAATGGCGCTGTTCTCGAAGCTCACCGGCCCGACCGGGCTCTTGCCAGCGATGTCGCTCGAGACCGCGGCGCAGTCGCTCGGCGCAGAGATCGAACCCGGGTGGAACCGGGGCGAGTCTGACCTTCAGGGCGCGAGCCTGAGGCTGCCTGACGAGAGCAGAATTCTGGTGCCGTTCGAGCCCTCTTCGAGCTTCACGTTGATCGACTACGAGGGCCCGGGCTCGCACTTCAAGACCATCAGCGCGGTCGACGTGCTCAACGGCACGGCCGGCATCGAGCTCATCGGCAAGACCGTGCTGTTGGGCGTCACCATCGCCGGCAGCAGCGGCGATCAGCGCGTCACCCCGTTCAAAGAGATCGAGCCGGGCGTCTACACCCACGCGGCGATGGTCTCGAATATTCTCAAACGGCAGTTTCTCACGCGCCCATGGTTCGCGAAGCTCGCCGAGCTCGTCGCGATGCTGGTGCTCTGCATCGGCCTGGGCGCGATGATGGGGCGCTCGAAATCGTTCGTGGTCAAGGCGATCATCGCCGTCGCGGGCTGCGGGGCCTGGCTCGTCGCTGACTACGTGCTCTTCTTGAAGGGCACGCAGGTGTCGACGGTCGTGCCTCTGGCGACCCTCTTGGCCTCGTCGTTCGGCACCATCTTCTTGGGCTACCTCTCGGTCGACCGCGAAAAGCTCAAGATGCGTTCGACCTTCACCCGCTACCTCGGCGAAGACGTCATGGAGGTCGCGCTCGCCAACCCCGACCTGCTCAACCGCGGCGAAAAGCGCGAAATGACGGTGCTCTTCAGCGACATTCGCGGGTTCACCACGCTCTCAGAGCGCATGACGCCCGAGGTGCTGGCCGACTTCATCAACCAGTACCTCTCGCCGATGACGAAGATCGTCTTCGACGAGAAGGGCACCCTCGACAAGTACATCGGCGACGCCGTGATGGCGTTTTGGAACGCGCCACTCACTCAGGCCGACCACGCGATTCGCGCCTGCCGGGCTTCGGTGAAGATGTTGATCAAGCTCGAAGAGCTCAAAGCCGGGTGGCGCGCCAAGGGGCTGCCTGAGCTCGAGATCGGCATCGGCGTGAACACCGGGCAGATGATCGTCGGCAACATGGGGTCTGATGTGCGCGTCGACTACACCGTGCTCGGAGACTCGGTGAACCTGGGCTCGCGCCTCGAGGGCACCAACAAAGAATACGACACCAAGATCATCATCGCCGAGAGCACCTGGGTCTTCGCGAAAGACGTGATGATCTGCCGGCGCCTGGGGGGCGTGCGCGTCAAAGGCAAACGGTTGCCAGTGAACATTTTCGAGCTGCGCGGCGAGGGGCAGCCGGCTGGTGACGAGGCCATCGCCATCGCGACCTTCGAGCAGGCCCTCACGGAGTGGACGAACCGCCGCTTCGACCACGCCAAGGCGCTCTTCGAGAAGGTGCTCACGCTGTGGCCTGGCGACTACCCCTCGCGAAAATACCTGACCGAGATCGAAGGCTTTGCAGCCAACCCGCCCCCCAGCGACTGGGACGGCGTCAGCTCTTTGACCTCGAAATGACAGAGATAAATTGACCCTCGCGTCAATCGGTCGCTAAATCGACCTCCCCTCAATGAGCGCAGAAGAAGCCCTGTTCCAGCGGTTCGGCAAGGAGATGCCCAAGGGCACCGTTCTGTGTCGCGAGGGCGAGCCCGGCAAAGAGATGTACGTCTTGCAGTCGGGCAAGGTGGCGATCTCCAAAAAGGTGCGCGACGTCGAGAAGGTGCTGGCGGTGCTCGGGCCCGGCGAGTTCTTCGGAGAGATGGCGATCATCTCGAACAAGCCTCGCAACGCTTCGGCCATCGTTGAAGAAGACGCACGGCTTTTGGTCATCGACCCCAAGACGTTCGAGGCGATGATTCGCGGTAATTCAGAGATCTCGGTGCGCATGATCAAGAAGCTCGCCGAGCGCTTGTCTGAAGCCGACGCCCAGATCGAGAGCCTGTTGCTGGGAGACCCTGCCAGCCGCGTGGTGCACCACATTCTGCAGATGTGCCAGAGCCGCGGGCGCCCCAGCGAAGACGGCATCGAGATTGATCTGGTCGTGCGTGAATTGCCCCGCGAGCTCGGAGTCGGTGAACCGGCGATTCGGTACCTGATGCACCGGCTCGAGAAGTCGGGGCTGATCGAGGTGTCTGGAGAGCGGGTGGTGGTGCGAGATACCGCGCGCTTGTTCGATTTTCTGCGCTACCTCGAAATGAAGTGGAAGTTCGGAGACCTCTGAAAGTGAAGCTCAAGGTCCTGGGCGCGCATGGAGGAGAGCTGCCAGGGTGCAAGAGCACCTGTTTTCTGGTCGATGACGTGCTCTCTCTCGACGCCGGCGCGCTGACCTCGACGTTGCCGCTCGATGAGCTGGTGAAGCTCGAGCACATTCTACTGACCCACAGTCACTTTGATCACGTCAAAGATCTGCCGATGCTGGCTGACGTGCTGGTCGGGCGCCGCGACGGGCCGGTGGTGATTCACAGCAACACCGAGTGCATCGAGACGCTGCAGAAGAACTTGTTCAACAACGTGCTGTGGCCCGACTTCACGAAGATACCGAACAAGAAGTCGCCCGTGTTCAAGCTGAAGCCGTTCAAGTCGGGCGCGTCGACCACGATTGGGCCGTACAAGGTGAAGTCGGTGCCGGTCGATCACCCGGTCGAGTCGTGCGGGTTCGTCATTTCAGATGGGCAGACCTCGCTGGCGATCTCTGGTGACACCGGCCCGACCACCCAGTTCTGGAAGGTGCTCAACAAGGTCGATGATTTGAAGGTGCTGCTGCTCGAGTGCAGCTTTCCCAACAAGCTGCAGTCGCTGGCTGACATCTCCGGGCACTTCACGCCGCAGACGCTCGAAGAAGAGCTCAAGAAGTTCGATCGCCGCGGGTGCGAGGTGCTGCTGTACCACCTCAAGCCGGCGTTCGTTGATCAGCTCAAGGCCGAAGTGGCGCACTTGCCGGTGCATGTGTGCGAGCTGGGCGAGACGTTCGAGCTCTGAGCGGGGCTTGAGCCGTTCGTACGTTGGCGGTACAACGTACTGACGGAGCGCTCCATGGCCAAACGACTCGTCAAGACAGGCAACAGCCTCGCGGTGGTTCTCGACAAAGCACTGCTCGAGAAGACCGGCATCGATAAAAATACCAGGCTCGAGATCTCGACCGACGGCGAGGTGATTGTGCTCTCGCCCATTCGCAGCTCGAAACGAACCAGCAAGCTGAAGAAGGTGATCGAGCGAGCCCACGCCGATTTCTCAGGGGCGTTCGAGCGCTTGGCGAAATGAACCCCGTCTTCCTGACGCTCGACGAAGTTCTCGCGATTCAGGCAGATCAACTCCGCCGCTACGGTGGCGCTGGCGGCCTGCGAGATCTTGGCCTGTTGGAGTCGGCCCTCGCGATGCCGCAGTCTGCGTTCGGCGGAGAGCGGTTGCATCCGACCCTTCCCGAGATGGCTTCGGCGTACCTCTTTCACCTGGTCAAAAATCACCCCTTTGTCGATGGCAACAAACGCGTGGGCCTCGCGGTCTCGTTGGCGTTTCTGGGCCTCAACGACCTGCGGCTCGAAGCCACCGAAGACGAGGTCGTCGACCTCGTGTTGAGCACCGCCAGCAGTGCGATCGGCAAGGCTGACGTGGCCGTTTTTCTTCGCACGCACGTCGTGAAGTGGGTGCCCTGAAGCTGCGAGGTTCATGGCCTCAAGCGAGGTTCGTCTTGCAGGCCTGAAGTAGGCTCGTGGCATCAACCGTGAGAATCGTCGCGATCAGCGGCTCCGCGCGCGCCCAAGAGCGTCGCGAGGGTGTGCTCATGGTCGTCGGGTCCCTCCTTCAGAGCGCTTACAAAGTCCACGCCGCATGCATCGGTAAGAGGGTTCACGACCACCACGTCAAAGTCGTTCTCAAGGGCCGCGAAGCCGTCGCTGAGGGTGGCCACCAGCGTCAGGAGCACCCCGCGCTCCGCCAACTCATCGCGAATCTGACGCCCGATTTCGCCGACCAACAGAACCCGCCGCCCAGCCGCCGCGAACGCGACGGTCGGTGAGTTGTGCATCAACCGTGACCGTCGGTTCCTTAGCTTTAGACATTCGGCGACTCTGAGGTGCGACCCGACCCAATTGCAGGCCGGGCCCACTGCGCCGCCCCCCTGCACAGCCACGAAGACCTTTCACGACCAGCCCCGACTGAGCGTGGTGCCGCCGGCCCATCTGTGATACATTTGTATTCGGAGTTCACGATGCCCGTCTCACTCAGATTGCCCGCCGCACTCAAGCAGCGAGTTGCAAAGTTGGCCTCCAAGCGCGACGAGTCGGCTCACGCGTTCATGCTCGAGGCCATTCGCGAGAAGCTTGAAGCAGAAGAGGCCCAGGCCCAGTTTCAGGCCGAAGCCGAGAAGCGCCTTGCCGCGATGAAGCGCTCTGGCAAGGGCATACCCGCTGACGAGGTCTTCGCGTACCTGCGTGCCCGCGCGAGCGGAACCAAAGCGGCTCGGCCGAAGGCGCGAAAGATCTCGTGATCGCCTTCGCTGACGGTGCGCTCGATGACCTCGACCGTATCTTTCGTTTCAATGAAGCCTTCGACGCTCCCTTCGCCCAGCATCAAGTTGAAATCATCGTCGCGGCGATCTCGGTGCTCGACCAAAGCCCGTACATTGGGCGTCGGGTACGGGGCTCGCAACTTCGTGAGTTGGTCATCGCCGGTGGCAAGACAGGCTACGTCGCGAAATATGAGTACGACGAGCACGGCGACCTCGTGCGGGTAGCGGCGATTCGCCATCAGCGCGAAGCTGGCTACCGTTCTCGCTGACCTTCTGGTACGGCCACAGCCATGCCGCTCGTCGTCGGAATCGCAGGTGGTACCGCCTCAGGCAAGACCACCGTCGCGCGCAAAATTCACGAAGCCTTGTCGCCCTCGCACATCGCCTTCATCGATCAAGACAGCTACTACAAAGACCTCTCGAACCTACCGCTCGACGAGCGCCGAGAGGTCAACTTCGATCACCCCGACGCCTTCGACACCGACCTCCTGGTCAGCCACTTGAAGGCCCTCAAGCGCGGCGAGACGGTTGAAAAGCCGGTCTACAACTTCGTCAGCTCACTCCGAGAGGCCGCCACCACCCGCGTGGCCCCCGCCAGCATCATCTTGATCGAAGGCATCATGGTCTTGCACAGCGAGCCGATTCGCTCCGAGCTCGACGTGAAGCTCTTCGTCGAGACCGAAGACGACGTGCGCATCATTCGCCGCCTCACCCGCGACATCAAAGAGCGCGGCCGTGACTTCGATCACGTAATTCACCAGTACTTTCGCCACGTTCGCCCGATGCACATGGCCTTCATCGAGCCCTCGAAGCGCTGGGCCGACATCGTGGTGCCGCACGGCGGCAACAACGACATCGCCATCGACATGCTGGTCGGAGCCCTCAAATCGCGCCTGGCCCACGTGACCGTGAAGTGAAGTGAACAATTGCCGATTCGGGCACACACGGCCTACAACGAGACGTTCTTTCGCCTCACGCTCGGAGCTTTCACGCCATGAAGCGCTACTTCGGCATCATCGTCGCCATCATCTTCGCCGTCGTGGCGATCGTCTACGTCAAGAACAAGTGGACGGAGAACGCGACCGAGAACGCAGCCCAGCTCGACACCGCCCACCTGCGCGCCGACTACCTCGAGCGCATCGCCTGGCTGCGCAACGTGCCCGAGCAGAAGGCCTACACCGACGAGCTGCAGACCTTGATGCGCTGGTACTTCAAAGAAGTCACTGAGCACTTCAACAAGTTCGGCGGCAACCGAAAGTTCGACGACTACCTCGTCGAGCTCGACAGCCGCGCCGCCAACAAGAAGAAAGACGGCGATGAAGACATGCGCTCGGGCGACCGCAAGGCCGTCTATGAGTACACCCGCCGAGTTTTCGACCAATTTCAGTCAGGCACCTATTCGCCTTTTTGGTCGGCGACCAGCAACGGCATTCGCCTCGACATCTTGAGCGCCAGCGCCCAACAGGTCGGGCCCGATCAGAAGATTCACCTGCCGCTCGTGGTCTGGGGCCTGCCCCGCGAAGAGCGCATCGACGACAAGAAAACCAAGCGAATTCTGGTCAACGCCAGCTTCAAGTTCAATTGGAAGCTCTTCGATGAGAAGGGCAAGCTCATCGCCGAGATCCCCGGTGAAGGCGGCCCCGATTCACGGGTCGACTGGCCCGAGCGCTACGTGAAGTACTTCCCCCCGATGGTGGTGTTGGGTCACTACGACGTCGACAAGGTGCCGACCGAGGCGAAGACCGCCGAGATCACCTTCACCATCTCGGCCCGCTCACCCAGCGGCGGCAACGTGATGGCCGACTACCTGTGGAAGCTCGACGTGCCCGCGGAGTGGAAGCTCAGCCCCGGCGAGACCTGGAAGGGCGCCACCGAGTCGATTCGCTCGCAAGAAGAGATCGACCCGAAGAAGCAGGCCAAGAAGTAACGCACTTCAGACGATCGACAGCAGCGTGCCCGGGGTGAACGCCTGCAGGGTACCCGGCTCGGTGTAGGTATACAGCGTGAACTTCTTGTCGAGCGCGTAGTCGGTCAGGTGCGGGCCCACGTCGAGCTCGCTCAAGACCCGGCCCGTCAGCGGCTCGACCACGCGAATCACCGGCCCCGGTATCACCAGTAGTTTTCGCGAGAGCTGGGGCGCCAGCGGCCCACCCAACTCATCGCCACTCGCCCCCAACACCCAGTCGATTTGCCCGTCGGGCAAGACCCGCACCGCGACGCCCCGCGCATCGGAGGCGATGAC
Source organism: Archangium sp. (assembly GCA_031367385.1). Classification (GTDB taxonomy): domain Bacteria; phylum Myxococcota; class Myxococcia; order Myxococcales; family Myxococcaceae; genus JAEUJT01. The sequence continues at coordinate 11,019 of JANLPS010000250.1, read as the reverse complement.
CCCTCCTTCGAAGGGTACCGCGCGAATCGTACGCGCATCGCAGGCCACCGCTCGTTGCCAGAGCACGTGCCCTTGTTGATCGAGGCACAGCAGCTGGGTCTTGCCGTCACCCAGGCCCGCGATGAACGTTCGCTGCTTCGTCGCCACCGGTGGAGCAGGGTGCGCCAGCGCCAACTCGCTCGACCAGGTCACCGTGCCCGCGGGCAGCCCATCGGCGCCGAGCGCTTCGCACAACACCACCGTCGAGTGCTCACCCTGCGTCAGCACGAAGAGCGCGCGCCGCCCGATCATCACCGCCGGCCCCGCCGCCGGAGACGCCGCCCGAATGCGAAACCGCACCTGGCCATCGGCAGTGTCGAGACCGAACAGCGAGCCTCCATCGGTGGCGAGGAGCACGCGCGGCCCCTGCACGGTGAGAAAGCCTCGCTGGGTTCTGGTGGGGTCGAAGCGCCAGAGCTCACGGCCGGTCATCAGGTCGATCGCCACCGCGCCGCGGTTGCTCAGTGAGGTCACTCCGACCGGGCCACTCTCGAGCAGGGTCGGGCCGAAGTGCGCGCCGTCGTGATCTCGCAGCCACGAGGCGGCGCCTTTGCGTCTGCCGAACAGCATCACGCTGTCGGGGTCGGCGCAGATCACCGTACGCGATGACGAAGTCGCCACCCCTCGGGTCGCGAGGCGGCGAAAACGGGTCTTGCCTGCGGTCGAAAACGCATGGGCCGCGTGCGCCGAGGCCACCACCAGGCCTCCCTTCACCAGCTGCAGCCGCCCGCCTTCTTCTCCAAGCACGACCTGGGCCGACCACTTCGCCTGCAAACGAACCCTCCGAGCCGCGCCGTGCTTGATCAACGGCTGATCAGTCGTGGGCCGCGCCGACCCGACCCCCAGCTCGCCCGGGGTCAGATCAGGCACGGGCTCTTTGAGCGCCGCCACCCCATCGATGCAACGCACCTGGAGCGACTCGAGATACGGGTTGTGGGCGAGGGCGGGGTGATGCCGCCGCAAGGCGACCACCAGCTCGAGCGCACACTCGAAGATCACCGCGGCCTCGACTCGCTGCTTGCCGACCAGCGCGCTGCCCTCGGCCATCGCGGTGCGCGCCAGACGCTGCAGCTCGAGAAACACCAACCCCTCGACCCGGGCTGGGCCTGCCTCGACGCGCCCTTCAATCAACAGCGCGGGCAGCGACGCGCGGCACTTCTTCGACCACGAGGTCAACCGGCCCAGGTCGTCACTCGCCGCGAAGCGCAAGCGCTCATCGCCATGCTCGAACACGAAGGGCTCCGAGGCCCGGCTGACCGGCACCTCTTGCAGCACCGTCGCTTCGATGGCTCGCAGCTGCGGGTCGAGCTCGAGCGAGGTGCCCGCGTCGCGCATGAAGTTGCGAGCGCACCGCACCACCGCGTCTTTGAGCTCGGCCAGGTCGACCATCTGCACCGGCCCGAGCCTGCGCGGCGGCTGACCGTAGTCGATCACCTGCAGCTCGACCTCGAAGCCCCGGTGGCGCCACAAGCACAGCTCGAGGTTCGATTCTTCGAGTGAAACCTGGCCCGAGCGCTCGCCGTCGACCACCAGCGCGCTCACCGCCGCGACGAGCTCCGACACCACGCGCGGCAACGACTCTTCGGCCACCTGCGGCAGCACGTTGACCCCGTCGAACGAGAGCGCAATCGAGTCGTGCGGGGCTCCCGAGTGCCCTCGCCGCTTCCATGCTTGGCCGAGCTCTACCGTAAACACGCAGCACTCCAAGGCTTTGGTTGACACGCACTGTAGCGCTGCGTACCTTACGCCGTCTTTGTTTAGGCGTTGATTGAAGTATTTGTTTTTACTGGGAAATCCCAATGACATTTTATGAGGCTGCACTCCGAATTCTGGAGGAAGCGGGCTCGCCGTTGCACTCGCTTGAGATCACCAAACGCTCGCTCGACAAGTCGCTGCTCTCGCATGTTGGCAAAACGCCCGAAGTGACGATGTTGTCGCGGCTGGCGGCCATGGCGAAGCGCTCCCGAGAGCGAAAGATCATGGTGACGGCGCGTGACACGTTCGGGCTCACAGACTGGATGTTGCCGGAAGACGATGAGGCCCTCGCGGCCACCGGTGCACCCGAGGTGAACCCCGAAGAAGACCTGCCGCCGATGCGGCCGGTCGAGCGCCACCCCGAGCCGCGCGCCGAATATCTGCGCAGCATCGGGCGTCAGGCCGAGCGCAAGCGCCGAGGCGACGAAGATGGGCGCAAGCGCAAGTTCCCGCCCGTGGCCGAGGTCGTCTTCGAGATTCTCGGAGAGAGCCAGACCGCCCTGGTGCCCAGCGAATTGCTCGCTCGCCTGAAGACCCGCGAGATGGTGCAAGACGACCTTGGCATCGGCGCGATGCTCGAGGCCCTCGCGGCCGACAACCAGACCCGCGTCGACCAGAACCGTCGCCCGCAATTCGCCGCCGTACGCGCCGAAGGCGGAGAGCTGCAGCTCTCGGTCGATGCCCAGACCTCGGTCGAAGGTGGCCCGAGCATGGCCGAGCTTCAGGCCGCGTTCTGCCAAGCGGCCCAGCTGCCCTTCGAGAACGGCCGCGTGGTGCTGCGCTCGCAGCGGCGCGAACGCGAGCGAGAGGCCCTGCCCGACAGCTTGTCGAGCGCGATCTCCGGAGACGACGCGGTGTTGCTGGCGACGGCGAAGGCCGCCGTGCGCGACGCCCGCCGCTCGATGGCCAAGGCGTTTCGCAAGAAGCTCACCGACCTCGACTCGGGCACCTTCGAGAAGTCCGTCGTGCGCCTGCTGCACGGGCTGCACTTTCGCGAGCTCAAGGTCGCCCGTCGCAGCAAAGACGGGCCGGTGCTCACCGCCCGCCGAAAAGACGGCAGCCTCGAGCTTCGCTATGCGATTCGCGTGATGAAGAGCGGGTCGACCGAGCGGCGCAACGTGCAAGAGCTGCGGCGCGATTTGGGTCACCATGGCGCACAGCTGGGGTTGATCATCTCGGCGGGCGACGCGCGGGGCGATGCCAAGTCTGAGTCGACCGGCAACGGCGCCTTGGTGCTGCTCTGGTGCGGAGACGCGCTGGCCGAAAAGTTCTTCGAGGCCGAAGTCGGCGTTTCGGTGAATCGCGTCGAGTTGTTCGAAGTCGACGAGGCGTTCTTCGCGCAGGCGCGGCTCGATGCCGAAGAGGCCTCGAAGCGCAGAGAAGAACGACACAAAGAGCGTCATGGCGGCGAGCGGGTCGATGCCCGGTCGTCTGATGCGCGCCCCACACCGACTGGCAACGAGCCCGGCTCTGATTCAGCGCCAACTCCGCCGATGGGCGACGCGGGTGCCGAAGCGTCGGCGCCTGCTCCGGCCGCGATGGGTGCGCCTGGCGACGAGGGTGACGACGACGAGGGTGAAGAAGGTGAAGACGCGCCGACCGACGCCGGTGGGCAGCCTTCGACCGAAGGGGGCGTGGCCGGTGAGGGTGGCAAGCGCCGCCGTCGCCGTCGCCGTCGTCGTCGCGGTGGCGCTGGTGGGCCCCGACCTGAAGGCCAAGCGTCGGCTCCAGGAGCCGCCGCAGTGAGCGGAGCCACCGGGCCTGCGCCGTCAGCTTCGGCTGCGCCGACCGCGGCTCGTGCGTCTGCGCCTTCAGCACCGGCTGCCGCACCGTCGCCCGAGGTCGCGCCGTCGGCTCCCGCCGCCGAGCCGCCGCCGTCAGGCAACTCTTCGGACCCCGCGTGATTCGCGGTGGGGGGCTGCGTCGGGCCGGGCTGCTGCTGATGCTGCTCGGCGCGTCCTGCTCCAAGGCCTCCCGCCCTCACGTCGAACGGGTCACCATCGATCAATTCGAGGGCCGGGCGGTGCTCGGCCTGTCGAGCGAGCAGCTCGAGGCGAAGCTTCGGCGTGCGCTCGAAGCCAGCAAGTTCGTCGTGCTCAAAGCCGATGAGAAGGCCCCCGAAGGTGTCTCGCCCTGGCGGGTCTCGCTCGCCTTGAACTTGGTCGAGCCAGACCCCGAGGAGGGCCCCATTGGCACGGTCGAGGGCGCACTCTCGCTGATTCAGCGCGGAGAAGACGACTCGTTCGACGTGCAGGCCCATGATTCGAAGAAGGCCACCTCGAACCAGATCGAAGACATTCAAGAGGCCAGCGGCATCGCGCTTCAGCTCGTGCTCAACCGGCTGGTCGCCGAGTCGAAAGCGCTGATCGACTTGAAGAGCGCCAGCGACTCGAAGTTGGTCGAGGCGGTCAGCAGCGCCGAGCTGCCTGTTCGCAACGCGGCGGTCACCTTGCTCGCCCGAAAACGAAACCCCGCCGCGCTCAAGCCATTGCTGGCCAGGCTCGAGAGCAGCGATGCCTCTGACATTCGCCGCACCATGGGCCTTCTGGTCGAGCTCAAAGACCCGGCCGCGGTGCCTGCGTTGATCGAGGTCTCCCGCGCGCGCGACAGCATCGTGCAGCGCGAGGTCGTCTTCGCGCTCGGCGCCATCGGAGGCGATGAAGCGGAGGCCTACCTCTGGTCGGTCGCCCAGGGCCACGATGACCCGCTGATTCGCGCCTCGGCCACCCAGGCCCTCGATGAGCTCAAAGCTCGAAAGCAAGGCTCCAAATGATGCACAAGCTCCCCTTCGTTCTCGCGCTCATCACGGCGTGCGCTACGACCCCCTCGGGCACGGCCGCCGCCAAGGGCGCCACCGCCGCTGACTTCTACCCGTTGGCCATCGGCACAGAATGGAAGTACGAGGTCGACCTGCTCAGCGCCCGTCAGGCCATCACCGTGAAGACGCTGCGGGTGGTCGACGGCTTCTACGAAGACAGCCAGGGCGTGCGCATTCAGGTCGACAGCTACGGCGTTCGCGACCCGCACCGGTATCTGCTGCGCAACCCGATCGAAGTGGGCACCAAGTGGACCAACGTCATCTCGGTCTCGGCCATCGAGCACTACGAAATCATCGGCACCAACCAGCCCTGTGAGTCGCCCGCCGGCAAGTGGCAGGGCTGCGTCGTCGTCGAGAGCCGTAACCGCCTGGAAGAAGGCAAAACCCTGGTCAACGAGCTCACCCTTGCCCCCGGCGTTGGCATCGTTCAGGTCAACGTCAGCCGCGAAGAGAACGGCACGCGTACCCCTCAGACCTCGCTGACGTTGCTCGCGTTTGCGCCTGCGCGACTACCCCCGCCTACATCAAGCCGCTGATCAGGCGCCGAGCCGCTTGAATCTGGCGTCGGTCGGCCATTACCTTTCGCCCACTGTGGACGCCATCGAGACCTCGAATGAAGAAATGATCCTCTCCTTCTTGGCCGAGGGTGGAGACGAGTTCATCTCGGGCTCCGTGCTCTCAGACAAGTTGGGGCTCTCACGCACCGCCGTGTGGAAACACGTCGAGCAGCTGCGCCGGCTCGGCTACCGCATCGACGCCCAGGCGGCCCGTGGCTACCGGCTGGTCGAGGTGCCCGACCGGTTGACCGCGCTCGAGCTCTCACCGCTGCTCTCGACCCGCGAGCTGGGCCGCGTGCTGCACCATTTCGATGAGATCACCTCGACCAACGCCAAGGCCTTCGAGCTCGCGCAAGAGGGCGGCTTCGCGGGTGAGGTCGTTATCGCTGAGTCGCAGACCGCCGGCAAAGGCCGCCGCGGCCGCACCTGGGTCTCGCCTCCCGGGCAGAACCTGGCCTTCAGCGCCATTTTGAGGCCCGACGTGCCGCCCCAACGCGCCGCCGAGGTCACGCTGGTCGCCGCCGTCGCCCTCTGCGAGACCATTCGCGAAGCCGGAGTCGAAGCCACCATCAAGTGGCCCAATGACCTCCAGTTCGAGGGCCGCAAGCTCGCCGGTATCTTGACCGAGCTCTCGGCCGACACCGAGCGCGTTCAATTTCTGGTGTTGGGCGTCGGCGTCAACCTGAACTCCGCGCTGACCGATTTTCCCGCTGAGGTGGCCGAGATTGCCACCTCGCTGCGCGTCGCCCGTGGGCAGCCCGTGCCGCGCGCTCTCTTCACCGCGGCGCTCTTTACCAAGCTCGAGCAGTGGCTCGACCGGTGGGCAGACGACGGCTTCGAGCCCGTGCGCCTCGCGTGGAAACGGCTCTCGTCGACCATCGGGCAAGAAGTGATGGTGCGCGGTGAGCGCCAGGAGCTGCGCGGCATCGCCGAAGACATCGATGAAAACGGGGCGCTGATGCTCCGGGTGGGTGACAAGCTCGAGCGCGTGCTCGCCGGCGACGTCGAGCAAGTTCGCCCGCGTAAATCGTAAGCCAGAAGGCGGTATGCTCGACGGCGCCATGCTGCTCGCCATCGACGTTGGAAATACGAATACCGTGCTGGGGGTCTACGACGGCACCACGCTGCAGTCGCACTGGCGCATCGAGACCACCCCGCGGCGCACCTTCGACGAGTACGGCATTCTGACGCTGCAGCTCTTCGCGCACGCCGGGCTCGACCCGAAGGCGGTGAAGGCCGTCGCGGTCTCGAGCGTGGTGCCGACGCTGCACTTCAACCTCGAGAAGATGAGCGAGCGGTACTTTCACCAGAAGCCGATGTTCGTCGGCCCCGGCGTGAAGACCGGCATGCCGATTCTCTACGACAACCCGCGCGAGGTCGGGGCCGACCGGGTGGTGAACGCCGTGGCCGCCTACGAGAAGCACCACGGCGCGTTGATCGTGGTCGACTTCGGCACCGCCACCACCTTCGACGCGGTCAGCGCCAAGGGCGAATACCTCGGGGGCGCCATCTGCCCGGGCATCACCATCGCGATGGACGCGCTGTTTCGCAACGCCTCGAAGCTGCCCCGGGTCGAGTTCGCCCGGCCTCCGGCGGTGATCGGTAAGAACACCGTGCACTCGATGCAGTCGGGGCTGGTCTTCGGCTACGTCTCGCTGGTCGACGGCATCTGCGAGCGAATGAAAAAAGACCTGGGCGCCAGCAACGTGCGAGTCTTCGCGACCGGCGGCCTTGCGCCGCTGATCGCCGGCGAGTCGAAAGCCATCGACGAGGTCGACGAGTTCTTGACGCTCGAGGGCCTGCGTCTCATCTACGAGAGGAACCAGTCATGAACGAGGGCGAAGCCGTACCGCCGCCGCCAACCGAGCCCGAGGTCGCCGTCTCGGCGTGCCCAATCACCGATCAGTTCTTACCGCAGAACATGCGCAAGCACGTCGACCCGAAAGCGCCCGTGCCGTTACGCATGATGGCGGCCAAGGGCCTGGTGCCGCTCTCTCCGTCAGACATGTTGGGCGCGCTGTTCATGCTGATGTACGACAACGACGAGAACGTTCGCGACACCGCCGGCCGAACCGCGGCTGGGTTGCCCGACCGCATCGTCTCTTCGGGGTTTCGCGACGAAGCCGTCAGCCCGCACGTGCTCGGCTGGTTTCTCGAGGTGTTCTTCGAGAAAGACGCCTACGCCGAGATGCTGATCTTCAACGCCTCGACGCCTGACGAAGCGGTCGCGTCGATCGCCTCGCGGTGCGGCAAGTCGTTAAGCGAGATCATCGGCCAGAACCAGCTTCGGTTGCTGCGCCACGACGACATCATTCGCGAGCTGGCGAAGAACCCGCTCGCCCAGGGCGCGCTGATCGACAACGTCTGCGACTTCGCGGTTCGCAATGGGCAGGTGCTGCTCGACGTGCCGCAGATGAAGGAGGCCCGGATACGGCTCTTCGGCCCCACCGAGGCCGACCTGCCGCCGCCGGTGGTCGACACGGCGGAGTCAATCATCGCCGAGTTCAAGGTGGCTGGTGACGGCGCCAATGCGACCGTGCCCCTCGACGAGGGCAAGCGGCTGACCCTGGCGCAGAAGATTCAGAAGCTCAGCGTGGCCGAGAAGATCAAGCTCGCCAGCAAGGGCAATAAGGAAGTGCGCACGATGTTGATTCGAGACTCGAACAAGCTGGTCTGCACCGCGGTGATTCGCAGCCCCCGCCTGACCGATGCCGAGGTGCTAACGCAGGCGCAGAACCGGGTGTGCAACGAAGAGGTGCTGCGAATCATCTGCGGCAACCGCGAGTGGGTTCGGCAGTACCCGATCAAGCTCGCGCTGATCAAAAACCCCAAGGTGCCGGCGGTGATCAGCATGAAGTTCTTGAGCAGCGTGCACGACACCGACGTGAAGAACCTCGCGCGAGACAAGAACGTGTCAGGCGCGGTGCAGATGATGGCGAAGAAGATGCTGTCGAAGAAAGACGACCCGAAGAAGCCCGGCGGCGGTCACTGAGCGACAGAGGTCTAGGCTTCGGCGATCTCGTCGATTTCGAGCTCTTCGACGTCTCCCGGAGCGGCTTCGAGATGACCCATCGCCATCTGCAGCGCCTGGCGAACGCGCTCGGCCTGCTCTTGATGCGCCTTGACCCGCTCGACTCCGCGGTTGGCGCGCTCTTCGTGCTTCTGCGACTCGGTCTCGAGCTCGCTGACCCGGTTGCGCAGCCCTGAGATCTCGTCGGCGAAGGCCTGGGCTTGGCTTGTGACCTGGGTGCGGGTGCTCTCGAGCTCGCTGTTCGCGGCCTCGAGCTGCGAGCGCAGGTCGTCGGCCTCTCGTGAGCGTTCGTCGATCTGGCTGCGGGTCGCTTCGACCTCGGCACGGGCCAGTGACAGCTCGGTCTCGAGCTGGGTCTTGGCCGTCTCGAGCTCAGCTTTCGTCGCGCGCAACGGCTCGAGCTCGCCTTCGAGCGACGCGGTTCGCGCCTGCAACCCCTCGAAGTCGCCTTGCAGGGTCGAGAGCTTGGCGCCGGTCGCCCGGGCCTCTTCTTTCGCCGTCGTGAGCTGAGTGTCGACGCGCTTGCGCTCGGTGGTGAGCTGCTCGACCTTGGTCTGCGCGGTCTTGAGCTGCGCGTCTCGCTTGGCGACCTCGTCTTTCGCCTCGCTGACGGCCTGGTCGAAGGTGTTCTCTTTCTCTCGCAGCTCGACGATCTCTTTTTCTTTGTCGTTGAGCTCGCTCTTGAGGCGGAGAATCTCTTTGTCTTTCTTGTTGACCGAGTCGCGCAGCGCGAAGACGTCTTTGTCGCTCTTGGTGCTGGCGGTCGCTCCGCTTCGAGCGGTCTCGAGCTCGGTTTGCTTGGTCTCGAGCTCGGTCTCGAGCTCGCGCACCCGGCTCTCGAGCTCACTCGAGCGCTTCTGGGCGTCTTCGAGCGAGCCATTGAGCTCAGTGACCTTGGCGCGCAGATCGCGCGAATCAGACCCGTCGCCGCTCAGGCCCGAAGGCGAAGACGTCGCAGGCATCGGCGAAAACGCGTGCACCTTGGTGGTGCCGACGTTCGCCCTCGGTGCGCTCGCGGGAGCACCCGCTGAGCCAGCCTTCAGCAGACCGGGCGGCATGAAGCCCACCACGGTGCGCTCTTCAGCATCGAAGTCACCCGTGCCCAGCCCCTTGGGCTCTGGCGCCGCGGGTTCGGTCGGAGGCGCGGGCTTGCCGTCGTCGAACATCGCGTCAACCATGTCGAAGTCAGCCGCTTCGTTGGTGGCGGCCGATTGCTCACTGGAGTTGCCGTCGAGCTGCACCTCTTCAACGGGGAAGCCGCCCTCGCCATCGAGCAATGAGCCGGGGTCGAACGCGCCTTCGTCTTGCACCGCCGGAGGAGGGAAGCCCACGATCTTGCCGACTGCGTCGACCAGCTGATCAACCGCGAGCGGTTTGCCGACGTAGTCTTCAGCGCGGGTCTTGAGCTTCTGGTGCTGCGCGAAGCCCTTGGGGTCTCCGATGATGATCACCGGCACGCCCTTCAAGTCGTCGTCGCTCTTGAGCTTCTTGCAGAGAATATAGCCGTTCTGGCCGGCGTCGAGGTCGACCGCGAGCACCACGCAGTCGGGCCGGGTGCGGCGAATCAGCTCGGGAGAACCTTTGCCGTCGGTCGTCTCTTCGACTTTGACCCCGCGGCCGGTCAATGACTGCGCCACGGTGCGCATGAGCGCAACGTCCTTCTCGACGATCAAGACAGTCTTAGACATTCACCATGCAAGCTACTGATGGCTGACTGAGGGGTCAACGAACTGCACCCATTGGTACAGGGTGCTACGGGTTTGTCATTGACGCGGGCCGAACATCGAGCGGGGGCGCCGGCATAGGCGTAGATGTGCGCTGCTCGGTTTCTTCGTGCGGCACCAACGCTCGAATGTCGCGCTCGTCGAGGTCGGTGACCAGCTCGTACACCACGTCGCCGTCGCGCCAGCTGACCACGTTGTAGCCGTGGCTGTTACCGACCTCGGAGCTTGGCAACGCCGCGAGATCGAGGTCGCCCGAGTCGTCGAACACGAACAGGCCCATGTGCCGGGGCTCTGATGAGTTGGCACGCGGTGCGTCATAGCGAATGTAGGCAGCCTCGCGGTCGCGCACGTTGAGCAGGCGCGCACCCGCAGTGGTGGTGTTGGGGAAGCGAGGCACCGTGACGCGGTGATCGAGCTTGCCGCCGAACCAGGCCTCGAGCACCTCGGGTTGGCCCTGCATCTCCAAGGGCAGCTGGCGGGCGTGGCGCCGCGCCGCTTCTTCGACGAAGAGCTGCCGTTGCCAGGCGTGCCACTGTTGGTGCCCGACGGCGCTCAGCACGGCCACTGATACGGCGGCAGCGGAGACCTGCAGCAAGCGGCGTTGAACGCTCCGGCGCTGGTCGCCGTGAATGCCGTCGTGAATGCGGGCTCGCAGTGATTCGGGAGCGCTCGGTGAAGCTTCGAGGGCCCTCGTGCGAATCAGGGTGAGGTTGTGTCGCTCGACCTCAGCGGCTTTCGAGCAGGTCGCACAGTGCGCGAGATGCGATTCGAGTGCGAGCCGCTCACCGTCGACGAGCTCTTCGTCGAGGTACGAATGCATCAATGAATCGAGCTCACGACAGTTCATTGCAGGCGGGGGAACGCTCCGTCACCCCAGCTTCTTCCGCTCCCGCCAGGCATTCAAGTCTATCGTTGCAGCCTCTTCGGCCTTCTCAGCCTCGAGCAGCACCTTCTGGAGCGCTTTTCGCCCCCGGAACAGGCGGCTCATCACCGTACCGACCGGCACATCGAGAATCTCGGCGATCTCCTTGTACGAGAACTCCTGGAGGTCGGCCAAGATGACCACCATGCGAAAGTCGATCGGCAGGGTGTCGA
>JANLPS010000245.1:0-11317 GCA_031367385.1 Archangium sp. | reverse complement strand
GAAGATCAAGATGAGCGCTTACGACAAGAAATGGGTCCAGCGCCCCGCTGCTAAATGACCAGCATTGCCGTTAGCGGCGGTTCTTCTTCTTGTTGGCCTTCTCGCGCTTGCGGCGCTCCTTGAGGGCCTTTCGCTCCTCGTCGGTCTGGCCGCTCTTCTGGGGCCCCATCGAGTAGCCCTGCAACCGGGCCTTGGCGAGCTGCGCCTGGCTCATCGGCGGAGTGTACCCGGGCGCCATCTGAGGCATTTGCGGCATCTGCATGCCACCCATGCCCGGCATACCGCCCATGCCCTGGAGCGCCTGCGCCATCATCGGGTCCTTCCCGAAGATCGACGAGAGGTCCATGTTCTTCAGGTTGCTGAGCGCTCCCAGGTCTTTGAAGAACGGCAGCCGACCGAGCAGCCCCGGGTTCTGACCGATGTTGCCCATCATCTGCTGCATCATCGTGAACTGCTGCATCAGGTCGCTGATCTCGTTCGGCTTGCGCCCCGAGCCTTTGGCGATGCGCTCCATTCGCGGCTTGTTGATGCGGTGCGGCTCGAGGCGCTCTTGCTCGGTCATCGAGTTGAAGATCGACTCGATGATGTCGAGCCGGCCTTCGTCGACGTTCATGTTCTCGGTCATCTCGCCGAACAACGGCATCTTCTCGAGCAGGTCTTTGAGCGACCCCATCTTGCGAACCGTTTGAATCTGCTCGACGAAATCGCGCATGTTGAAGCGACCCGAGAGCAGCTTCTTCGCGTCGTCTTCGGCCTTCTGCTCATCGACGACACCCTCGAAGTCTTTCATCAGCCCGACGACGTCGCCGAAGCCCAAGATGCGGCTCGCCAACCCGTCTGGCCGAAACTCTTCGAGCTTGTCGAGGCCTTCGCCCATGCCGAGAAACTTGATCGGCTTGCCGGTGACCTCTTTGATCGACAACGCGGCGCCACCACGGGCGTCACCGTCGAGCTTGGTGAGAATGAACCCGTCGATGCCGATTCGCTGATTGAACGCGTCGGCCGTGCGAACCGCGTCTTGGCCGATCATCGAGTCGCACACCAACAAGATGTTGTCGGGCGAGACCATCGACTTGATCGCCAGCAGCTCGGCCATCAACGGCTCGTCGATCGCCAGCCGACCGGCGGTGTCGATGATCACCGTGTCGATCTTCTCGGCCTTGGCCTTGTCGTAGGCCTTGCGCGCCATCTCCGGCGGCTGCAACCCGGCCTCGTGAAAGACGGGCACGCCGAGCTTCTCGCCCAAGACCTTCAGCTGGTCGACGGCGGCAGGGCGGTAGATGTCGGCCGCGACCAGCAAGACCGAGCGGCCCTGTTTTTTCAGCGTGTTCGCCAGCTTGCCGGTGGTGGTGGTCTTACCAGACCCCTGCAAGCCGACCATCATGATGCCGCTGACCTGCCCCTTGCCCTTGAGCGTGAGGGCCGTATCGACCGGCCCCATCAACGCTTCGAGCTCGTCGTGGCAGATCTTGACGAAGTGGTCTCCGGCCGAGACCTTCACTTTGCGGCCGCCCTTGCCGGTGAGCGTCGTCGCGACGGTTTCGCCGACGGCCTTCTCGCGAACCCGGGCGACGAACTTCTTCACCACATCGAACGACACGTCGGCCTCGAGCAACGCAACTCGAATGTCTCGCAGCGACTCGTCAACGAGCTCCGGCGTGATTTCGGCTTTGCCCAACAGGCGATTCTTCGCGGCGCGGAAGCCCTTCGTGACGGTCTCGAGCATGGCCTGGGCGGGTTACAACAGCCGGAGCCGAACGGCCATCACTTCGCGTGCCGCCGTCGTCGCCGGCGCGGGCAAAAATCGAAGCCCACGCCGCAACCAAGTGCGAGAGACGGGACTTGAACCCGTACGGCCTTATGAGGGCCTGCGGATTTTAAGTCCGCTGCGTATACCATTCCGCCACTCTCGCTTTAATTTCAATCAGTTACGTCGTTTCAATCTCGATTTCAAATGCTCGCGGTGGGGTCATTTCACGTCGCCGACGCGGTGGCGACTCAGAGGCTGACCCGACCCTTTGATCGTCTGGTCGCGGCTCGGTACGACTGCAGGCTCCAATGCGAACCACGCCGACGCAATCCGTGGCCCTCGAGCTCTCCGATTTCGACGCGCTCCTCACCCGCTGGGCCCGCCACATCGCCGAGGGCTCGCTCTTCATCCCAACGCCTCGCCGCCCAGTCGCCGACGAGTTTCTGCTCACCTTCATCGTCGACGGGCATTCATTCGACGGCCAACGAGCACGCGTGGTTCAGCGCCCGATGCCTGTGCGCTCACCCGTCGGCTTCTGGGCGCAAATCGAGCCGGGCCCCGCACTCTCGAAGCTGATCGATCTTCACGCGCGCAAGCGCAAGCAAGGCCGCGCCATCGCCACGCCGCCCGGAGCGCCCCGGCAACTCCCGCGCTTCGACACCGTGCTCGAGGTCGCCTTCGAGAACCTCCCATCACTGGCGGCCCAGTACGCCTCTGACATCTCTCGGGGCGGCCTCTTCATTCGTTGCGAGACCCAACCGGCGATGCGCTCACGCGTCGAGCTTCGCTTGACCCTGCCGAACGCTCAGACCATTCGCCTCGATGCCGAGGTCGTTCACTGCGCGCCCACCGGAGTCGGCGTTCAATTCAGCGACCCCCACCAACTGGGGCCCATCATCAGCCTTCTCGAGGCCTATCGGCAGCGCCGGCCCAAAGTGCTGGTGGTCGACGACGAAGCGATCTGGCGCTCCACTCTCGCCCGCGCGCTCACCCGGCTCGGAGTCGACGTCCAGCTCGCCTCCGACGGCCGCGAGGGGCTCAACAAGCTCATCGACGGTTTCTTCGAGCTCGACCTGGCGATCATCGACTTGCACATGCCCAACATCGATGGCCGTGGCCTGATCGAGCGCGTTCGCAACAACGGTGGTGAGTCGGCGCTCAAGTTGTTTCTCTTCTCGGCCGCGAGCCGCGACGAGCTTGACTCGCTGGCGGCACCGGGCCTGGCCACCGCCGTGTTCTCGAAGCTCGATTCATTCGACCACCTGATCGCCCGAATCGCCTCGGAGCTGCCCGGCGCCACGCCCTTCACCCCGAGCCTCGAGCTCGAGCACGCGAGCGCCGCCTAGTCTTCGCTCTTCTTGGGCACGACCAGCCCGCGCGACAACCGCTTGAGCACCACCGTACGCTGCCGGTTCTTGTAGCGCTCGTGCGAGTTCTCGCCCTTGTCGTTCTCGACGGCCTGCTTCTCGTCGGCGATTTGAAATTCGCACGTCGCCAGCGTGACCCGGCCCTTGCGCGCGCGCTCATCTTGCTCGGGCGGAGGCAGGTACTGATCGAGCCGAATCGGCACGTCGGCGACGAAGTTGAGAATCTGGTACGTCGAGCCCGAGAACGAGTTGCCCCGCTTGGCCTCCATGCGCTCTTCGTAGTCGACGTCGAGGTGCAGCTTCTTCGCGAAGCGTCGAAAGTTCGGGTACTGCGCGACCAGATCTTTGAACCGAAACAACGAATTCTCGGTCTGCGTCGGCACGACGAAGTTGAACGGTATCAACCGCTGCGTCAGAAAATACAGCGTGGGTATGATGTCTGAGCGCTCTTTGACGATCACCCGAAAGCGCGTGCGGTCGTACACCGTCGTGGCAGTCGACTCTTTCTTGGCGATGAGCTTGGTGATCACCGACTCGCGGGTCTTGATCGAATCAGAGAAGTCGACGATCGGCAGCCCCTTCGCCTTCGCCTCTTCAATCACCGCCACCACCCGCTCGGCGCTCAGCTGCGCGAGCTCGGCCTCAGACACCGCAATCTTGAACAGCAGATCACGCGCTTCGATGTGCTGAATCACGTGCATCACCTTCAGCACGATGCAGGCGATTTTTCGGTATTTCTTGTCGATCTGCCCAGAGGCGAACAAGAACAGATCGTGAATCATGTTCGGCGTGGCCACCGCGTCGGCGACTTTGTAGTTGAAGGTCTTTCGCAGGTACTCGACCGCGTCGGCCAAGATCGTTCGCACCCACTCTTCGTCATGCTTTCGGGTCGGGTCGATCTGGCACAGCCGCAAGAAACGATCGACCTCGTCCCACGTCGTGAAGTGCATGCGGCGCCACTCGATCACCGAGCCGCCGCGCAGAATCAGGCGAATTCGTTCGAGCTCTTTGAGACCCATGTCGCCGACCTGGCGAATCGGCAAGTCAGGTAAAATCGGTTGGTGCTTGAGCGACACGAGCAGGCGATGTCGCAACTTCTGAAGGTCGTGGCAAGCGATTGCTTCAGGGCAAAAGGCGACGGCCCGGCGTCTCGCGAACGAGAAACCGGGCCGCCGTTTTCAACACTTCGATTTCTTCAGTTCGCCGAAGGGCGGTCGTCCAAGAAGTTCACGACCGTCATCTTGCCTGCGGCGTCGAACGTCTTCTGCGGGCCCTGGCGCTTGCCTTCAACCCAGAACTCTTCGGCCTTCAGCTGGCCATCAGCGCCGAAGATCGCACGGCGGCCATGGTAGTCGCCGCGCTTGAATTCGGTCTCGCCAACCTTCTGGCCAGCCTCGTTGAAGAACGACCATTTACCCGAACGAAAGCCGGCTTCGGTCTGGCCCTGCGCTTCGACCTTGCCGTCTTTGTAGAATGAGAACATCGGGCCTTCGAAGATGCGCTGGCCTTCAACGCCCACCTTCATGCAACCCAACATCTGCATCGAGGTGCCGGGGCCACCGACCTGGGCGGTGCCTGAGCCGCACGCGAGCTTGTAATTTGCGGTGATCACCGGCGCTTTGATGGGGTCGACGACCTTCGCTTGAGCAAAGGCCAGCATCGGCGCAACCAACGAGAACAACAGAACATTTCGTTTCATAGTGTGTGTATCTCCAAGGGGTGAGGGTTCGCTACGGCCTCTTTGACGACCGCAGCGAGCCCTTATTCATTCAATTCACTTCGTCAGCGTCGCGCAGGCGGCGTTGCCGTTGGTGAACGAGAAAGCGGCGGGGATCGTGGTCGCGCTGAACGAGCCACACAGCGTGAACTTCGCCTTGATGCTCTTGTTGGCCGCGTCGAGCACCGTGTAATTCGACTGCTTCAACAGGTTGGCGGGGATGTCGGTCTTGTCGCCAGACGAATTCAAGTAGAAGAAGCCAGGCAGGTCAGACTTGTTCGCCGGGAACGCGGTGGTGCCCGCGTACGCATAGACCGACACCGTGAACGGCGTCGAGATGATGCCGCCGTCAGTGCCAGTTGCGCAGTCTGACTGTACGCCGGTCTCCGGTACCACATTGAAGATCACCGGCCCGGTTGACGAAGCAGTCCACGCGGTGTGGTTGTTCTTCGAGACCGCTTGCGCAACGTTCGCACAGGTACCCTCGAGAATCGCGCCGCAGCTCCCAGTCGGAGGGGTGGGGGGAGCGTTCTCGTAGCAGGCATTGCCGTAGCCGCAGAAGTCGGGCTGCACGTGGTTGGTGTTGCAGCCAGCGTCGACCGTGCCGGTGCCAGCGTCAGCGACCGTGCCCGAACCGCTGCACACGCCAGTGGTGGTGTTGCAAGTCGCGCCGCTGCCGCACTCGCTCGAGGCCGTGCACTTCGCGGTGCAGGTCTTGGTCGCGGTGGTCTGGCAAATCTGACCCGTGCCGCAGAGCGCATCGGTTGAGCACTGGCAAAAGGCCGCAGCGCCACCGGCCGTGTAGGCGGCTCCGGCGTACGTCGCGCAGGTCTTGGCCGACGACGGGCAGTCGGTCGAACCGGTGCACGAGTTGATGCATTGCTTCAAGGTCGGGTGGCACATCTTGCCGGTGCCGCACTCTGCGTCTCCAGCGCAGGTCGTTGAAGTCGTCGGCGTCGAACCGCACGCCACCACCAAAAACGCCACAGCAGCCGCAGCTGCGCCTGCCCACAATTCTCGATTCATTCGTTTCATTCGAAGTACTTCCTCCTCGGTAAAGGGTACGGCGTTGAGTGATTGATTGAACTGCACCGAGAGGGGGCCACCACACGGCAGCCCCGCCCTCGACGACTCTGGTGACGAGCCCTCCTACACAGACCGTGCCGACATTCACCAACGAAACCCGAGGCTTCGCACGGTGGTGTGTCATCGTACCGGCGAAACTCTGACAACGATGTCAGGCGGGGATGTTCGGAGGCCCCACGTACTTCGCGTCACCGAATGCGAGCATCAGAATCAACACGACGTTGACGCACGGCACGCACAACCCGATGCCATAGAGCACGTCTTTGCCGAAGGCCTTGGCGATGTCGATGGCGAGCAAGACTGCGACCACGAAGTTCACAAAGGGTATGAAAAACAGCACGATCCACCAGATGGGGCGGCCGACCAGCTCGAGCATCGTCACCACGTTGTAGACCGGCACCCAGCCGATCCACATCGGTTTGCCGGCCTTCTCGAAGAGCTTGCCCTGAATGAAGCCACCGATGCCGTAGCTGACGATGAACACCACGCACTGCACGACGAGCCCAATGAGGCCCGCGGCCGCGCCGACCGCTTCGTCATTCTCCATGTTGTTTCCCCTCCAAGGGATGCCTGCGAAAAACGCAAGGTGCGGCACTTTATCGCGTCGCGATGCCCACTGTGTCGTTTTTGCGTGCTGGAGC
This sequence comes from Archangium sp., assembly GCA_031367385.1. Classification (GTDB taxonomy): domain Bacteria; phylum Myxococcota; class Myxococcia; order Myxococcales; family Myxococcaceae; genus JAEUJT01. Next base: position 4,756 of record JANLPS010000245.1, on the reverse strand, counting down.
GGGAGCTAGAACTTGAACGGAAAGACGATCGGTTCGCCCTGCTTCTTGTGCCGAGGAAAGGTCCACGTCTTGACCAGGCCGGCGATGCAGGTCGCGATGTAGCTGCCCTTGAACTCTTCTGAGGCCACGCCGATCGCCGAGGTGCGGCCGTTGGTCTGCACCGTCCACTTCATGACGAGCTTGCCGGTGCTGCCAGGGTCTTTCTTGTGCTGCTCATCGGCGCACTTGGCGATCGCCGGCTTGTTGGCCACGACCACCTCGAAGATGTCAGAGGTCGCCAGCTCTTCTTTGACGTCTCCTCCGCTGCCAGGCGCGGGAGGAATGTAGACCGCGGTGTTCTTCTTCTCGGGTTTCTTGGTCTCTTCGGGCGCTCCACCGCCGCCAAACGCATTCTTGAACCCGTCGTCATCTTCAGCAGTGCCACCTTTGGCCGGCCGCTTCGCTTCGACGGGCTCAGCAGCGGCCGACTCGCCCTTGTCAGGCCGCGTCGTCTTCGGAGCCACAGGCTGCCGATTGCCAAAGCTTTTCGGAGGCGCCGTCGGAGCGGCGGTCGGAGGAGGCGCAACCGCAACGACGGGCGCAGGCACAGGCGCCATACCCGCTGGAGGTGTCGGGGTGGGTGCGACGGCGAGCGGCGTCGGAGCAGGAATCGGCGCGGGAGCCGTGGCTGCAGGCGTCGGAGCCACCACGACCGGAGGCGTCACGATCACCTTCGGCTCACGCAGCGCAAGCCACAGCACCAACCCGAACAGCGCGACGAACAAGATGCCGCCGCCGATCAACGCCACCAACAAGCCGCGGCTGGTCGGGGGCCGGTACTGCGTCAACGCGGGCGCACTGTGCGTCGCCGCGGGGTTCGCCATGTACGGGTTCACCGGAGCCTGAGCCTGGCGCTCTCGCTCAGCGGCGCGCTCGGCCACCGCGACCGCGTGACCGTTGCTGTTCGACTTGCTCTCTTCGGGCAAGTCGAGCAGCCCACCGCCTCGCGACGGAGGCGCATCGTCTTCGAGCTTCTCGCGCATCGCGACGGCGGGCTTGGCCATCGCGTCCATCTCGTCTTTGACCAGGGAGGCCAACGCCGACGCCGCAGACGGGCGCCAGGTACCAGTCTCTTCAGGAGGGTGCGCGGAGATCGGCACCTGCACCTCAGACTGCACCGACTGCATCACGCCACCCGATGAGAACGCAGAATGCACCGGCACGCTCATCACCGCTTGAGCACCAGGCAACGACGACGACACCGTCGCGGCAGCCGCCACCACGATCGGTTTGGGCGGCTTCGGCGACAACACCGACGCCAGCGCCTTCACCTCATTGAGCGGCAACCAATCAGAATACCCGGCGCGCCAGCACAGCGAGTCAGGGCCGATTTCGCCTTTGTCCCAGTGGCCTTTGATCTGCTCGAGTGTCAGTGGGCCGGTTTGCTTGTCGTTGACTGCGACGTACCAATCGGTGGTCGGCACTTCTTCAGCAGGCGCCTCACCCTGATTCGGGGCGCTCGGCTCTCCAGATTCATCGGCCAGCTTCTTCGCGGTCTCAGCGTCGATGACCCGAGTATTCTGGCGGTCTCCGTCGAGGCCCAACAGGGGCTTGTCTTCGTCTTGGGTTTCGCTCGAAGAGCCGGTCTTCAACACCTGGTCGAACACCGCGCCGATTTCGTCGTCGTCGGCTCCGAGAAAATTGTCGGTGCTGAGCACCTTCTTCGGTGCCTTGGGTGCTTCGTCTTCGCCCGACAGCGAGTCGCGCAACCCAACCATCGCGTTGCTCATGATCTCGGTCTTTGGCTCTGCATCGAGCGCCGCCGGAGTCTGCATCACCTGCGTCTCCGTCGCGTCTTCGGGGTCATTCGACGAGGTCATTGGCGCTGGCGTCAGCGTCACTGCCGCCTTGGCGACCGACGATGGAGAAGACGCCGTGGCCGACGCGTCAGATCGCTTGACGAGAATGACGTAGCCGCACTTGCGACAACGCACCTTCACGCCCTTCGGGCCGACCTTCTCGTCGTTGATCATGTACTGCGCGCGGCAGCTTTCACATACGAAGCGCATCAGGAGACCCGCTCTATGGCCGCGCTCATGAAGTCTGAGGCAGGCGATAAGTGTGCGTAAACGATAGGTTTCTTCAGGTGAAGGGGCAAGCCAACCGACGCCGGTTGGTTCCCCCAGGTTCCTCCCGAAAGAGGCAGCACGCAAATCTGTGAGCGAATTTGGCTACTTGCGAACTTGCACTTCAACGTTTGTTCCGACAGCGACGCGGAGTGCATGTAGGTCTTCACCCAGCGCGAATACCATGAGATCGCGAATTTTGGAGCGCGGTTGCACCCGAAACGCGCTGCCGGTCTCGGCCATGACCATCTTTCGCACGGGTTCAATCTCGCCCGCGACGAACGCTCCCGCCCGGGTGGCCGAGAGCTCGGCCCCTTCGAGGTAGTTTCGCAGGTCATTCGGAGTCGCCACTTTCACATACTCTTTGGTGATTCGAGCCAGCGCTGAGCGCGCCTGTTCGGTGAGCTGTTTCTCGAGTGCCTTGCGCTCGACGTCGATGGCGCGAAGATCAGCGGTGAACCTGAAGCGATCGACCGACAGGCTGATCGCCGCCTGCAACACCGCTTCGAGCCGTTCGACCGAGAGCCGCTGGGTCAGCGCGAGCTCGGGCCGGAGCAGCGCCATCGTTCGACCCAGCAGGTAGTAGATCTCTTTCTGCCCCGTCTCGCTGAAGAACTTGCCGCCGACACGCAGGCACACTGGCTCGGTGTGACAGATCTCGACGCCGACCATCGGGTCTGGCGCGGGGTCGGTGGTCTTCTTCGCCATGCGCTCGCGCGTCGTCACCAAGAACGGTGAGAACAGCGACACCTGATCCATACCCAGTAGCCGCGAGACGTAGCGGTAGTGGTGAATCTGGTACTCGGGCGCGTTGGCAATCTCGATGAAGTGCTTCTTGGGGTTGATGCCGTAGCGGGTGAAGTCTTCTTTGAAGAGCGTGCCGGCCTGCTCGAACAAAATCGACATCAGCTCGGCCAGAGGCCCGCGCACCTTGGGGTGAAAGAGGTGCTGTTGCCAGAGGCGATCGGTCATCGGCCGCTGGGCCACTTCGCGCTTCTTCGCGTAGGGCCCGAGCTTCGAGAGAATCTCTTTCTCGCCCTGCCCTGCCTCGCCGATGAGGCCGGTCGAGACTTGGGCCGCGATCCACGCGGAGTCGTAGTCTTTGCGCCTCGCCGCCAGCTCAGCCAACGATGAGGCCACCTTGCCCGGAGTCGTGGTGGTCGGCAGTGCGCGCCGCCACGCATCGACGGCCTGTTGCTCGTAGCCCGGCTGCGCCTGAGCCAGCGCCGCGTACTGCTGCTGCAGGTCGACGTCGTCGGGCAAGCCAGCGGCGACGACCTTGTAGACTTCGACTGCCGCGTCGGGTGCCTTCATCACGTTCAAGTACATGTCGCCCAGCGCACGCCAAATCGCCATGCGCGCCAAGTGCGTCTCTTCGGTTTTGGGGAACCTTGCGAGCATGCGCTTGTAGTTGTCGTCGAGCGTCTTCCACTTCTTGTTGCGGCCGAGCATGGCTTCGATCGCGCTGAACGCGTCGAGAAAGCGCCAGTCGAGATCGAGCGCGTTGTTGAACGACGCCCCGGCCTTCTCGATGTCCATCAATTCGTCGCGGGCGATTTCACCAAGCGCGAACCACACCCGCTTCGCCTTCTGCGGGTCACCTTGCAGCGCCGGAGTCGAGAGCATGCGCTCCAGCATCTCGGCCGCCTTCGCGCCTTGTTTGGTCTCGCGATAGAGCACGTACAGCGCGTCCATCACTTCGAGGGCGTCGTTGTGTACCTTGTAGGCCGCGAGGTACGCGTCGATCGCCATGTACGGGTCAGACAGCTTGTCTCGAGCGAGCTTGCCGAGGCCGACGCCCATGTCGAACTTGGCGTCTCCATCGAGCACCTGGAGCAACTTCTGCCGGTACTCGGCCGCCTTGTCGTATGTCTGCATCTGCTCGGCGATGGTGACCATCGAGACCAAGCTGGGCTCGTGCCCACTGTCGATGGTGAGCGCCTTTTCGAAGTGATTCTCGGCGCGATCGAGCTGACCCAGCTCCATGTGCAGGTCGCCCAACGTCCAGTAAATCTCGGCGACTTCGAGGTCGGTGAGATCTCCGCGGTGGTGCAACAGAATCGACTGGTACACCTTGAGCGCTTCTTCGTAGCGCTTGGCGTGCACCAACAGGTTGCCGTAGCCCTCGAGCACCGCGAGGTAGGTCGAGTCGAGCTGGTAGGCCTTCTCGTATGCGGCCAGCGCCTTGTCGCGCTTCTGGTTCTTCTCGCAGACGTAGCCTTGCCGGTAGTAACGGCGGCACAGCTCCTTCGAGAGCTCACTGTCGTCGGGCACCTGCGAGAAGCGCAGCGACAACTTCGAGATCACGATGTCGAGCATGCGCTCGCAGCGCTCCCAGCTCTCGAGAGAGAGGTAGATGTCGGCCAAGGGCCGCGCCGCCTCGAGTGAATCAGGCACCAGCTTGAGCGACTCTTCGTAGAAGGTGGTCGCCTGCTCGCGATCTTCGTGTTGCTCGTAGTAGCGAGCCACCTCGAGAAAGGCGTTCGACTTCTCGCCCGGGTCTTCGGTCTGCCGCGCTTCTTCGATCAGCGCCTGCTCGTAGGCCGGCCAGTCTTTCTGCGACTCGTAGATGCCCTTGAGGCTGCGAATCGCCGGCAGGTACGAGGCGTCGATGCGCAGCGCCTCGAGAAACGCCCGCTTGGCGCTCTCGG
>JANLPS010000165.1:0-6421 GCA_031367385.1 Archangium sp. | reverse complement strand
TTGACGAAGTTGATGAGCTCGAGCCCATTGATGTCGGGCATGTTGATGTCGGTGATGATCAGCGAAAACCGAAATCGCGGCAGCACCTTGAGGGCTTCGAACCCGCTGACCGCCGTATGCACCTCGACCCCTTCGAGCGCTTCGATGGTCGAGGCCAGAAGCTCACGCGTCGCCCGCGAATCTTCGACGATGAGCACTTTGTGGGTCGTCACCACGGCCTGCCGACGCTACCACACCCGTTTCAATGCGAAGCGAGCTGCGCGCGGAAGGGTTTGTCAGCGAACACGGCGACCTTTTTGCCCACCAAAGCGGGCAAAAAGGCACGGGTGACCAGGCTCGCCATGGCCGCGTCATCGAGCTGGGGCACGCGCGACACCGAAAACGCGACCGACTGAACGCCGGCCTTTGTCAGCATGGTGGCCGCCGCGGTGAGGGCGTGCTCGACGCCGAGTGGTGTCACGCCTTTGCGAGGCCCCAGACCCATCGCGAAGAGCTTCGGCGTGGGCAAGGTCTGATCAGTTGGCACGAGCAACTTCTCGCCAGGGCTGCCGACGAAAAAGCCGCTTTGCAGCACCCGTGACAGCGCTCCGCCCATGCGCCAATCGACGAACCCGGCGGCGCCTTCGAGGGGCCGCTCGTCTTCGGTAATCAAAACACACACCGCGTCATACCCGGTGAGCGCGTCGAGGGCGGCGAGGCCCGGCTCGAGCAGCTCGGGAGCGCTCATGCCTTATTGACGGCCACCGCGACGCGGTCGAGCAACCCGTTGATGAACGCCGGCGACTCTTCGTTGCCGAACTTCTTGGCGAGTTCAATCGCCTCGTTGATGGTCACCTTGCGGGGTATGTCGACGCAGTACTGCAGCTCGAAGACGCCCATGCGCAGCACGTTGCGGTCGACGCGGGCCATGCGGTCGAGCCTCCAGTTGTGGCTGTGCTGCTCGAGCATCGCGTCGAGCTCGGTGAGGTGCGAGCGAACCCCTTCGATGAGCTCCAACGCGAACTCGTGCGAGGCAGGGTCTTTGGCGCCCTCATCGTCTGAGGCAGACCAGGCCGCGTCGAGGGCGTCGGCCGTGGTGGCGACCGGGTTCTGCTCGACCTGGTACAGGGCCTGGAGCGCGCGCTCGCGGGCCACTCGCCGGGCCCCCATCAGCTGCCCAACTTGGCGTAGAGATTGACCATTTCGATGCAGGCGATGGCCGCTTCTGCGCCTTTGTTGCCGGCCTTGACCCCGGCGCGGTCGACGGCCTGCTCAACGGTGTCGCAGGTGAGCACCCCGAAGGTGACGGCGGCGGCGGCGTGCATGGTGAGGTGGCCGATGCCCTTGGTGACCTCGCCAGAGACGTACTCGAAGTGGGGCGTACCGCCGCGAATGACGCAGCCCAGGGCGATGACCCCGGCGTACTTGCCGCCTTCGGTGACGCGGCGGGTGAGGCCGGTGAGCTCCCAGGTGCCGGGGCAGCGGTAGACGTCGATGGCGTCGTCGGCCACACCGTGGCGCACCAGGGCATCGAGCGCCCCTTCGAGCAGCTTCTCGGTGATGAACGAATTGAAGCGGCTCACGCAGATGGCGAACCGCCCCTTGGGAGAAACCAGCTGACCTTCGAAAAACCGGGGCATGTCTAAGAAACACCCTACAGAGTTACCCGCGCCATCGCCAATCAGATCAGCGCTTCTTGGCCTCGGGGTGCAGCTGGAGCTGTTCGACCACCTGCAGCCCGTAGCGTTCGACCCCGACGATGGTGTTGGGGGTGTTGGTGAGCAGCCGCAGCTTCTGCACGCCCAGGTCTTGCAGAATTTGAGCCCCCAGGCCGAACTCTTTGAGGCGGGTCTCGCCCTGGTGACCGGGCACGGCTTGCTCGTTCGAGGCGGGCTTGAGCTTGAGGGCCTCGGCGCCAGTCATTGGCTGGTTGAGCAGAATCAACACGCCCTTGCCTTCTTTGGTGATGCGCTCGAAGGCATCGCGAAGGCTGCCCTTGCCGGTGGCGGCGTCGAGCAGGTCACCCAGCATGGCGCTGCGGTGCACGCGGGTCATCACCGGCTTCTTGCCCGCGATCTCGCCCTTCACCAGGGCCACGTGAATGGCCGGGTCGACATCGCTGGCGTAGGCGTACGCGGTGAACTCCCCGTAGGGGGCGCGGGTGACCACGGTCTCGCCGACCCGGCGCACCAGGCGTTCGTGGGCGAGGCGGTAGGTGATGATGTCGGCGACCGAGAGCAGGGCCAGGCGGTGCTTGCGGGAGAACTTCTCCAAGTCGGGGCGGCGGGCCATCGTGCCGTCGTCATTCATGATTTCGCAGATGACGCCCGACGGGTTGAGGCCGGCCAAGCGGGCAAGGTCGACCGAGCCTTCGGTTTGGCCTGGGCGCACCAACACGCCGCCATTGCGCGCCCGGAGGGGAAAAATGTGACCCGGCCGGTGCAGATCAGCCGGCTTGGCGTCGACCGCGACGGCGGCCTTGATGGTGAGCGCCCGGTCAGCCGCCGAGATGCCGGTCGACACGCCGTGAGCCGCTTCAATCGACACGGTGAAGGCAGTGCCGAACGACGAGGTGTTGTCGCTGACCATCAGCGGCAGGTGGAGCTGGCGCACCTGTTCGTCGGTGAGCGAGAGGCAGATCAGCCCGCGGCCTTCACGGGCCATGAAGTTGACGGCGGCGGGGGTGACCTTCTCGGCGGCCATCACCAGGTCGCCCTCGTTTTCGCGGCTCTCGTCATCGGTGAGAATGACCATCTTGCCTTTGCGAACATCGGCGATGGCTCTTTGCACGCGGGCAAGGCATCGCTTCTCGGCGGCGGCGGGAGTCGTCATGTCGAGGCGTGTTTGACCGCAAACCCCCACGCTCGCAAGGCAAACGAAGTCAGGGCCCCTCGGGTCGAGCTACTCTGCCCCTCCATGCCCCCTTCTGCGCAGCCGAAAGCGGTCGCGAGCCAATGAAGACGCAAGAGGTCGTCGAAGGCACGTGGCAGGTCGCGCACCGGCTGGGGCTCCTCGGCCGTTTGACCCTCGAGGGGAGCACGTGGCAGTTCACGCAGCGCGCGGGGCTCACCCTGCCCGCCGATGCGTTGCGCTTCGTGCCATTCATCGCGCGGCCAACGGGTACCTTCACCGTCTTCTACCCACCCCCCGCACATGCGGCGACCACGCTCGACGAGCTGCCGCGCCCACCGACCGACGGCGGCTACCTGCAGGAGCTGTCAATCGCGCGGGTGCAGTTCGTCAGCCCGATCTCGACCAACGCGTTTCGCATCACCGTCGATCTCGACTGTCGCACCGCGCGGTTTCACGCCGACTTTCACTCGATGCTGACGAACGACCCATGCCGGGTCACGCGAGCGCTGGTATAAGTCGGCCGGCGTGTCACAGACGCGGCACCACGAGGTGTATCGCGCCGAGCAGATCAGTTTGGCGCCCGCGAAGCCGTAATCAAGGTCATGATTCAACGCGACGCGACCTCGACCGCCTCAGCCGCTCGCTTCTTGCGCGAGGCCCGCCTGGCATCACGGCTCGACCACCCCCTTCCCCGTGCACGTCTACGCCTTCGGAGTCGAGCCCGACGCCACGGTGTGAATCGCGAAGTTCAGGCTTTTTTCTTCACCCTCACACGCTTTGGAGAGATCGATACCTTGCGACGCGACATCGCCACAGGGTGGTGCCGCGCAGATCACCATCGAAGGGCGCGTCGTACTCGGCGAGCACCTCGTAGCTCTCTGGGAGCGGGAGGCGCCCCGCGTCTCCCACCAAGACTGACACGCCCCGACACGCGAGCACCTCGAGCCAGGGCATGACGGTGGCTGCGAGGGCGGCTTCGTAGATCATGTCACCGGCGAGCACGACGTCGAAGCGATCGTCGACCTGGCCGCGCAAGTCTTCAGCCGTGGTCTGGAGCGAGACCTCGTTGAGCTCGGCGTTGAGCGCGGCCGCGACCAAGGCCCGCGGGTCGATGTCGTTGGCCAGCACCGACTTGGCGCCCGCTTGCATCGCGGCGATCGCCTCGATCGCTCCGCCGCAGCCGAAGTCGAGCACGCGTTGCCCGCGAACGGCCGACGGGTGGTCGATGAGGTAGCGCGCGAGCACCTGCCCGCCCGGCCACGCGAAGGCCCAGAACGGCAACGACCACCCCAACCGCGCGAGCCACCCTTCGTCGGAGTTCCACAGCGCGCTCTCGTGGGTGATCAACCGCAACGCGATCTCGGGCACCAGGTAAGGCCTTGCGACCTGCGTGTACGCGATGACCTCGGCCCGCACTACTCGAACCCGGCGGCCTTGAGCTGCGCCTGCGTCAGCCCGCCGCGCAGCCCGACCATGCGCGCGACGTACTTGCCGATGATGTCGGCCTCGAGGTTCACCTTGGCTCCCACGGCTTTCGAACCGAGCGAGGTGCGCTGCAAGGTCTCGGGTATCAGCATCACGCCGAAGCGATCGCTGCCCACGGTGGTGACGGTGAGGCTCACCCCGTCGATGCAGACCGAGCCCTTGTCGACGAAGAACGCGGCGAGCTCGGGCGGCAGGCTGAACGACATCGCCCACGAGCCACCGTCGGGGCGGGTCTCCAAAATGGTGGCGACGCCGTCGACATGGCCTTGCACCAGGTGGCCGCCGAGGCGTTCACCCGCGCGGAGCGCCTTCTCGAGGTTCACCTTGGTGCCAGGCGCCCAGCTCGAGACCGTCGACCGCCGCAGGGTCTCGGGCGCGGCCTGCACGCGAAAACGCTGACCTTCGAACTCGACCACGGTGAGACACACGCCGTCGCAAGAGATCGACTCTCCGAGCACGAAGTCTTTCGGCTCGAAGCCGCTGCGTACCCAGAGGTCGCTCACGCTGCCTGCGCTGACCCGCTCGATGGTGCCGAGGCTCTGAACCAGACCGGTGAACATGATTCTTACGCGCGCTTGCCAGCCGGCTTCTTCTTGGCCTTGGGCTTCTCACGCGCTCCGTTGTCGAGAAAGTCGACGATGCGGCTGTCGGCCTTGCGCAAGCGGCGGCTGAGCATGCGGCAGATGTTCTGCAAGATGATCACGTAGGCGTAGTTGTCGGCCTTGTACAAGTTCCACAGGTCTAAGTTGGTGAGCGAGTACGTGACGCACTTCTTCTTCACGATGCACGCGGCCGAGCGCGGCTGCAGCTCGACGAGGGTCATTTCGCCGAAGCACTCACCGGGGCCAAGACGCACGAAGCCGACGTCGTTGCCCTTGGCCGAGCGGCGCACCACGTCGACCTCGCCTTCGCGAATGACGTACATGGTGCGGCCGAGATCGCCCTCGGCGAAGATGTTTTCGCCCGCGGCCCACGTGCGTTCTTCGAGAAAGTCGAACAACAGCTCGAGACTGCCGCCCTTCAGGTCATGAAACACCGGCACGCTTCGCAGAAACGTCGTTACGGCGACATCGCGTCGTTCAATCATGCGCCGCAAGAGAGCCCAGGTCGGCGCTCCAGGCAACCATTGATTCTTCTTGGCCTTTCGCGGGCTCCCCACAGAGACCGATATGGGCTCTCCGACGACCCGTTTCTTGTGACAGATGTTGCCCCAGACGATGCCTCTTTTTGCTCCCGACCCGGCGATCGCGTTGGCGCTTCGCGGCGATCGCGGGGCGTGGGAGCAGCTCATCACCGCGCACTCGCGCCGGGTGACGGTGGCCCTGATGTCTGAGGGCCTGTCGATGGACGACGCGAAAGACCTGACCCAGGACGTTTGGACCCGCTTGTGGAATCAGATTCAGAGCGGGGCGTTGGCGAGCTTGCAGTTGCCGGGCATCGCGGTGACGCAGGCTCGGTTTCTGGCACGAGACCTTCGGCGACGGCGGCGCACGGTGCGGTACGAGGCGCAGACCGATGACGTCGAGGCCCCCGACACGGCGGTCGACGCGCTGTTGGCCTCGGCCCAGACCTTGGCCAACGTGCAGCGTGAATTGGGCACACTTGAGCCGTCGCAGCAGCACATCTTTCGACTCGCCATCGAAGAAGGCATACCGCACGCGAGCATCGCCCAGTCGGTGGGGCTCTCGACGCAGCGGGTTCGACAAATCATTTGGGAAGTCAGGGTGCGATTGCGCGCCCATCTGGAGAAGACGGTATGAGCCAACACCTCACGCAAGACGACGCGGCGAAATGGGCCAGCGGGCTGATGGAGCCCGATGACGCCCTGGCCCTCGAGCAGCACGTGTCAGGGTGCCAGCCCTGCGAGCGCCTGGTGCAGCGTGAAGCCGCGGTGAACGAGATCTTCGCGCAGGCGCTGCGCGGCGTGCCGGTGGCGAGCGTGACCTCGCTCTGGAGCCGCAGACGCAGAACCTACGGGCTGGTCGCGGCGGCAGGCTTGGCGCTCGCAGCCTCGGTGGTGGCCTTGGTGCGGGTCGAACCGCCTCCTGCAGTCACCCCGGTTCAAGAAGGCATCGCGTTCATCGTGATCGACGCCGGTGGCGAC
>JANLPS010000119.1:0-8822 GCA_031367385.1 Archangium sp. | reverse complement strand
CTGACGACGAAGAAGAGGCTGCGCAGCCCGAGAATGGCGCACGCGTTCGAGGTGAACACGATGTACGGGTCTTGGCTGATGCCCAGCACCGCGGGTATCGAGTCGACCGCGAACAGCACGTCGCTGGTCTCGACTACCAGCAACACCAGAAAGAGGGTGGTGAACCGAAGCTTGCCGTTCTCTCTGACCATGAACGCCATGCCATGGTCTGCCGCAGACGAGGCGATCGGCAGCACCTTGCGCGCCCAGATGAACACCTTGTTCTTCTCGGGGTCGATCTCTTCTTCGTCCTTCGAAAAGAGCATCTTCCACGCGGTGTAGAGAAGCAGTGCGGCGAAGATGTACAGAATCCACTCGAAGCGGTTAATCAGCGAGGCGCCGACGAAGATCAGCGCGCCTCGCAGGGCGAAAGCCCCGAGAATGCCCCAGTACAGCAAGCGATGCTGGGCTGCCGAGCCCACCTTGAAGAAGCTGAAAATCACCAAGAAGACGAACAGGTTGTCGACCGAGAGCGCGTACTCGATGACGTACGCCGTCAAGAACGGCACGGCCACCGCGGTGCCGCCCAGCTTGAACAAGAAGCCGGCGAAGCCCAGCGAGAGCGCGACCCAAATACCCGTCCAAATGCCGGCGCTCTTCGGAGTGACGTTCTTGCTGCCAGAGACCCAGAGGTCGATGCCCACGACCACGGCCGCGCCGACCAAAAACCCCACCCACAGCGCCGGAGTACCCACGATTCGAAACCTATAGCAGCGGGTGGGGCGAAAAGCGTCAGGCCGGTTTCAGGTGCTGTCGAAACACGGCCACCGAGCGGGCAGGCAGCGAGAAGGTGTCTCCCGGCATCACGCCGAGCTGACGAGCCTCGGGGCGCGCGGTCTCGAGCACCAACGCCCAGGCCTCGCCCCAGTCTTTGGCCGGCAACCGCACGTCGACCGCTTCACCGGTGGCATTGCAGTAAACCAACAGGGTGTCGCCGGTCACGCGCTGGCCTTGTGGGCCTCGGGTGGCAATGGCGTCGCCGCCCAAGAACATGCCGAAGCAGCGAAGCTCCGGGTTCTCCCAGTCTTGGCGCTCGATTTCTCGGCCCTCGGCGTGAAACCAGACCAGGTCTTTGAACTGTGAGTCGTCGAGCGTCGAGCCCAAGAAGAAGTTGCGGCGCTGCAGCACCGGTTGCTCGTGACGCAAAGCGATGCATCGCCGGGTGAACTCGAGCAGCGCGCGCTGCCGTTCGTCCCACGACCAGTGCATGTACGAGATCTCATTGTCTTGGCAGTAGGCGTTGTTGTTGCCCCACTGCGTGCGGCCGACCTCGTCGCCCGCCATCAGCATCGGCGTGCCGACCGACAGAAACAGCGTCGAGAGCAGGTTGCGGGTAATGCGCTCTCTTTGCGCGTTGACCAGCGGGTCGTCGACCTCGCCCTCGGCGCCCCAGTGCGAGGCGTGGTTCTCGTCGGCTCCGTCGCGGTTGTCTTCGCCGTTGAGCTCGTTGTGCTTGTGCGAGTAGGTCACCAGGTCGTGCAGGGTGAACCCGTCGTGGCAGGCCACGTAGTTCACGGTCGCCGACGGCCTGCGCCCCGACACCTTGAGCAGGTCTGAGCTGCCGGTCATGCGGTAGCCCAGGTCGGCCAGTTGGCCAGAGTCTCCGCGCCAGAACCGACGCACGGTTTGACGGTAGCGATCATTCCATTCTGCGAACGGCGCGGGAAAGTTGCCCACCCGGTACCCTGAAGGCCCCACGTCCCACGGCTCGGCGATGAGCTTCACGCGCGAGAGCACCGGGTCTTGGTGAACGGCCGCGAAGAAGATCGAGCGCAGGTCGAAGTCGCCGTGGTTGCCGCGCGCCAGCGTGGTGGCCAGGTCGAAGCGAAACCCATCGACCCGCATCTCGGTGACCCAGTAGCGCAGCGAATCGAGAATCAATTTCACGACTTGCGGGTGGCTCGCGTCGAACGAGTTGCCACAGCCGGTGAAGTCTCGGTACTTCGAGCCGTCGTGCTCGTCGAGCCAGTAGTAGGTCGCGTTGTCGAGCCCGCGGTAGCTCAGCGTCGGCCCCAAGTGGTTGCCCTCGCACGAGTGGTTGTAGACGACGTCGAGAATCACCTCGAGGCCTGCCTGGTGCATCGTCTTCACCAGGGCCTTGAACTCGCTGACCTGGCCTCCGCGAGAGCCGGTCGACGAGAAGCGCTGATCAGGCGCGAAGAAACCGAGCGTGTTGTAGCCCCAGAAATTGGTCAGCTTTCGCTCTGAGAGAAACCCCTCGGGCACCGACTCGTGCACCGGCAGCAGCTCGACGCTGGTGACGCCGAGCTTCACCAGATAGTCGATCACCGCCGGGTGGCCCAACCCCGCGTAGGTGCCGCGCAGCGCCTCGGGCACCTCGGGGTGCAGCGCGGTGAAGCCCTTCACGTGCAGCTCGTAGACGACCGCGCGGCGCCAGAGCACCTCAGGCCGTCGGTCTCCCGACCAGTCGAACGCGTCATTGATCACCACGCACCGGGGTACGCCTTTTGCGCTGTCTTGGGTGTCTCGGCTCTGATCAGGGGCTTGGCCCATCAGCGGAGCGCTCCAGTCGGGCTTGCCGGAGATCGCCTTCGCATACGGGTCGACCAACAGCTTGCTCGGGTTGAAGCGCAGGCCGCGGTGCGGGTCCCACGGGCCGTCGACTCGAAAGCCGTAAAGCGCGCCCGGCTGCAACCCGGGCACGTAGCCGTGAAAGACGTGGTGGGTTTGATCGACCAGCTGAACGCGGCCGATTTCACGCTCGGGCTGCTCGGGGTCGAACAGGCATACCTCAGCCGTGGTGCCGCCCTCGGAGTAGAGCGCGAAGTTCACGCCGTGGCCGTCGAACGTGGCCCCGAGCGGGTACGGCACTCCGGGCCAGACGTTGAATTGAGAATCGGTCACAGCGCGCTCGAATGTAGGGGGCTTTGCTTCGAAGCGAGGTGAAAAAGCGCCGGTCGACGCGACGTGTCAGAGACCCGTTTGCAGCATCTCGGCGACGACCCGGCGAATCAGCTCTCGGCGCACGAGCTTTCGGGCTTGCTCGAAAGCGCGGGTCGGCTGTACCCGACCGACTCGCTGCTCACGCGCGCGGGCGGCGGTGCGCACGACGAGGTCGACTTTCTTGGGCTCCAGCTGAAACGGCCGACTCGCGTCTTGTTTGAGAAAATAATTGATCCCACGCGTGTCGAGCAGCTTCTGAAGGTACTTTCGAGATTCAGAGACGAGGGCAAGGTCGATGATGTCTGCCATGTGCGAACTTTGTCCTTCGGATCAAAGCGCTCGTCCACTTCGCGGCTGTCACTTTCAGAAACTTGCGCTTTGGTGCGTTGCTCACCCTCCGGTGAGCAGCCGGTAGTTTCGCAAGACTTCGACTTCGTCAAATGTGTGAGTGAAGCCGGTCGCCTCGCGAAACGCTTTGCCGTCGACCACGATTGGGTACTTGATGTGCTCGAGCGCGCCCTTCGGGAGGTCAGGAAAGCCGAAGCGGCCGAGCATCTGCCGCAAGAGAATCTCAGGCAGCGGCACCGCGGTGCGACCGGTGTACCCGATGATCGAAGAGAGTGGCACCGGGTGGGGCCCCGCCACGTTGAAGATGCCGCGCGGTTGCTTGTCGACGGCCAGCGCGACGGCTCGGGCAGCGTCTGCTTCTTCTAAGAACTGAAACAGCGGGTCGTAACCGAGCACCATCGGCACGCGCTTGCCTCGCAAAAACGAGGCGAGCGTGCCCTGCTGCGAAGGCCCAAGCGTGTACACCAGCCGCAAGATGGTGGTGATGAGCTTGGGCTCGCGCCACAGCGCGTTCGAGGCGAAGAGATCAGCGGCGATCAAATCAGCCAGCTCGGGGTAGACGCCCATGCCCTGCGGAGGCTCGTCTTCGGTGTGATAGAGCGCCGAGTCAGGGCCCGCCCCGTAGTACGTGTGCCGGCCGACGAAGACGAAGTGCTTCACCCCGTGTTTTTTCGCGTGCTCGAACAGCGCCCGGGTGCCGCCCACGTTGATTCGCGCGCGCTCTTCGCCCCCGGCGCTCAGCGCATTGATGGTGGCCATGTGCACCACGCAGTCGGGCCGCAGGGTGCGAAACACGTCTTCCGCCGCGCGCTTTCGAATGTCGACCGCGTGAACCGTGATGCCCTTGGGTGCATCGCGCCAGGGCCGTCGGTCGAGCCCGCTCACCTCGTGGCCGTTGTCACGCATCGTCAACGCGACCTGCCGTGCGAGCGAGCCGGCGATGCCCGCGATGAGCACCTTCATGACGGGCCTCCGCCGCGAACGCGTTTGCGTCTGGCTTGCCGGGCTTCGCTGATCAGCTCGGCGATACGGGCCTTCACCTGCTCGACGTAGCCTTTGATCACCACGTCTTCTTCGTCGCCCGTGCCTTCGAAGACCATCGGAGCGCCGAAATGCACCTGGCAAGGCACCGGCAAAGGCGCCGCGATGCCGTAGGGCGTGAACGGCACGTAGGGCACGCCTATCAATTTGCCGATGAACGAGGAGTTGTAGATGGTCGGCACCGCGTCGCCGCCCCCGACGAAGCCCAGCGGCACGATCGGCGTCTTGGTCTTCAGCGCCAGACGCACGAAGCCGGTGCCGAAGTCGACCAGGTTGTACCGCTCTTTGTAGAGCTTCGCGGTGCCCTTGGCCCCCTCGGGAAAAACCATCAGCAACCGCTCATCGAAGAGCAGGCGTTCGGCGTGCTCAGGCAGCCCGGTGAATTGCCCGGTGCGGCTCGACCAGAGCGAGCTCACCGGCAGCATGTTCATGAACTTTTCGACCATGCCCTGCGCGAGGCGAGGCGGGTTCATCTCGAGCAGCATCGAGGCGATGACCAGGGCACCATCGAGCGCGTAGCCGCCAGAATGGTTGCCCACCAACATCGCGCGACCTCGCGGCGGCACGTTCTCGATGCCCCGCGCCTGCACCCGAAAATAATTTCGGTAGAACCAGCCGAGCACGCCGAAGAAGGTGACCAGGTGCTTCTTCGAAATGCCGTACGGGTCGACCCCGAAGGCGTTGAAAGGCAGCTCCAGCCGGTTGACCAGGTCTTTGATGGGTTCGTCGCGCGCCATAGGGTGGCGCACTGTAGTTCAGCTGCCGCGCCGCTCTCGTGCGAATCAGCTCAGCGGCGTGCGGCCGGGCTGGCGATTGGTGGCGCGCGCGATGAACTCCTCGAGCTGACCGCTGACACGCGATGCGTCAAACATCGACGTGAAATGCCCCAGCGCGACGTCGAGCGGCCCCGACGCGGTCATCACCCACAGCGACAGGGCATAGCCCGTTGGCGTCTTGAGAATGGGCAGGTGGGTGACCCGTAGCTCGACGCGCGCCAGCTCGAGCGGCTCACCGTCGAGCATGAGGCGGCCAGGCGTGCGAACGACCGACAACATGCGCTGCCGAAGGGCCCGGCGAACCAAGATGGTCACGGCAGGCAGCACCACGAAACCCGTCAGCGAATAGACGACCGATGCGCCGCTCTCGGGGCTGATCAGCGTCGCCAAGCCAAGCCAGGTCGCCGCACCGGCCAGCAACGCGACCGCTCTCTTCCAATCGCGGCCCTCGTCGATGAGCAGGCAGTCAGGCCGGGGCTGAGTCAGTTGCACGAAGCGCATTCGAGACCCCACTGTAGCGCTGACTGACGCCGGGTGCAGGCCGTCGGCCAAAATGTAGTCAGCTGGCGTACAACCAGCGACGACAGGCGATCTTCCGCTGGTATAAGGCGTGGCATGAGCGCGATTGACGAACCGGGAGACGATCGGCGGCGATACCCCCGGTCGGCGTTGTCGATTCTGGTGCAGTACCGCTTCAATACCTTCGAAGACTTTCTGGCCGAGTACTCGCTCAACATCTCGCTGGGCGGCATCTTCATTCGCACTGAAGACCCCAAAGACGAGGGCTCCATCGTCTACCTCCAGTTCTCGCTCAAAGACGGCTCGCGGTTGATCGAGGGCATGGGCAAGGTGGTGCGGGTCAACCCCCCTGGGCATCGAGACACCGGCATGGGCGTTGAGTTCTTGAGCTTCGACGAAGAATCGATGGCGCTCATCAACGACATCTGCACCGCGCGGTCGACGCAGGTTCCGAAGAACTGACGCATGCGATGCTGACGAAGCTCGGTCTGCGCACGCGGCTCTTGCTTGCGTTTCTGGCGCCGACGTTGGTGCTGTTCTCGCTGGGCGGCTTCACCCTTTACCGGGCCGTTCGCCAGGTGCTCGAAGATCAGCTGGGCGAGTCGCTCTCGGGTGTCGCCGCCACGGTGAGTGCGGGGGTCAACCCCGAACGGGTGCTCGCGGTGACGGCCGATGATGCGGCAGGCGAGGGCAGTCGTACGTTTCGCTCGCTCACCGTGCAGGTGCGCGAGGTTCAGCGGGCGACCGGGCTGCGGCGAATTCTGCTCTTCGATACCGAGCACCGAGCGCGCATCGACGTGGGTGGGGTGTTGCCTCCGATGGCCGAGGCGCCTGAATTGATGCGCGATTCGCTCGAGCTGCAGCGGGTGTTCTTGGGTGAGCGAGCAGCCTCGCAGGTTCTGTTCGAGGGCACCGATGGGCAGCTGTACAAGACCGGGTACGCCCCGCTCGTGGTCGATGGCAAGGTCGTGGGCGCCGTCGCCGTCGAGGGCTCGGCCGCGTTCTTTGGCCCGCTGGTGTTCGTGCGCAATCTGTTTCTGGCGCTCGGGGCGTTGTTGACGGCGATGTTATTCGTCGCTGCCGTGCTCTCTGCGCGCACCATCTCGAGGCCGCTCGAGCGGTTGGTGGCGAGCGCGCTGCGCATCGGGCGGGGCGATTTATCGACGCCGGTGACCCGCGAACCGACGGTCGAAATCGGCATCTTGTCGGGTGAGCTCGAGTCGATGCGCCGGGCGCTTGAGAGCCGCAACCGGCAGCTGACGATGATGCTCGGCGGCGTGGCGCACGAGGTGAAGAACCCGCTCGGCGGCATCGAGCTGTTCACCGGGTTGCT
Organism: Archangium sp.; assembly: GCA_031367385.1. Taxonomy (GTDB): domain Bacteria; phylum Myxococcota; class Myxococcia; order Myxococcales; family Myxococcaceae; genus JAEUJT01. The sequence goes on along the minus strand of JANLPS010000119.1, from coordinate 1,862 downwards.
CGACGAGGAGCTGCGAGGCGCCACCCCGGTCATTGCCGACGCGCAGTCACATGTTCAGCGCATTCGCCGCGAGCTCGATTACTTGAAGCGAATCGTCGATGATTTTCTGGCCTTCGCGAGAGATGAGAAATTGCAGCGGCTGCAGTTCGACGCGGCGCATTTGATCGACAGCGCGGTTGCGCGGTTGCAGGGCGAAGCGGCGGGGCGCGAGGTGAAGCTCGAGGTCGAGGCGCGTTCGGCTGATCTTCAAGGCGACGAGAGCTTGTTGACCAGCGCGCTGGTGAATCTGATCAAGAACGCCGTGCAGGTGTCGAACGCGGGGCAGCGGGTGACGGTGCGCGGGCGGGTCGAGAGCGAGTCAGGCAGTTACGTGATTGAGGTCGGCGATGAGGGGCCAGGCATCGAGACCGACGTGCAGCAGACGATCTTCGAGCCGTTCTTCACGACGCGAGAAAAGGGCACCGGGCTGGGGTTGCCCTTGGCGCGAAAGATGGTCGAAGCACACCGTGGCAGGTTGAGCGTCAAGTCGGTGAAGGGCGAGACGGTGTTTCGGGTTGAGCTACCGCTCGGGGGGTGACGGTTCGTGGTTCGTGGTTCGACGGCTCACCATGAGAGGGGCAGTCGGACAGGAGCGGCAAAATCTCATGGTGAGCCCGTCGAACCATGGTGCGCCCAGCCCTCTCATGGTGAGCCAGTCGAACCACGACCACGCCCCTTCATCAACAACCGCCTCAGCGGCGCCTCGTCGGCCCGTGCGAGCGCCTCAGCCCAGGTCAGCCACTGCGCGCCATGTGACTCATTCGGGTCATGCGCGAGCGCCTCGGGGTTCTTCGCGCGAAACAAGAATCGTGCATCTAAGTGCCGGTGCTCGGGCTCATCGCGCCGCGCGGGTATGACGTGCACATCGACGTCAAGCGGCCCCACCCCGACTGGCTCGACCTCGAGCCCGGTCTCCTCCTTCGCCTCACGAAGCGCGGTCTTGCTCAAGTCGCCCCCATCGCAGGCCTCGGCGTGCCCGCCCGGCTGCAACCACCGGTTCAGCTTCGCGTGCAGCACGAGCACCACCCGCTCGCCTGCGGGGTCGATGATCAGCGCGCTCCCGGTGAAGTGCGCCGGCCACTGCGCGCGTGAAAACGGGTCGCTCAGCGACGCAGCGAAACCGCGCATCGTCGCCAGGTCGCTCGCCTCTTTTTCGTCTGACGGAGCGTATGATTCGAGCAGCCTGCGCATCGGCCCTTCATACATGACGACCGACGACTTTCGCACTCAGCTCGAAGGCAACCTCGAGCTCGTCGAGCGCGCCGTCGATGATCTCGCCGAGGCGACCGAGGCGCTCTTCAGTGACCAGACCTGGGAGACCGACCACCGGTGGCGCCTCGAGCCGAACCCCGCCCTCGACCACGCAGTCGACGCGTGCGAGAGAAAACAGCACCCGATCGTCGAGACCTATCGCGCAGCGCAGGCGAACCTGGCCCGCCTCGCGACCGAGCGACTGAGCGAGCTCCGCATCGTGAGCCACCGTCACCAGCCCCTGACCGAGCTCGCTTCGCACCTGCCGCTGCTGGTGCACCCGAGAGAAGTCGAGTGGCCAGTGCCCCACTGGGAGCGCCCGTTTCGCTTCACCGTTTCGCACGGCGTGCTCTGGCTCGCGAACCGGGTGATGCGAAAGCGAAAGCCGTTCATGCTGATCACCCAGCGGCTGCTGGTCATCAACGACCACCGGCATGACCTCAAGTCGATCATTCGCCTCACCGCGACGTACATCTATGCGCAGACTTGGTCGCTGACCTTCTGGCTGACCATCGCGCCCTCGGTCACCGTCGAGCTCAATGGTGAGCTGATGGCCGGGCGCGCCCGACTGC
>JANLPS010000089.1:0-37244 GCA_031367385.1 Archangium sp. | reverse complement strand
GCGAAGTCGCGGCGAAGGTCGTCTTCTACGGCCCTGGGTTGTCGGGCAAGACCACGTCGCTCAAGCGCATCTACGAGACGATCAAACCCTCGTTGCGCGGCGAGCTGATGTCGCTGCCGACCGAGGCCGATCGCACCTTGTTCTTCGACTTCTTGCCGGTGCGAGTCGAGCGGGTCGGCGATTATTCGCTGCGCCTGGCGCTGTACACCGTGCCCGGCCAGGTCTTCTACAACGCGACCCGAAAGCTGGTGCTGCAGGGCGCTGACGGCGTGATCTTCGTCGCCGACTCGAACCCCGCGGCCGAAGACGCGAACACCGAGTCGATGGCCAACCTCGAAGAAAACCTGCACGAGCAGGGCATCTCGCTCGACGGGTTTCCCCTGGTGATTCAGTACAACAAGCGCGACCTGCAGACTGCGCTGCCCTTGCAGCGAATGCAGCACCTCAACTCGCGCAACGTGCCGGCGTTCGAGACGTGCGCGACGAGCGGCCAGGGCATTCTCGACTCGATGAAAGAGACGATTCGGCTGGTCATCAAAGACCTGCGCGCGCGGCGGGTGGTGCCAGACCCGGCGGCCAAGCCGTCTCCGGGGTCGGCTCCGGCGCTGACGAGAGAAATCGGGGCCGGGCTCGAAGAACAGATCAAAGCGCACATTCGGTCGTCAGCAGTTGGGCCGACGATCGAGAAGGCGCGGGCGCCGCAGGTGGCTCCGAAGCCTGCCATGGGCGCGGCGGCGGCGATGGCGCCTGGCGTGTTGATTGATGCCGCCCGGGTAGCCGAGGCGTGCTTCGAGAGCGCCGAGTGGGACGATTGCGTTCGCGCCTGTCAGGAGACCGTGCGGCGCGCGTTGGCCTTCGCGGGTGAAGGCTCGCTGGGCAATCAAGCGTTCTTGCTGGGCGTCGACGGCCGCGACGTGCTCGAGCTGTTCAAGCGGGCGCCGCATGGCGATGCGCGCATCGATGACGCGGCCTTTTCGCTCTACGTGCTGATGCAGACCTTCGTGCGGCTCAACGCGCTCGGGTTGCCTGCGCCGACGCAGTAGCGCCCACTTCGACGCAAGAACGTCGAAGGGTCTTTCGAGTCCCTCCTGGCGAGCGGGATCTCGATCAGTAGACCTGCTGGCGCAGCGACCCCTCTTTGCAGGTCAGGGTCAGCCACCGCGGCGGCTTCGGCGCGTCGTTGCTTTTCTGAAACGCTCCGCCACGTGCGCTGTCACGGTCATGCGCCTTGAGCCGGCCCATCACGTAGTGGGTGCCATCGGGTTTGCGCACGTCGCAGCGAGTCCATTCGGTGTCGCCTGAGTTGTTGATGGTCACGCGACTGCCGTCGACCTCGGCGAACCCATCGAGCGCGTGCTTCGCGGCCGGCTCGCTGAACTTGAAGAACGCCTCACCCTCGGCGCACTTCACCGTCACGCCGTTGAACGGCGGGTCTGGCGGCCAGGTGAACTTGATCAGCACGCTGCTCTCGTCACTCATCGCCCCCACCGTGCCGATGTCGTGAAACCCACCATCTGAAAATCGAAATTCGCAGCCCGTCCACGGGGTGGGGCTGTCGTTGTAGGCCACGGCGCGAAACCCGTTCGCCTCGAGGCGGCCTTTGAGCGTCGGCCCGGTCAGCGCAGGAGGCGCCGGTGGTGCCGCAGCGGCCGGGGGCGGAGGCGGTGGGGGCTGCGCGGCGGCCGGGGCAGCGGCGGCTGGGGCAGCGGCGGCCACGACGGGAGCAGGCTTGGCGGCGGGAGCAGCGGACTTGGCCGCGACCGGAGCCGACAACCGGGCAAACTTCGCGTTCGCCTTCGCGGCCTCGTCATCGAGGGTCACCCGAACGAGCGCGCCATTGACCTCCATCACCAGGGCGTGGCCGGCCTCGGTGGCTCCGGCGGCATCGGTCACCATCACCAGCTCATCGCCGACCTTGAGCTTCTTCTCGGAGCGCAGGTAGGTCGACCCCTTGTCGACGAACACCTTGGCCACATCGCCCTCGGCAAAGGCCGTGCACCCCAACACGACTGCGAGCACCGTCAGTGTTTTTTTCATGGTGCCCGTCCGTAGGAGTGCGCGCACACAATGTCAACCTGAGCGTTTTCGCGCTCGATGGGCTAGGCGCGGCATGTGCACTACCGGCTCCGACGCGCTGCGCGCTTGGCGTTCTACGTGGTCGGCACGCGGCTGCTGGCATTGGCAGCGATGGTGGCGGGCTCCTACTGGCCCCGGCCGCAAGATGACCTCCACTGGGTTGCGCACGAGGGCCCTTTCTATTGGCAGCAGGTGCCCTGGCGCGTGCTCGACGTCTGGGGCCGATGGGACACGTCGTTTTACCTGTCGATTGCGCGAGACGGCTACCCGCCTCCGAATGGCGGCTGGGTCTTTCACGCCGCCTACTTCCCCCTGTTGCCGAGCTTGATGCGTGGGGTCTCGGTGCTGACCTCGCTCGAGCCGTACCTCGCCGGAGTGCTGCTGGTGCAGGTGCTGTTGGTGCTCGCGGTGGTGTACCTCGACAAGCTGGTGCGACTCGACGGCACGCCCGAGTTCGCTGAGCGCGTCGTGCTGGTGCTGATGTGCTACCCGGGCGCGCACTTTCTCTCGTGCGTGTACCCCGAGTCGGCGGCGCTGTTTCTGGGCGTCTTCGCGGTGTTCTGTGCGCGCACGGGCAAGCCCTGGGTGGCCGGGCTCGCGTGCATGCTGGCGGTGTTGGCGCGGGCGTCGGGCGGTTTCGTCTGCTTCGCGGTGCTGTACGAGCTGCTGCGTCAGCGCGACGGCACGCTCAAGCTCACCCCGCGCGTGTTGGCGTTGCTGCTGCCGGGGCTCTCGGTGGCGTTTCTCTTCGCCCTGCACTTCTCGATTTATGCAGACCCGCTGTACTTCATGCACGTGCAGGCGGGCTGGGGGCGGCACGCGACGTTCTTTCTCGCGCCGTTCATTCAAATCACCGACTCGCTCGACTACCACGTGCTGGCGTTGCTCGGAGTCGTCACCATCGCCTGGGCAGCCTGGCGCAAGGAGCGGCCCGGCTACCTGGTGATGGGGGCGCTCAACGTGCTGCTGCCGCTCTCGACGGGCATTCTTCGGGGCGTGCACCGGTACATGGCGTCGAATTTTCCGCTCTTCATCTTCATCGCCAAGTGGCTCGACCCCAGGCCGCGCTTGCGAATCGCGTGGGTCGTGATCGGCCTCGGCTCGATGTGCCTGTTCGCGTTCAAGTGGGGCCAGGGGTACATGCCCAATTAGAATTTCGCGCTGCCAGCCTGCAGACGCTTGAAAACATTGTGGGTTCACCCAGGTTCGCCGCCCCGAAATCGCGCCAGGCACTTTCTGTCGATGACGTGAGGTGTGTCTTTCACTCATATGAATTACTCCAGGCTCGTTCTTGCGATGCTCATGCTTTCGGCGTGCACGTCGGCCGAGGTGTTCGCGCCATCTCCGGGCAGCACCAGTGATGCAGGGTGGCTCTCGCTCGATGCCGGCGTGATTGACGTCAAGCTCACCGTTGACCGTACGCGCGTCGCGCCCGCGAGGCCCCTGCTGGCAAAGGGTCACGCCTTCGGCGGCACCGTCTGGACACCGTTTCTCTCCGCGGCACCTCTCGAGTCACACCTGGTCGGCCCGCATCGACTCGGCGCGCTCCGCTTCTCGCTTCAGCGGCTGACTGAAAACGCAAACGTGTCGCAGGCCGACTTCTCCGCGGGCCTTGAACAAGCGCTCGAGGCCATGCCGGAGCTCGGCCTGATCGAGCGGTACGAGAAGCAGGGCGGGTCGGTCATCTTCAATTTCATGGCGACGCCCTCGTGGCTTCAAGACACCACGATCAGCCCGCCCGCCATCTGCCGTCAGGGGCCCAACAGCGAGCAGCTGCAATGGCGACCTCCGCGTGATCTCGACCTCTATGCGACTCAGGTGGTCGCGCCGATCGTCGCGTTCTTTACCAAACGCTTCGGCCCAGGGCAGCGCTACGAAGTGTGGAACGAGCCGACCACGTGCACCTGGTACGGCACGACCGAACAATACAACGCGCTGTATGCGGCGGTGGTGAAGGGCGCACGAATGGCTGACCCGAGCGCTCGCATCGGGGGCCCTTCTCACTCCGAGTCCGTGCTCTCGGGGCGAACGATCAATGACCCCAGCACCGTCACGACGCCGTTCGTTCGTCGGTTCATCGAGGCTTCGGCGCACGCAGGCCTCCCAATCGACTTCGTGACCTTGCACTCGTTCAACGTGAACCCTGCCAGCAACTTCCACTTTCACGAAGATCAGCTCGCCACCGTGCGCTCCTGGTTGACCGAGTTCGGCTACCCTGGCGAGACGACCGAAATCATCAACGACGAGTGGAACTACAGCGTCTACGAAGACACGTCGGTCGATAACGTGAACTCGACCTTCGTCGGCGCGGCCTTCGTCGGCAGCACGATGTTGGCGTTCGACGAAGCGGGCTACGATGACCAGGCCTCGCAGTCGTATCAAGATCATGAAAACGCGTTTGCGATCATCAGCCCGATGTTCGCTTCGCTTCGCGGCCTGCCTCGAGCCGGGTACCAGGTGCTTGACCTGCTCTCGCGGCTCGGGCCCACCCGTGTCACGAGCCACTCTGACAACCCGTGGGTGCGGGTGGTCGCGACCGATGGCCCCACCTCGATGACGGTCGTCGCCGCCGCGTTCACACCCCACCAAGAGATGTCGCTCACGACGGCCGTCTCTCAACTCGCCGGGGCCGACCCCTCCATCACAACCAGACTCGGGCCGGTCGCAGCCCAGCTTCGCGCCTATTACGAAGGTTTCAGCGCCACCATACCGGCGAGCGTGAGCGTGCTGTTGAGCGACCCCCAACGTGCGACCCTGAGCGCGAGCAAGACGCTCTTCGATCAGGAGCGTGCCCGGCGCGAGAATTGGGGGGTTGGCCCGATGCGAATCGACCCTTTGCAGGCCCCTGGTCGAACGCTTACCTGGCGTCTCGAAGTGACCGGGTTGACCGCGCCACCGACGCGGGTACTGCGCTCGACCATCAATTCGAAGCACGCGCTGACGCAAGCGCAGCTCGTCGACGCGTACAAACGTCTTTCGACGAGCTCGGTGCCCATCGCGTGCGCCGCGGGCACTCAGGTGAAGACGACGCTCGGTGCCAGCCCCGTGTGCACTGCGCTCGACGCCTACTGCGCGAGCAACGGCGCACTCTCTTCGAGCCTGGGCAAGGTGGCCGACTGCACGCTGCTTGAGATGTTCGTCGTCGAGTTCGCCAACACCGCCACGATGGTCAACACCCAACGCTTGCTCACCAGGGCGCAGGCCTCTTCAACCATCACCTCTGCATTCGCTGACGGCTTCGCCGCAGCCCTCACCCGCTACCAACCCCTCTATGATGCTGAGTACCAGCAACCCGAATTGGCGCGCTTCGTTGAAGACGTCACCAGCCAAACGCGCTTCGACGGCGGCGTGCTCACGCTCGACTCACCGGCCGAGCCATTCGACGTCAGTGCCTTCGAAATCGAGAAATAGCGAGCCCAGGCTCAGCGCAGATGAATCGCACCCATGCGCATCAATTTCTCGAGTGACTTCAACGTATCGAGCTCGCGCCGGCCACTCGCGAGCACCACCGACGACACGTCCCACCCGCTTTGCAGTTGCGACACGAGTGCCCGCTCATCAGGCCGCAGCCCCGCCAGGGTCGCAGGAGGCGCGGTCACGTCGAACCGGCCCACCGGCGGCAGATCTCGATACAACGTCGCCGCATGCTCACGCTCGACCATGCGCGCGAACTCACGCACGCGGCGGTCAGACGGGTCATTCTGCATCAACGACGCGAACACCAACCCAGCTGCGTCGAACTGCCGCTCGCGCACCAAAATCGCGCCCTTCTCGAGCATGTCGGCGATCGGGTCGGCCTCAGGCATCGGAGCCCCCTCGACCACCACCTGCCCCGCCCGAATCATGTCGTAGATCGCCCGCGTCACCAGCGTGCGCGAGAGCCCGAGCACCAGCCACAACCGCGCGGGGCTGATGCCCGGCTGCGCCTTCGCAATGCGGTACAGCACCCGGTGCAGCACATTGCCCGGCGGGCTCGACCCCTGCAACGGAGCCACCACCAGCGTATCGCTCGGCAGCGCCCGCTCGACATCGGGCAGCTCGTCTAAGTGGCGCATCGTCTCAAACACGATGTGCCGCAGCGACATCTCAATCGACACCCACTCGTCTTCGCCGCGATCGGGGTCTTCAGACCAGTGAAAGCGCCCCACCTGGGTCTGGGTCAGGTCGACCATCGAGCTCATCAAATCGTCTTCGGCGACCGGCCGAACCAGGGGCTCGGGCTGCCCGGTGCGAAGCAGCTGCATCACCTGTTGACCGACCGCTTCACCGCCGAGCTCGAGCACCCGGCTCAGCCGCTCCCACAAGCCCGGAGCCGCGGTCGCCACCACCTGGCCGCCCAGCAAGAACAGCTTTCGATTGCCGGCCTCCCAGGTCAGGTGCAGCGCGCCGGTCTTGCGCGAGCCATCGAGCCACTGCAGCAGCTCGGGCACCGGGTAACTCGAGAGATCTCCGTGAAAGGCCATGTCTTAGGTCACTTCGCTTCGAGCGCTTCGAGTTTGTAATACAGCGAACGGCGGCTGATGCCGAGCAGTCGCGCCGCCAGAGACCGATTGCCCTTGGCCTTCAGGAGCGCCTCTTCGACCGCGACTTTTTCGACCTCGCGGCGACGGCCCTCGAGCGAGCCATCGTCAGACGGTGCGGAGGCCGAACCGCTCGGTCCTCCAGAGCGGGCCAGCTCGCGGCGCACATCGGCCGCGGTCAGCACGTCGTCGTTCGACAGCACGACCAACCGCTCGATGAAGTTCTGCAGCTGCCGCACGTTGCCTGGCCACTGCTGCTCTCGCAGCAAGGGCATCGCGTCTTCAGCGAGCGACGCCTTCGGGCGGCCGTGCGCTTGCCCAAAGTACACCGCGAAGTGCCTGGCCAGCGCGTCGACATCACTGAGCCGGGCCCGCAGCGGGGGGAGCATGAGGGGTATCACGTTGAGCCGATAGAACAGGTCTTCGCGAAACGTGCCCTCGCGCGCCATCTGCTCGAGCGGGCGATGCGTGGCGGCGATGATTCGCACATCGGCCTTGATGGTCTCGGTGCCGCCGAGGCGCTCGAACTCGCGCTCCTGCAGAAGCCGCAACAGCTTGACCTGCAGCGGCAAGGGCAGCTCACCGACCTCGTCGAGAAAGAGCGTGCCGCCCTTGGCCAGCTCGACCCGGCCGGGTTTGCGGGTGGCCGCCCCGGTGAAAGCGCCCTTCTCGTAGCCGAACAGCTCAGACTCGAAGAGCGTATCGGGCAGCGCTCCGCCGGTGACGCGAACGAACGGCCCTTTGGCCCTCGCTGACCTGCCGTGAATCGCGCGCGCGACCAGCTCTTTGCCGGTGCCGGTCTCGCCCAAGATCAACACGCTGGCAGTGCTCTGGGCGGCCTTGCCGATCAACTCCCGGGCCTCGGCGAGCGCAGGCGAGGTACCGACCAACCCGTCTGCTGACTGCGAGGAGACCGGAGGCGCCGCGCGCTCAGCGGCCGAAACCCCGAGCGCCTTTTGCACCACGTACAGCACCTCTTCGCGGCCGAACGGCTTGAGCAAGAAGTCAGCAGCGCCGGCCCGCATCGCCTCGACCGCCAGCGCCACCGTGCCATGGGCGGTCAGCAGCACCACCGGCACCTCGGGCATCGACTTGCGAAGCAGGGTCAAGAGCTGCATCCCGTCCATCCCCGGCATGCGCACGTCGGAGATCACCAGATCGAACGATCTGCGCTCGAGCTCGATCAGCGCGGCCTCGGCGCTGAGCACGAGGGTGGCTTGATGGCCATCTTGCGCCAGCAACGCGGCGAGCACGCGACCAACGGCCGCGTCATCATCAACGACTAAAACGGAAGCGCGGCTCGTCATCGTCACGTCCTCGTGGGAGTACCAGTTCGACCATCGTGCCCTGCCCTTCGCGCGACGTCAGCATGACTTCGCCTCCATGTGCGCGTGCAATTTGACGCACGAATGCCAGGCCGAGGCCGGTGCCGGTGGTTTTGGTGGTGAAAAACAGGGTGAATGCGCTCTCTTTGGTGCGAGCGTCCATGCCCGGGCCGTTGTCTTTGACCACCAGACGCACGGCATCGACCTCGACCGCGGTGCTCACGGTCACTACGCCACCATTCGGCATCGCCTCGAAGGCGTTCTTCACCAGGTTCTCGAGCGCCGAGCTGAGCAACTGCGGGTCGACGCTGATGGTCGGCACCGCGAGCGCCAGGTCTTGCACCAGCCGCACCTGCCCCGCCGCGAATGACTGCAGCGAAAGGACCTGGCGCACGAGGGCGTTGAGGTCGGTCGGCTGCACCGAGAGCTCGAGGTTCGAGAGCCGTTGGTAGCGGTCGATGATCGCGGTCAACCGGTCGAGCTGCGCCACGATGAGCTCGGAGAATTCACGCTGCTGCACAAGGTTCGCTCGGCGCAGGTCTTCAGAGAGAAACTCAGCCGCCCCCTTCGCCGCCGCGAGCGGGTTCTTCAGGTCATGCGCCATGTGTGCAGAAAACCGACCCACGGTGGCGAAGCGCTCGAGGCCTTCGCGCCCCTGCAGCACCGAGCGCCAGATGAGCCCGCCGACCGTCAGCAACGCGAACGAGAGCGCGGCCATCGAGATGACCAACGCGCCCAGCCGGTGACCCAGGGTGAGAAAGAGCGTGAGGTAGGCAACCACGATCAGCAGCACCGCGATCAACGCCTGGCCTACCACCTGCCGCCACGAAGACCCGGTGATGCCGAGGGTGATCTGCGCGAGCAAGGCGTTGAACACGAAGCTGCCCAGGTCTGCCAAGCGGGGTACCGGCACTTCGAGATCAGCCAGCAGATCAGTGACCAGCAACATCACCACCACGCAGAGGGCGCCGATCAGCAGCTTCGAGCGAAACCGCTCTCCCTCGTTGACGGCGCTCCGGTGGTGACGGGCAACGAGCGTGATGCCGAGAACCGCGACCGGCACGCTGGGCAGCAACAGCATCGCCGCGTAGGTGTGCAACCCACCGGGGAGATCGAACTCGGTCAGCCCATCGGCGATCGCGATGAGCGTCTGCGCGCCGAAGAGCACGTAGGCGGCCTTGAGCACCCAGCCCAACCGCGCCCGTTGCCCGACGAAGGTGAGCACGTAGTGCAGCGCCATCGGCGTGAACAACGGCGCCGCGCCCACGCCGACCAACGACGAGTGATGATCTCCCGTCAGCTCTCCGCCGACCGACGCCGCGTTCCAACTGAATTGATCGATGGCCAGCAGGGTCAGTGGCAACCGAAACGGAGAGTTGCCACGCTCGAGCAGCGCCAGCGCCGCGACCACGATCGCCGACACCGCCGCGAGAATCTGCAACCACCCCCACGCGCTCACTTCTTCACAGCCCCAACACGGTTTGCCAAAGCCGGGGGCGAATGCCCTTGTGCAGCTTGGTGGCAGGGTCGACCTCTTCGAGCGGGTCTCCTTCGGCGAGCGAGATATTCTCGGCGACGGTCACCGTGTGCCCCGGCCCGTCGAAGAACTGCATCTGCGTGGAGTAGCCGCCCAGACCACCGCCGTGGCCGTACAAAATGCCCAGCGGCGCGCCGTCTTGAATCTGCACGCCGAGCCCCCAGGTCTGGCCGGGCACCACCGCGACCTGGTGGGTTCGCATCGCGGTCAGTGACGCGCTCGAGAACACCAGCCCCCGGTTCACCGCGCGCCACCAGCGACCCAGGTCGACCATCGTCGAGACCATGCACCCTGCCGAGCCCACCACCGTCGGGTGAATCAGGTTGGTCTGCTCGACCCAGCCGCCGTCAGCCTGCTGGTAGCCCTTGACCAGCCCGCCCGGCGTGGGCTCGAAGCCGTAGACGAACGTCGAGCTCAAGCCCAGGTCGGGTCTATCGAGCAGACGCCGCCGCACTTCGACGTACCAGGGGTTGCCGGTCGCGACGCCGATGATTCGACCCAGCAGCAAGGCGTTGGTATTCGAGTACGCCCAGGTGCCGGGCGCGGTCGCCCCCGACTGGGCGCTGACCGCGATGGCATAGAGCTGGTCATCGGTGTGCGCCTGCGATTGCGCCGCCTGGAGCGAGCTGTCGAAGAGGTAATCGACCAGGCCGCTGGTGTGGTTCAGCAGCTGCTCGATGGTCACCCCGCCAACGGGAAACGTCGGCAGCCATTTGGACACTGGATCGGTGAGTAAAAGCACGTGCTCGTCGACCAACTGCAGCACCACCGCCGCCACGAAGGTCTTGGTCACGCTGCCGATCTTGAACGGCGAATCGGGTGCCATCGTTGCGCCGCTTTGCAAGTCTGAGACGCCGGCCGCGCCCGAGCACCGCGCGCCATCGACCCACTGCACGCTGAAGGCAATGCCCACGGTCTTCCCTGCGTCGACCTGTGCCCGAACCAGCGACTGGAGCTGCGCGCACAGCCCCGCGTCGAATGGCGGCAGCGATTCACCGGCGTCGGGCCTCCCTGCGTCGAATGACCCGGCATCGCCTGACCCGGCATCGAACGACCCGGCGTCGAACGACCCGGCGTCGAATGAGGGGCCCGCGTCGAACGCGCCTGCGTCGAGCCTGCCGGCGTCTGCCTGCCCCGCGTCGAGTGCCGCGCCTGAATCGGGGTTCGACGCCGCGCCGCACGAAGCAGCCAGGAGGGCAAAGACTCCACAGACGACGATACAGCGCACGCGCGTGGTCACCTCGAACACGGTACCACGATGGGGTCGCCGGGCTATCGTGGCGCGGTGCGAGTGGCGGTGCTCTTTACCGATGGCGTCGGCATCGGGGTCAGGGACCCTGCGGTCAACCCCCTCTGCGGGGGCGAGTTCTTGCTCTCCCAATTCTCCGACGGCTCGGGCACCGCCTTGCCGCCCGGTGTGCGCCGATTCATTACCGACACCACGTTTGGCGTCGAAGGCCGGCCCCAATCGGCCTCGAACCAGGCGGCGATCTACACCGCCAGCCCCGCTCCTCGGCGAATCGGCCGGCATGTGCTGGGCTACCCCAACGCGCAGCTGCGCGCGTTGCTCGCCGAAGAATCGATCGTCAAGCGGGTCATCGCCGCGGGCCGCAGCGCGACCTTTGCGAACGCCTACCCGGTCGAATACCTCGATGCGCTGAAGTTGGCCAGGCGGCCGGGCGCGCCCTCGGGCGTGGCGATACCTGCCAAATACCTGCGCAAAATCAGAGCGTCAGCGAGCACGTTGGCGATGGCGGCCGGCGCCGTGGCGCTCCGCACCTTCGATGATGCGCGCGCGGGTCAGGGGCTCACCCACGACGCCGATGGCTCGCTCGCCGTACGCCGCGACCCGTCACTGCCCCTGCGCAGCGGCCCCGAAGCGGCGCAGATTTTCTGGCTTCTCGCCGAAGACTTCACGCTCTTCGAGCACTCGTTGGCTGACGAGGCGGGTCACGCGCAAGACCCGGTGGCCGCGCTTCGAGCGCTCTCGGCCTTCGACGCCTTCGCCCGCGCCGTCATCGCCTCGAGGCCCGCAGATGCCGTGGTGCTGGTCTGCAGCGATCACGGCAACGTCGAAGATCTCTCGACCCGCAGCCACACCCGAAACCCGGTCGCGGTGCTGTCGGCTGGAGACGCACACCTCGAGATTCGAGATCTCGCCGACGTGGGCCGCGCGGTGCTCGCTGTGTTGGGTGCGACATGAGGGGCGACGCGCAAATTGCCCCTGTGGAGACAAGTTGAAACAATGCGCGCCGATGGTGACCTTCGGGGGTGACGCTCGGCTCCGGAGCGCCCTTTTTCTCGGCCTTGCGTTGCTCACCGCATGCGGCGGCGAGACCGGCATCGAGCTTCACGCGTGGACGCTCCGAACCGGTGACACCTCGGCCGAAGTCACCCTGCCGGCCCACCTGCCCGTGCCCGACCTACCGACGGAGTACCGGCTGACCACCACCGTCGTCGTGCCCGACCTCATCGCGGAGGCCTGCTTCTTCTGGCCGTCGATGCTCGGGCGAGCGCGAATGACGGTCGATGGGCAGCCGACCGAAGCCATCTACTCGAGCCTCTCGCAGCCTTACCGCGCGCCGGGGCCGCAGCTGTTTTGCGTCAACGTGCTGGGCGCAGGGCCTCACCGCCTCGAGTTGGTCGTCTTTCACCAGTGGCTGCACAGCGCTTTCATCGAAGCGGTGCCCCGCCTGCTGCCGCGCGCCGCGGGTGAGCGGGCCTATCGACAACGCCAGCTGCTGATCGAGATCGGCGGCATCTTCGGAGGCACTTGGATGTCGGCGGTCGGCTTCTGTTACCTGGTCTTGATGATGCGGGTGCCGGTGGGCCCTCCGACGCCGCTCGCACTCAGCCAGCTGTCGCCCACGCTGCGCGAGCTGATTGAGAAATGCGTCGCCGTCGAGCCGTCGCTTCGGCCATCAGCGGCCACCTTGAGCGCCGCGCTTTCGGCCCAGCAAGCCGCCCTCGCCGCATGAGAGTCGCATGGCTGCTCGTGCTAATCGGCTGTGCCAACCCTCTGCTCGGGTTGCAGGCGCGTCGAGTCGTGGCGCTCGACCACGCCGAGGTCATCATTCGCTGGAGCACCGAAGACGACTCGCAACACGCACGCATCGAGTGGGCGACGACCCGGGCTGCGCATGAGCTCGACCGCTGGGGCGGGCTTGAGTCACCAGTCACGCTGAATGTGCTGCCCTCGCACGCGGCGCTCGAGCAGGTCACCGGGCGATACGGCTACGGGTGGCTGCTGGCATGGGGGCAGTACGACACCGTCTCGCTGCAGTCTCCGCGAACCTGGCGGCCACCACCGCGTGATGACGACATCGCCGAGTGGCTCACGCACGAGCTGACCCACTGCTTGATGTTTCAACGCTCGGCGACCTCCTCGACGTGGACCGAGAAAGAAATACCGCTCTGGTTTCGCGAGGGCTTGGCCACGGTGACCGCCCGGCAGGGGTACCGCTACGAGACGCTCGAGAGCCTCGCGACCTGGCAGCTGGCCCACCCCGAGCTCGACATCTTCACCGAGGGCGAGGCGCTCTCAGAGAAGGCCTCCGACCAGGTCTACGGCATCTCGTACCACGCGATGACGTTCTTCATTCGCCGCTACGGCGATGTCGCGGTGCTCGGCACGATGCACAACATGAAAGAGGGAGACCTCTTCCCCGCTGCGTTCACCAAGGCGGTCGGCATCACCCCGGTCGCCTTCGCGCGCGAGTTCGAGAACTACCTTCGCTTGCGTGGGTTTCGCGGGTTCGGGTTGCCGGTGCATCGCCCTATTTTGCAGTGAACGGGCTGGGCAGCATCGGTGGCCGATCTTTGCCATCGAGCGCGCGCTGCAGCTCGATCTCCTGCAACAGAATCGACGGAGCGACGGTCGACACCGGCACCATGCCGCTCTCGGCGCCGCAGTAGCCGTTGAAGACGCCCTCTTTCTTGCCGGTCGCCATCACCCGGTTGATCGACGACAGCGGCGTACCGACGATCTCGACGCCTCTGACCAATGACTCTTTGCCGTCGCGTACGTCGACCCGGTAGACCATGCGCGGCGTGCCCTTGAACGCCTGGTACCCGAAGCCGGTGGTGTTGGTGTTGCCACCGGTGATGTCGCGAATGATGAGGCCGTACGGTTTGCCCTGGCGTTTGGCCTCGGCGATCAGCTGCTTCTTGAGCTCCTCGTCGCTGACGGCCTTCTTCGACTCGAGAATCAGGTTCGCCATGCGCGCGACCGGTTTTCGCGTGCCCTGCGCGCGACCGTGGCCGTTCGATTTGGCGAACCCTTCGACGGGCCTTCGCGAGAGCAGGTAGGTCTTGAGCACGCCATCTTTGACCAGCACGGCCTTCTGGGCGGGCACGCCCTCCTCATCGAATTGGTAGAACCCATTGAGCTGCACGCCGCCCCGTTCGCGCGCGGTCGGGTCATCGGTGATCGACAAGAATGGCGGGAGCACCTGCTTGCCCACCTGCCCGCGAAAGGTCTTGCCCTCGGTGTCGTTGTCTTGCCGTTCTCCCTCGAGGCGATGGCCCACGGCCTCGTGAAAGAGCACGCCCGCCGCGTCAGACTCGAGAATCGCAGGCCCGGTGTACGGGTCGATGGTCGGAGCCACCCGCAGCGCGGCCAGCTCGGTCATCAACACCTCGACGCCCTTGCGAATCTCGGCGTCGGTGGGCAGCTGATCTTCGCGGGGGGCGTACCAGTCGCGTGAATTCTCGAGCAATTGCCCGTCGTCGGCGCGGGTGTAGGCCTGGGCGTGCACGCCGTAGAGCGTCTCTTCGGTGACGATTCGGGTGCCTTCGGTCGAGACGAACGAGCGCACGATTCGGTCGCCGTTGACCCGAACCTCTGAATCGAAGAACGCCTTCTGCGCGGCCATGGTCGATGAGACTTCACGCGCCAACGCCGCCCAGCGATCGTGATCGAACGAGAAGACCACCCGGGTGCCGAGGTAGCCCTGGCGTTCTTCTTTCGAGAAGGCGGCGGCCTTTTTCGGGTCTTCGACGGTGTAGACGTCGTCGCCCTTCTTCTTGAGGTAGTTGAACAGCGCTGCTTTGTATTTCTCGTCGGTGATGAGCCAGAGCGCGGTTCGCAGCGCACCCGGGGCCTCGTCGAGCGGCGCCAACTTTCGCGCGATGTAGCTGGTGCCCTTGGTCGAGAAGCTGAAGTCCATGTCGTCGGAGACCGAGCTGTCGAACTCGTAGGTGCCGACGCGCACGTCGACCGAGAGCTGACGGGTGCGGCCGATCGCGTCTTCGAAGAGCGCGCCGTACTTGGCCGAGATCTCGCGCTGATCGAAGTCTTTCATCTGGTAGCTGATGAAGTACGGCGCCTTGTTCTCGCCCAGGCGCAGCTGGGCTTGATTGCGCTCGAGCTCGATGACCATCGCGTCGAGAAAATCTTGTCTCGGGTCTGGCGGGGGCTTGGCGGCAACGACAGAGGCGAGGAGCGCGGCGACGAACGCAGAAGTCATGTGCGGCCGCACACTAGCCGGGAAGCCCCCACTCGGCGACCTGCCAACCTGCCTTCGCCGCGTGCCGCCTCAAGCGCGGGTCGGGGTTCACCGGCACCGGTTGCCCCACCACCTCGAGCACCGAGAGGTCTGAATACGAGTCGGTATAGAAGGCGCAGTCTTTGAGCTGCACTCCGTGGGCGGCGGCCTCGGCCTCGGCATGCACCAATTTGCCAGCGGCGAAGCAGGTGCGCCCGACCAGCTTGCCGGTGTGCAGGCCCTGCGGGTCGACCTCGAAGGTGTTGCACAGAAATGAGTCGAGCTGCAGTTGGCGGGTGGCCAGCTCAGCCATGTAGTTCGAAGACGAGGTGAGCAAGACCAGGCGATCTCCGGCGGCTCGGTGGCGTTTGATGGCCTCGAGGCCCCCGGGGCGAAACATGCCACGCACCTCTTGATCATAGAAGCGGGCGGTGCGCTCGCGCAGGTCGGCTGCCCGGGTGCCGACGATCTGCGCCACCGCCTCTTCGACCATCGCCTCAGCTCGGGCGAAGCCCAGCTGGTACCGCGCCAACCAGAGCGCCGCGCGCATCGCCTGCCGCTTGCTCACGTAGCCCAGCGCCAGCTCACGACGCACCCACAGCGTGCCGGAGTTCACCGCCAGCAGGGTCTTGTCGAGATCGAAAAACGCGATGGCCACAGGCTCATGTTAACCGGCCCGCGCGTTGGTCTCACCTTGATGTGCGTGATAGGCCTTCGGCTCCTATGTGGCGCATGGTGGTGCTCAGCGCAGTGTTGGCGAGCGGTTGCAGTGATTCAGGTCACTGCTACACCTACAATTGTGCCGGGTGCTGCGACAGCAAAGACCGCTGCCAGCAGGGTGACTCGGTCTCGGCCTGCGGCTTCGACGGCGTCAGCTGCGCGGCCTGCGGGCTCGGGCAGACCTGCTCGGTCGGTGCGTGCACCGGCACCATTCGCGACGGCGGCGGCTTCGTCGAAGGCTGCACCGCGGCCAACTGCAGCGGGTGCTGCGAGGCCTCGGGGCAATGTGTTGCGGGCACTGCTTCAGGCGCATGCGGCGTGCATCTGGCTTCGTGCAGGGCGTGCAGCGCAGGGCAGATTTGCAGCTCCGGCGCGTGTCAAACCGGCACGTGCACCGGCTGTGTCGGCGACGCGGGCTGCGAGCCAGGCACGGCGAGCTCGGGGTGCGGCAAGAACGGGGCAGCCTGTGCGACGTGTATCGGTGGTCAGACGTGCTTCAACAGCGCGTGCGTGTCGTCGATTACCTGTGGCCCTGCGAATTGCAGTGGGTGCTGTCAGGGTAGCGTCTGCACCTCACCGGCAACGAGCGCCGCTTGCGGCAGTAACGGTGTCACCTGTGTGGCCTGCGCCGCTGGGTCAACGTGCTCGGCGGGCATGTGCACCACGTCGGGCACGGGTGGTGGCGGTGGCTCGGCGGGCACCTGCGGGCTCGCGAGTTGCCCCGGCGGCTGCTGCGATGCGAACGACATGTGCCAGGGCGGCAGCGATAAAACGGCGTGCGGCATCGGCGGCGAGTCGTGCAAGAGCTGCTCGATTTGCTTCAAGCACTTCTGCATTTGAGCTCGTGGTTCGTGGTTCGTGGTTCGTGGTTCGACAGGCTCACCATGAGAGTGGGGTCTGTGATCCCAAGTCCTGGAACCAGCAAGCTCTCATGGTGAGCCCGTGGAACCATGCCCACCCGAACCACGCACCCACTTCACCCCACGCGTCTGCGTGCTGGTCACGCCCGCCCGCCTCCACCCGGTGCTCGGGGCGGTGCGATCGGTCGCTCGAAAATCAGGCATGAAGAAGTAGGTCGCGCTCACAGTGGGTGACATGGGCGCGCACCCTGCCCCACCCGCATGATCCCGCAAGTTTACGGAATCATTCAGTCTTTTCAGATCAGAACACGCCTGTAGCCCCGCGAATCGACAACAGATTCGCCGTTTTTCAGATCACCGCTTCGGTGCCAGCGCGGCCTCGGTGGCGCGGAGCAGCGGCCCGGCGCTCACTGGGTTGCCCGTGGCGGCCACCATCCACACGTCGGGGCCGATGTTGCCCAGCTTCGCCATGCGCTCGATCTCAGGCCCGATGCTGCCGGTCTTGCGAACCTGCTCTTCGATTTGAAACGCGATCAGGTGCCCGAGCGGGTACCCGAACAAGTACAGCGGGTAGCTGATCATGTGCGAGTAGATGCCGAGCATCGGCGTGTCTTTGCCGCCCAGCACCGGCCAGTAATATTTGTTCCACATCGCTTTGGCGATCTGCACCGTCGCCTCGCGCAGCTCCGCCGGCTTGGCCTTCGGGTGCGCGTACATCCAGTGCCAGACCTCGATGTCGACCAGCGCGACGCCGGCGATCTCGTAGGTCATCCAGAAATCGTTGAGAACCCGCAGGCGCTCCTGCTCGTCGGTCGGCATGCCCAGGCCCATCAGCTCGAGGTCTTTGGCCTGAAAGACGAAAGCGATCGCTTCGGTGAACGCGTTGTTGGGCACGCCCGCCAGCAAGGTCGAGTCGACGTCGTAGAGCGAGAACACCTGCTCGACGTTGTGGCCCATCTCGTGAACCGCGATGTTGTACCCCTTGTAGTTCATGCCGTCTTTTTCGACCCGAGTGCGCAGGTGAGGGAAATCGCCTCGCCGCTGTGCCTGCATCGCGTGACCCGCTCCACGTGACGGGTCGACTCGAATTCGTTCTGACAGATACGCCGCGCGCTCTTTGCTGAAGCCCAGCCCCATCAACAACCGGGGGATGTCTTTCGCGTAGACCTCGGCGGTCGGGTACTTGACCCGCAACTTCGCGTCGAGCTCGGTCTCGGGTATCGACCCGCGCGGCAAGAACCCGTTGAACCACAGGTCGGCCGGCTCGAGCTTGCGGCCCAGGCTCTTCTCGATCTGCGCCGCCACCTTCGGCACCAACGGCGAGCTGAGCACCTCTTCGAGCAGCGCCTTCACCCGCGCCTCGGGCATCTCTGCGCCCTCGAAGGCCCGCGCGATCGCCGTCGGAGCGATCGGAGAAAACGGGTCGGCCGCCTTCTGCGAAGTGTAGTTGGCCCAGAGCGTCTGGTAGCGCACGTCGGCCTCGGGCTTACCATCGGTCACCACGGGCTTCTTGGGCGCGTCGGCCTCCAGCTCGTCAGCGGGGGTCGCAGTGACCTTGTTGGTGAACGGGCTCCAGTCGACGTTGGGGTTGTCGATCACCGCCGCGGGTATCGTCTGGGTGACGATCCGCTCCATTATCTTGATGATCGTTCGCTGCTTGGCGATGCCATTCTTCTCGGCGTAGTTGGCCTTGAGCTCGTCGCGCAGGTTCCAGTGGCTGATCAACCGCTTCCCCTTCGGAAAGAGGCGGTCGCCGTTCTCCGCGAACACGTGGTGCATCCAGATGTTGTACGAGTCGATGTAGAGCGAGGCGGTCGCTTGGGTCTTCGAGATCTGCTGCGACACAGCGGCAGGCACGCGAGAGTCGAAGCGGCGGGTCAATCGGGCCTCGGCCCAGGCGCGGCGCGACCACTTGCTGCCATCGTCGATCTTCTGCTGCAGCGTGCTCAATGGGTAGTTGAGCAGCGCTACGAAGGCGATTTGGTTCGAGAAGAAATCTTCGGTGACGTGCGAGCTCGAGTCGTAGCTGCCGAACATGGTGTCGACCGGCAACAGCGGGCCAGTGTCGAGCTCGACCGGGGTGTGCAACGCGCGGTTGATCTCGAGAAAGTGCCCGTCGAGCTGCTCGAAGTTGCTCTCGAAGCGCTTGAAGGTCGCGTCGAGCACCGCCGGGTCGGCGATGAAATTCGCCTTCGCGAACGCGGCAAAGTCTCCATCGGCCGGTCGCCACAGTGCCGCCACCTGATCGACGCCGCGGTCGATGCGAGCGCTCTGCTCAGCACCGAACTGCTTCACCAGGTCTGCTTTGACTGCCTTCGTGTTCATCGGAGCCGCCGCCAAGATCATCGCCAGAATGAGCATGGGCCGGGGCCTAGCAAAAAAAGAAAAGGCCCGGCGCCGTTTTGCGGGCCGGGCCTTTCATGACGATCGAACGAACGCTTTTTAGGCGGCCGCGCGAACGTTCTGTGCCTGAAGGCCCTTCGGGCCCTTGGTCACATCGAACTCAACCTTCTGCCCCTCTTGCAGGGTGCGAAAGCCGTCCATGTTGATCGCGGTGTGGTGGCAAAAAACGTCTTCCCCTCCACCGTCTTGCGTAATGAAACCAAAACCCTTTGCGTCGTTGAACCACTTCACCGTTCCGGTAGCCATGTTGCGTCCTGTCCTTCATCAAACCCCCCCACTAGCGAGGAGGACGGGCGCGGAACCTAGGGTGGGCCACTGTCGGGTGTCTAGCCCATCTGTTCACTTTTCAGTCACCGCACGACATTTTCACCACCCGCACGTTTGGCCCTGATTCTGCTTTTTGAGCCAGGTTTGGAGGGGTTGGAAGTAGTCGATCAGCGCCGAGGCATCGAGCTCGCGCTGACCGGTCAACGTCTCGAGCGCCTCGGGCCACGGCTTCGAGGCCCCCAACGCGAGCATCGCCTTCAACTTGGCCCCCGCTTTTTCGCTGCCGTAGAGGTTGCACGAGGCCAGCGGCCCGGTGTGCCCCGAGATCTGGCACATCGCCCGAAAGAATTGGTACTGGAGCACCCGCGCCAAGAAGTAGCGGATGTACGAGACGTTGGCGGCGATGTGGTACTTCGCACCCGGGTCGAAGGTGGTCTCTGACCGTTCGCCGACCGGAGCGACGCCCTGCAGCTGACGTCGCAGCTCCCACCAGCGCTTGTTGTAGTCGGCTGGCTTGGTCTTGCCCGACGCCACGTCCCATCTCCACTTGTCGGTCAGCAGGCCGAACGGCAAGAACGCGACCTTGTCGAGCGCGACCTTCATCTGCACGTTGATGAGCCCCTTGTCGTCTTTGGGCAGCACGTCGAGCAGGCCTTTCTGCTTGAGGTACTCGGGCGTAATCGAGAGCGTGATCGCATCGCCAATCGCCTCGTGAAAGCCGTCGTTGGCGCCCTGTTGATACAGGTAGGGCAGCTTGAAGTACTGCTGAAAATAGAAATCGTGACCCAGCTCGTGGTGCACGGTGTGAAAGTCTTCTTCGTCTTGCTTGACGCACATCTTGATTCGCAGGTCGTTCGAGAAGGTCACGTCCCACGCGCTGGCGTGGCAGACCACCTCGCGGTCAGCAGGCTTGGCGAAGAGGCTGCGCTGCCAGAAGGTCGCGGGCAGCGGCTCGAAGCCCATTGAAACGAAGAAGTCTTCGCCGACGCGAACCAGTGACTTGCCGTCGAGCTTTTTGCTCTGCAGCTTCTTGGTGACATCGAGGCTGGGCTGACCGGCGTAGGGCTCGACGAGGGGGTAGATCTTTCCCCAATCTTGCGCCCACATGTTGCCGAGCAGGTGCGCGGGTATCGGGCCGGCCGGGTCGACGACCGCTTTGCCGTACTTCTCGAACAGGCGGCGGCGCACGTAGCAATGCAGGTCGTTGTAGAGCGGCTTGACCTGCCCCCACAGGCGGTCGACCTCTTGCTCGAAGGCCACCGGAGGCATCTCGTATTGCGAGCGCCACAGCTGGCCCATGTCGTCGGCGCCGATTTCTTTCGAGCCCTCATTGGCGAGGGTGATCAGCCGCTCGTACAGCGGCCGCATCTCGACGGTGGTCTTGTGCCAGGCGGCCCAGGCCTCGAGCTGCGCGGCGGCCGTCGGGCCCTTGGGTTGGCCAGCGGCTTCGAGCACCGCCGACAACTGGCCGAGATCTCGGCAGTTTTTCTTGTCTTCGGAAGGGTTGACGCCCTCCTTGTAGCCCTCGCCACACCACTTGCCCTTGCCGTACAGGCCCTCGAGCTTGGCCGCGATGCCAGCGAGCTCGCCCGCCTTCGCCGGGTCGGCCGGAGCGGGCAACGACGACGCATACCGCAACAGCATCAGCTGGCGCGCGGTGTCGGGGTCGAGCTTCACGCCGCGAAATTGCTGCGACTCTTTGATCGCCTTGGCGACGTACGAGCTGAGATCTTCGGCCATCGAGGCCGAGTTGCGCTCGGTGTCGTCGGTGATGTTGGTATTCGCTATCCACGCGGCGGTCGAAGCTCGCACGCCCAGGCGCATCAGGTCGGTTTCGACCTTCTTGACGAAGGCCTTGGCTTCTTGGGCCTTGGCATCATTTTGCGGCGGCGGCAGATTCGCGCACACCAGCGCGGCGGTCATCGAGAATGAAAGAAAGAGCATCGGCGGCCTATACCCGAACGCATGCCAGGGCGCGACCGAAGGGCGACGTCGGGGTCTGTTTCGAGTCGAAGACCGCGGCCAGCTGATGGCGCCAATTCGGTACGATGTTCAGCCTGACAGTGGTGCCGCAAGCGCCCGGCAGCCCTCCCCGCTATCTCCCGCCGCTCATGACGAATGCACTGATTTTCGGAGGCGGAGGCATCGGCCAAGCGGTGGCGTCGGCCCTGGTCAAGACAGGCGCGCGGGTCGTGCTGGTCAGCCGCGACGAGGGCCTCGCTCGAAGGCTCGGGGTCGAGGGGCACACCGCTGACCTCTCGGTTGAGGCGCAGGCCTGGCAGCGCGAGGCGTTCGATGAAGGCGCCGCACAAAAACCGATGGGCATGGGGCGAGAGCAGGGGCGTGGCGCGGGTCACGGCTGCGTGCGTGGCCACGAAGTTGTCGAGCATCACGCGCATCACGTCGCCTGACGAGAGGGCCTCGAGGCGACGGGCATTCATTCGGCCGAGGGCCGCCACCAGCAGGTCAACCTGGCCCACTTCTTTCGAGACCCACAGACACAGCTCGTCGACCTCCCAAGGCCCCTGGCTCGGCGTCTTTGATCTGCCCTTCGGGCTGCCTCGAGCGCTGGTGCTCGAGCTTGGGTGGCCGGCGCAGTGGCTGCCCCTGATGCGCCATTTCACCTCGCTCTCACGCGAAGAGGTTCGTCAGCGCCTCGCCGCGTTCTGTGCCGCGCGCCCCGCCGGCGCCAAGCTGGCGCACCGAGCGACCGACCGCCAGGCCAAGGCCTCGTCGTCGATGCAGTGGGTCAACCCACCGGTGGCGTTGATGCTCCATGCCGGCATGCCGTATCTGCTCGACGCGGGGCTCCACCTGCCTGGCTTGTGCCACGGAGACCCGACCCGCATCGCCTTGGAGGGATACCCGGCATTGGCGGCGCGTGCGGTGATTGGGGCGCGCTCGTACAAGAGCGACACTGCGGCCAAGCAGACCACCCAGAGACACGAGGCACGCACCGCGCTGGTCGACGGCCTTCGCGGCCTCGAGCTGAGCCCCGAGCACCGGGCTGCGCTGATCAACGATGCCACCGGAGACCTGCTCGATGCGACGCTCTGCCTGCTCCAGGCCGGCTGGGCGAGCGAGCGCGCTGATTGGGGCATGCCACCCAACGTTGACCCCCTCGAAGGGTGGATCGTCTGTGCGCCGCAGCGCGGGCGCTAGGGTTGGGCGGGCAACGCATCGAGACGAAGCTCGAGCCTGGTCTCTTTTTCGGCGTTGACCACCACGTCGACCGACCGCGTCTTGCCATCGGCCTCTTTGAGCACCAGGTGGTGCTTGCCGACTGGCAACAGCAACTCGCTCACCGGAGTCTCGCCCAGGCTCTGCGTGCCCAACCGCACCTCGGCCTGGCGATCGGCGCGAATCGAGAGGCGCCCAAAGGTGGTGGTGTCGCCGGTGCTCACCTGCTTGGAGATCACCACGCCGCCCACCACGCCGAGCGCGATGGCGATGACTCCCACGGCGATGAAGGCGCCGGTCGAGCTGGGTGCCGCCTCGGCCACGCGCGTCTTCTTTCGCGCCCCCCGAATCGGGGCATCTTCGGTCAGCAGCTCTGGGTCGAGGGCCGGCCCGGTGGTCGACTGGGGCGGCGAAGAGACCGGCACGATTCGGGTCTCTTCAACCGACGCCTCGGCCTCGCCCAGCGCCATCGGTATTTGAGAGATGCGCCGGTGCGGTCTGCTCTCCTCGTCGCCGACCGGCACCCGCTGATTGGGGTCGGTCGACCGCATCGACACTGGCGCGCGCTCCACCGGCCCGGCCTGCTGCTGGGTCTTGAAGCTCTGGCGCTCGTCGGTCATGCCCGGCGCCAACGGCAACCCGGTCTTCGACGACAGCTGGGCGATCAGGGTGCGCGCTTCGGGTATCGAGGGGCGCGGCACGATGCCCAGCTCACGGGTCGGTATCGCCAAGATCAACCGCTCGATGTCGCGCTCGCGGCTGGCGAACTTCTCGCGCACGGCTTCTCCACTGCGATCTGAGGCCCAGGCGGTCGACCCGGCGGTCAGCGAGATGTCTCGAATCAGCTCGAGCCCACTCTGGTAGCGCTTTTCGCGCGGCCGCTCGAGCGCCCGCATCACCACTGCGTCGAGCGGCTTGGGCACCCGGCGGTTCACCTTCGACGGCAGGGGAATCTCGCCCTCGTAGACCGCGGCCATTTCTTCACCCGGGTTCGGGCGCATGAACAGGCGCTGCCCGGTCAGCAGCTCGTGAAAGATGACCCCGAGCGAGAAGATGTCTGACTGGGGGTTCACGTCTTTGCCGATGGCCTGCTCGGGCGACATGTACGCGGTGGTGCCACGCACCATGCCGGCGACGGTGCGCCGCTGGGTGCCCATCGCACGGGCGATGCCGAAGTCGAGCATCTTGGTGACGCCGTCGAAGGTCACCATGATGTTTCGCGGCGTCACGTCTCGATGAACGATCGGCGTCGGGCGGCCCTTCGCGTCGACATGGCCGTGGGCGTGGGCCAGGCCTTGCGCCGCCTCGCGAATGACCGAGAGCGCCAGGCCGAGCGGCACGATCTCGTCTTTCTCGGTGAAGGCGGCGACGAGCTCTTCCATGTTGGCTCCGCTGATGAACTCGATCACCAGCAGCACCTCTTCGCCGTCGACCTCGAGGTCGATGACCCGGGCCACGTTGAGGTGGTTCAGGGTGGCGGTCAGCTTCGCTTCGTCGAGCAGCATCTGCAACGCGTGCTCGTCTTCGCGCTGCTCGGCCAGAATGCGCTTGAGCACGACCGGCTGCCCGATGAGGTCACCCGCGCGGGGAAAAGCGAGAAAGATCTCGGCCATGCCCCCGACCGCGAGGCGGCAAAGCACTTCGTACTTGCCGAAACGCTTACCGGTGAACTCGTCTTTGGCCCACTTCATGCGAGTCGTCAGACTCTAGAGCAACCGGGGCCCGGCGGCGAAAAAGCACGCTGAAGAGCCCCACCAGACCCAGCGCGCCACCGGTGCCGTCGCAGCCACAGGCCGGGGGCTTGGCTGGGGGGCCGGCAACGCAGGCGGGCACTCCGGCGTCGTCGATGCCCAGCTCGTTGGCTTCGACCGGCCATGCGCTGACACACTTCAGAGCGCCCGCGGTGCCGGCCGCGCAGCGTTGGGGGCCGACGAGGTGCGACCAGTCGAGCCAGGTGCCGCCGTCGGTGAGGTCGGTGATCGCGAAGCCGTCGAAGGGCACTGAGCCGCAGGCGAGTGTTCGACCCGCGACCCGGGCCACACAGGCATTGAACATGGGCCGTGCGAGCGCGCTGAAGGGCCCCGAGCCTGTGGCGCGAAAGACCGAGTGACCGACGGCGACCCAGACCGTGTCGTCAGACAGCGTAACCTGGGCGACGCGGCCTGGCGCTGCGAACAGCTCGACCCAGGCCTGGCCCGCGTTGGTGCTCCTGAGCACGTGGCTGGTCTGCGGAGTCGCGACGTCGTCGAAGACCGAGGCGTAGAGGGTGTCGCTCGAGGCAGGGTCGATGGCGTGTACGGTGAACGGGCCTTGCACCGTGCCTGGCAGCGAGCTGGTGAGCTCGATGCGGGCGAAGGAGTCACCGCTGTCGTCGCTGACCGAGAGCGCCATGGCGCGCGGATCGAAGTCCCAGCTGCTGACCTAGACGCGGTGACCCCAGAGGCGAACGGCGCTGAAGTACTCGGTTGCGCTCGCGAGTGAGAGCCTGGTGAACGTGGCGCCGTCGTCGGTGGAGCGAAAGGCGCCGTTGAGCTCGCCAAACTTGCCGCTGACGGCGAAGAGGGTCGGGCCATCACCGGTGATGTCTGACGCGCCGGTAGTGGCGGTGGCCTCGGTCTTCGACCACGAGCAACCTTGGTCGGTGGAGCGGAAGAGGCCGGAGTACGTCGCCGCGAAGAGGGTGCCGCTCGAGCTGAGGTACCAGACGGGGCGCTCATCCTTGCCGTAGCCGACCGAGGCGTCGCAGACCCAGCGCCAGCTGCACGCGTCGTCGGTCGAGAGGAGCGCTCCGAAGGTGGCTCCAACGAGCTTGGTGGCGCCGCTGCCAGGGGTCTCGATGATCTGCAGGGTCTGCGGCGGCGCGCCGTGAGCGAGAACCACCGCGGCGAAGAGGGCCAGCATTGCCCGCCAACCCTACCCCCGTTCGTGTTGGGGGGACGCGAAAGACCCGAGGTTCATGGTGAACCCGCTGCACTGCCAGCAAAGAGCCCGAGCGCATCGAGCCGGTGAACCTGCGTGGGCCGCGAGCCTTCAACCGCAGTTGATGCCGAAACCGCCTGTGCCGGGGGGCATTCGCCGGCCGCGAAACCCGAAAACCACCCGTGCCGAGACCCTTCAACCGCGGTTGATGCCGAAAACCACCTGTGCCGAGGGCGTTCTCCGGCAGCGAAACCCGAAAACCACCTCTGCCGAGACCCTTCAACCGCGGTTGATGCCCAAAACCACCTGTTCCGAGAGCCGTCAACCGCGGTGAGCCCCCCGCGCCCGTGGTCTTTCAGCCCAAGTTTCGGGGGGTTGAAGCCAGAAAGCCCTGCACCGCACCTCAGCCGCGAACGGCCTGGCGCCGGCTGACCAGCAGCTCAATCTGCTGCACCACATCTGAGAGGGGCAGCTCGGTCGAGTCGATGCTCACGGCATCACCCGCCGCCTTCAACGGAGCCACCTCGCGATTCGAGTCTTCTGCGTCGCGCTTGTTCTGCTCGCTCAAGACCTCGACGATCGGCTTCTCGCTGCCCTTCTGAAACAGCTCTTCGTACCGCCGCCTGGCCCGAATCGTGGGGTCAGCGTGCAGAAACACCTTCACGTCAGCATCGGGGAACACCACGGTGCCGATATCGCGGCCCTCGAGAATCGCTCCGGTTTTGGTGTTCAGCGCCAGCCGCCGCTGCAGCTCGAGCAACCCGTCGCGCACCACCGCCCGGCCCGACACCTGGCTCGCGGCCATCGAGTTCTCTGGCGTGCGAATCGCATCAGAGACGTCTTCTCCGTCGAGCAGCACGTGGTTGATCTCGCCCTCGTCTTCGAGGCGAAAGTCGATGTTCATGCTCTGCAGCAGCACGCCCAGCCTCTCGTCGTCGTCGAACGCGATGCCAAGGCGCCGTGCCTTGAGCGCCACGCAGCGGTAAATCGCGCCGGTATCGACCAACACGAAGTGCAATCGCCTGGCGAGAATCTTCGAGACCGTCGACTTGCCCGCCCCTGCGGGGCCATCAATGGCGACGATCAACGGCCGCATGGTCATCGGCCCGTGAACACGCCAAGCGCGCGAAACTTCGCGTACCGGTCTGAAACCAGCTGATCAGGGCTCAATTTCTTGAGCGAATCGAAGTGCTTTCGCAGCACGCCGCCCAGCGTCTGGGCCATCTTCGCGTGGTCTCGATGCGCTCCGCCCTCGGGCTCGGGCACCACTTCGTCGATCACCTTCAACGCCAACAGATCTGGCGCGGTCACCTTCAAAGCCTCAGCGGCCTTGTCGGCCCTGCTCGCGTCTCGAAACAGAATCGACGCGCAGCCCTCGGGGCTGATCACCGAGTAAATCGAGTGCTCGAGCATCAACACCCGGTTGCCCACGCCGATCGCCAACGCCCCGCCCGAACCGCCTTCGCCGATCACCGTGCTGATCACCGGCACCGGC
Source organism: Archangium sp. (assembly GCA_031367385.1). GTDB lineage: Bacteria > Myxococcota > Myxococcia > Myxococcales > Myxococcaceae > JAEUJT01. The sequence goes on along the minus strand of JANLPS010000089.1, from coordinate 10,456 downwards.
AACCCGGCCATCACCTCGAGGTTCACCGCGATCGCCTCGGCCTGGCCACGCTCTTCGGCGCCGATGCCTGGGTAGGCCCCCGGCGTGTCGACGAAGGTGAAGATCGGCCGGTTGAACCGCGCGGCGAGCTCCATCAGGCGGCGCGACTTGCGGTACCCCTCGGGGCGCGGCATGCCGAAGTTGCGCAGCATGTTCTCTTTGGTGCTGCGGCCCTTCTGGTGCCCCATCACCAACACCGGCTCGCCGCCGAAGCGCGCGAAGCCACCGACGATCGACGGGTCTTCTCCGAACAACCGATCGCCCGCGAGCTCGCAAAAATCAGTGAACAGCGCCGCGACGTAGTCGAGAAAGTAGGGCCGTGAATTGTGCCGCGAGAGCTGAACGATCTGCCACCGGGTCAGCTCGCTGAAGATCTCTTCTTGCAGCTTCTTGGCCTTCTTCTCGAGCCGGCCAATCTCGCTGGTCATGTCGAGCGAGCCAGAGCGAGAGAGCGTCTTCAGCTCGTCAATCTTCTTCTCGAGCTCGATCAATGGCCGTTCGAATTCGAGCGCGTGCGTTACCGGAGTCGCCATGTGTCGGGCCGGTGTCGTCGACCCGCCCCAGAACGTCAAGTGAAACGACCAGTGCGTAACCCCCTACGCAGCCCTGCACGCTTCGCGGCGGCGCGGGTCGCTCGTGGGGCCCGGTCGCGACCCTTGGTAACGCACCGCGCTGCCACCCTGGAGGCTCCAGCGGCCGGGTCGATGCGACCCTCCGTCGTCGTCACGAACGCATCGCGCTCACGACCCGCCTGCCCAACCGCTCTTGGCCACGGCCCAGGCCCACAAGCGCGCGCGTTCTTCAGGTGTGTCAGAGCGCCGGGTCGATGCCAGCCGGTGCAACGGGCGTGGTCGGCGGTCGTGCCAGAACCCGCCCGTGTGCTGGAGCGGCACGCCATCGTCGGCGGCGAGCCAAACCAGGGTATCTGCAGCTTGGAGCGCCGTGCGCAACAGCGGCCCGACGACCCGCCGAAACCGAGGGAGCGATCGCGCGACGCCTGGAGTGTCTGCCCAGCCGGGGTGCATCGCGAAGACATGAATGCCATCGGGCTTGAGTCTCTGGGCCCACAGCTCGCTGAGCGTCGTGCTGGCGCGCTTGGCTCGGGCGTACGCAGTCACCCCATCATAGTGCTGGGCCGACATCTCGAGCCCTTCGACGCTCAGCGGCTCGGCATACATGCCGCCTGACGAGACCGTGATCACCCTCGAGGCAGTGGCTGCCTTGAGCGCCGGCAAGAGCAGCGCCGTCAACAAGAAGGGCCCCACCACTTGGCTCGCCACGGTGAGCTCAAGGCCTTCGGGGCTTTCGTGGCGCTCATCGTCGAGGGCGCCTGCGTTGTGAATCAACACATCGATGGCGGCGTGCCGTTCGAGCAGCACCTTGGCCGCACGACGCATGGCCACCAGGTCTCCGGTATCGGCAAGCACCACCCGTACGCTGGGTTTTGGGGGCGACGCACACAGCGCTTCACACACCGACACGGCCTTGGCTTCATTGCGAGCGATGAGCTCGATGGTCGCGCCCATACGAGCGAAAGCCCGAGCCGCTTCGAGGCCCAGCCCCGAGGTTGCACCGGTGATGACCACGACTCTGCCCGCCATCGACTGCGCTTCGGGCGAAGGCCAGCGCTCGAGCCGCTTTCGCAGCGCGTAGCCAAGCCGGGTGAAGCTGCCGCCGACGCTCCACTCGAGCAATGCGTCTATACGGTCTGCCATGTACCCAGCCACACGCTTTTCGGCTCAAGCCGCCTTGATCTTGTTCGCCGCCGCGGTCAGCGCGTACCACGAGGTACGAAACGCCTTCAGCTCGCGCAACCCAGCCGGGTGACGACCCAGCGCAGGCGCCGCGGTCACCGGCATGCCGATCTTCTTCTCGACCTGCTTGGCCACCTCGAGCTCGCTCGCACGGCGCTCTTCAGTCACCACGCAAGTCGTTTTCGGCAGCACCCGGTTCACCAGCACCCGCTCGACCGGCAGGTTCTTGGCCTTGAGGTACGCCACCAGCCGCTCAGCCGCCGGAGTCGACAGGTCTTCACCGCGCGTCACCACCACGAACCGGCACTCGGGCGGGTTCAAGATCGCCTTCTCGAAGCGCTCGAAGTGCTTCAGGGTCGCCTCGGCCCAGGCCGCCAACAGCGCGCCCTTCGCCTTGTGCTTGGTCGCGATCGCCAAAACCGTCTGCAGCCAGGGCTTCGCGATCGCCGGCAGCTCCAAGATGCGCAGCGTGTTGCCCGCAGGGGCCGGGTCGATCACGATTCGCTTGAACCGCTCCTGAACCAGCGCATCGGTCAACGCCGTCATCGCGGCCAGCTCGTCCATGCCCAAGGGCGCGGTGTCGAGCAGGTTGCGAATCAAGTCGCGGTCGAGCGCGAACGGTTCACCCTTCGCCTCGGGCCCGAACATCGGCTCGGCAAGCTCTTTGTGCTTCTTGCGCAGGTTCGTGAACCAGGTCGCGAGGTCGATTTCACGCGCGTACAAACCCTTGGTGCCCTTCACCTGGGTCTCGGTGTCGGTCAACCGGCTCAGCAGCACGTCTGACAACGAGTGCGACGGGTCAGTCGAGATCAACAGCACCGGCCCCTCTTTTTCGGTCAACGTCACCGCGGCGGCGGCGGCGCACGACGACTTGCCCACCCCACCCGAGCCCACGAAGAAGATGAACCGCGTCGGCGGCAACGGAGGCGCCGCGATCGGCGGCATCGAAGGTGCCCTCACCAACGCGGGAGGCGCTTCGGCCGGCGAGAACTGCAGCGCCTTGGTCTCTTTACCGGTCGCGATCTCCTTGGCGAACTTTTTCACTTCGTCGATGCCGCGCGGCCCGTTGATGCGCCGCCCAATCAGCTCAACCCGCTGGGTCAGCGTCTGGTACTTGCGAACGTGCGGCGCCTGCAGGCCGCGGCGATTGGCGACTTCGCGGCTGTCTTTGCCGTCTTCGATCATGTCAGTGAGAATGTCAGCGAAGGGGATGCCCCGGTCTGCCAACACCTTCACCAGCAACCGCGTCTGCGCATCGGCCACCGGCTCGGCGATCGCCACCAGGTGCAGAATGAAGCGCTTGGGGTCTCGCAAGAACAGGTTCAGCGCGTCAGCCTTCGCCGCGAACTCATCGACCGGCATCGCAGGCCGCACCGCGCCCTTGGGCAGCTTGCCCTTCTCGCCGCGAATCAGCGCCACGAAGCGGCGAAACTGGTTCGGCAGCTCCATCAGCCGGGTGGCGTGCGAGGTGGCGGGGCCGTCGACGACCACCCGGTCCCACTCCTTTGATTCGATCAGCTCCTGCAGGTGAAACATCAGCGCGACCTCGCCCATGTTGCTGGCAGAGGCCTCGAGCAGCTTCTTGGTGTCGTCTTCGCTGAGCACGCTCAGCGCGCCCTTGGTCACCGAGCCCATTAACGCCGGCTTCCACGTGGTGTTGAAGTGGGTGCCCAGCGCCACCGGGTCGAGCTCGACGGCGAACAGGCCACCGTTGCCCTTGCCAGGCAGCAGCTTGGTCGGCTTGGTCGAGAGCTTTTTCTTCACCAGGTCGGCGACGCCGCCGTTCTCTTCGAGAGAGACGAGGAGGATCTTCTCTTTGGAGTTGTCCTCCAACAGGGTCATGGCGCGCGCAGTCGCAAGAGTGGTCTTGCCAGCGCCGCCTTTTCCGGCAAAGAAGTGAAGCGCGGGTCCGTCAGCCATAAAAAAAGAGCCTTCCTGACCAAGGGTGTTGGGAAGATGGAGAGACCGCGTTCTTCCCGAGCAGTTTGGGGCGCGGAGTTTCGCCGATCAGGGCCTTGTCGGTCAAGGTGCGATACCGTCTTTTCGGCGTAAAACCCCTGAAATCACCCAATTTTTTCGCGGTTTTGCCCGATTTTCGCCCCTGGCGACGGCACCGGGCTGATCAGGCGTACCGTTTTTTCATCAAGAAGACGATCGCGTCTCGGGCCGAGGGGTCGGTGTACCCGTACTTCGAGGCCATCAGGTCGAGCGTCGAGCGCACCTGGGTCTGCTCCTTGGTCGAGAGCCCGGCGCGGTCGTCAGAGAGAAACTTCAAGATGTTCTCGGCGTTGTGCTGCAGCGTGCGCTTTCGCTCGACGTAGAAGTGCTCCGAGAGCCGCTTGAACAGGTCGGGAAAGATTCTCGCGTAGTCGACCTCGAGGTCGCGGTTGTCGATGCGCCAGGCGCCGATGTTCGAGATCAACGCCTTGCGAAACTCGCGCGCGTCATCGCCTTTGGGCATCACGAAGCCCTCGAACTCGGCCATGCGGTTCTCGTCGGGTTTCTCTGACTGCCCGGTGTGCTTGTTGTGCAGCTTCTCGCCCTTCACCCAGGCGTTCACCGTCTGCACGTAGCGCTCGAACAGGTCGCGGTACTGCCCTTCGCTCACCAGGCCCATCGACTCGCGCACTTCGCGGTCGACCCAGTCGAGGTACTGCTGCTCGACGGCGCCGATGAACTCGGTGTGGTCGTGAAACCCGTCGACGATCTCTTGCTGCAAGAACTCGTAGACGCTCTTGTCGCGAATCAAGCTGGCCAGCTCTTTGAGCACCGCCAACGGGTGCAGGCTGTCGTGCTCGCTGCTCTGGGCCGCGTTGAACAGCGCGGTCTTGATCTCGCGCGCTGAGGCTCCGCTGCGGCCTTCATAGTTCGGGTACGCGTCGGCCTCTTCGTAGAGCGCCTGCACCACCTTCTTGAGCTCTTTTTGCTGCTGCCCGGTGAGCCGTTCGGGGGCACTCGCGTCTTGGTAGAGCTGCAGCTTCTCGAGCGGCGTCAACCGCTCGACCAGGGCCCGCGCATCGGCCGAGTACCGGTCAGCAATTGGCTTCTTGAGACGGGTCAGCGTCGCCCACATTGCCGCCACGCTCGTCGCGTGCGGAGCGATGTGCCGCCCCACCGTGCGCTCGGTGATCTGCGCGTCGTAGATCTCTTTCTCGACCCGCCACCGCCGCAGGTAGGGCACCCGCACCAATTCGATGCGCCCCTTGAAGCTGGCGAAGTCGGGCAGCTCTTTGAAGGCCGCCAGGTGCTTCTCGTTGGCCGAGGCGATCAGCACCTCGTCGAGCTGCAGAATCATGTGCTCGAGCGGCACCTCGGCCGACTCACTGAAGCCCAGCAGGTACTTGTAGGTCTCGAGCGGTCGCTTGAGCAGGTCGGCGTATTCGATGAGCCCCCGGTTGGCCGAGACCAGCGGCCCATGCGGGTCGTAGAGCACCACGTTGTGCAGCGAGGCAGGCAGGTTCGCCTGGGTCTTGTCGGCCGAGACCTGCTGGTAGGCCGCGTCGACACTCATCTGCGGCTCGATGGTGAAGGTGCCCACCTGGTAGCGCCGCGAGGTGTAGAAGCGCTCGACCTGCACGTGCCGCAGCACCTTCAAGTAGTCGCCGCCGTTGGTCGCCAGCAGCGCGTCGTAGATGCGCCGCGATTTGTGGCTGAGCTCACCCTCCAGTAGGTAGCTCGACAAGATGAAGTCGCCCTTGCCTCCCTGGTCGGCGATGGCTTGCTCGATCAGCTTTCGCCGCTCTGACTTCGGTATCAGAAACAGCGGGTGTTCTCGCATTGGGCTTGCGATGCGTACGTCGATGTCGTCGGCCTCGAGGTGGGCGAAGCTGGCCAGGCCCGCCGAGCTCTCGGCCTTCTCGCCGAACCCGATGCTGCCCCGCACCAGCTTCTGCGTGGGGAAAACCCAGTTGAAGGTGTACTGCGCGCCCTCGGGTGAGCTCGAATAGTGCTCGAGGCCGCGCTTGAGCGCCTCGACCAGTGACGACTTGGCCGAACCGTTGGGGCCGTGCAGCAGAATCAATTTGTTGATTCGCCCGGCACGCACGAAGTTGCCGATGAGCCGGTAGAGCGCGTTCTGCACCTCTTCTTGGCCCGCGACGCGAATCTCGTTCTCGCCGCCGACCGAGTCGAAGATCTTGAAGCGCCGAATCGGCCCGGTGGGGTGGGCGACCTGCTCGGTGCCGAAATGATCAATCGCATCGCGCAGATACTGAGCCGCGTTGCGAGCCTGGAGCCTCGGCGCCGCCGCGAACAGGCTCACGTACTCTTCAAAAGAGAGAATCGACCGGTTCTTGATGAAGTCGGTCGAAACCGCTGCGCCTACGTTTTTCAGAGAATTGCGCGCGTCCATGCGGCCCAGCCTAGCAGGCCAGACCCTGAAGCGCGTTTTACGCTCCGGCGCGCAGCCGACGCACGGCGAACGCCAGCAGGCCGAGCAAGCCGAACAGCTCGAGGCCGCTGGCCGACCCACACCCACACCCGGGCTTGATCTTGGCGATCTCGCAGAGGTTGCCGGTGCACTCGATGCCCCCGTCGGGCAGCATCACCACCACCATGCCCCCGTCGGTGCCGGGCTCGACGACCATGCCAGCGTCGGGTGATTCGACGGTGCCGGCATCGCCAGCAGGCTGACCTGCGTCGGGGTACGTGTAGACGCCGCCGTCGGTGCGGTACCCATCGATGCAAATGTCGCCCAGAGCCCGAGAATCCATCGTGCCGCGGCCGTCGGTGGCGAAGCCGAACCATTCTGACCAGCGCGCGCGGTAGCGCTCGACCTTGGCGTACATGGTGGGGCTGATCTGCGTCTCACCAGGCGCCAGCACGACCACGAAGGCCATGCGCCAGCAGTGCTTGGCCGTCGGGTAGGCCGGCACGCGCGGGCCCATCGCCCGAAGAATCGATTCGCCAGTCACCATGTACGGCGTGCCGGTGACGTCTTTGCCGCTCGAGTTGGCCGCCATCGCGACCGAATCAACGCCGTTGCCGGGGTCAGAGGGGTCTTCGAGCACCAGCATCGGGCTGACCTCATCAGCGCCACGCAGCCCCATCAGGTACTGATCGATGTGGTTGTATTTTCGAACGCAGCCCGCCTGGTGGTACTGGCCATTGCCCAGCGGGGTGATGCACGAGCCGTACATCACCGAACGCGAGTCGGCGAGCGCGCTGTAGTGCTGGTTCGGAGTACCCGTCGTCTCTCCCCCGCCCTCGCCGCCGCCGTTGCTCTGGGTGCCGCGCAGCAGGTGCCGTTTGCCCTTGCCGTCATTCAGGTCGTAGGTGATGCCCATCAACCAGTGGTGGCCGTACTCGTGGCCCATCATCTCGATGCCGGTCTCGCTGTCGATGGGTATCGGCACGCCGATCGACGGGCGCCACGGGCTGTCGGGGTTCGAAGGCAACGGCTCGACCCCCAAGCCCGGTATGAAGCTCTTGGTCTTGCCCAGGGTGCCCATGAAGACGCACTGGCTGATGCGGGTGCTGTTGTACTTGTCGGTTTGAAAGTTGACCGTGTCTCGGCCGATGCCGCCGCCCGCGGGCCTCACCGGAGACCCCTGCCAGATGTTCATGATGTCGTTGATCTCGCCCGAGGTCGAAAAGCTGATGATGCCGTCGTACACGTCGGGGTGGGCCGAGGCCCGAACCGCGTTGTAGGCCGCGCGGCAGAACTGCTCTTGCACGCTGGGGTAGATGTTCGCCCCAGGCTCGCCGGCGATGAGCGAGGTGATGCCGCCGGTGGTGTCTTGCACCACGATGACTTCTCCGACGTTGGTGACCACCTGCGCGAGCGCGACCTGTGAGGTCACACAGAGGGCGAAGAAAACCGGGTGGCGCATGAGGCGGGCTCCAGAAGCAGGCGGCGAAGGTCGTTGGGTAAACCACAGGCCTCTGACGCCACGCAAGTCTGCGAATGCTCTCAGCTATCGAGAATTACAAACAAAAAGGCCCAGGGCGATTGCCCCAGGCCTCTTGCTTTTCAGAAGGGCGTTAGCCCTTCGAAATTACTTCTGCGACGCCGCCCAACGGCGCTGAATGCGCGAGATGTTGAACACGTTCTTGCGAATTTCGCCGATCGAAGGCGCCTTGCCGACGACGGTGGTGGGGTTGCTGCTGGTCGGGTCGGCCGCGTTGACGCAAGCGGCCTTGCCGTCGGTGCCAACGGCGCAGGTCTGGTCGAGCAACGAGCAGTCGATCTCGCTCATGCGACGGTCGCCTTCCCACTTGCCGGTGCAGCGGGTCGCAACGTCGCCCTTGCAGCCGCCCTGAACCGTGATGCCGACGCAGGGGTCGACGTACTTCGAGGCGGTGTCGAGCATGGTGCGGGTCTCGGTGCCGATGGTGGCGTAGAAGGTGCCGAAGTCGCAGGTCAGCTGCGAGCTGAACCAGCCGCCCGAGACGACGCCGTAGATGGCCTTCTGGCCACCTTCGCGACCGATCAACGGGCCGCCCGAGTCGCCGTGGCAGGTCTGCACGTCGCCAGCGCTGTAACCGACCCACGCCTCGTAGCCCTTGAGCACTTCGGTGTTGTCGTACCAGCCGCGAACGATGTCGATGTACGCGTCAACGATGTCTTTGCCGTAGATCGCGACCATCTGCTTGTAGAACGCATCCCAGCTCTCCATCAGCTGGAAGGACTTGCCTTCGAGCGCGCGGAGGGTGTTCTGGCCGGCCGAGCGGGTCGCCGAGAGGATGCCCGAGAGGTCTTCGTAGTTGTCTTTCGAGCCGTAGCCGATCGACACGTACTTGGCGTTGAGGTTCTTCTCGTTGAGCGCGCTGCCGACCTTGATCGGGGTCACGCCTTCGACGGCCTCGGCCAGGTGATACACGGCCACGTCGTTGCCGAGCGACACGAAGCCACCCTCTTCGACGGGCGAGGTGTCGGCGGCGATCGCCTCGTACACCTTGGCCGGGTTGTTCGCGTCGGCGCCAACCGCGAAGAAGATGGGGATCAGGTTGACGAGCTTCATCTTGTACAACGGGCTGCTGCTGTCAGTGACGATCGCGCAGTGCTTCGCGGTCAAGACCAGCTTGGGGCCGATCAACGTCGCGCTGCAGAAGAACGAGTAGTTGCCCGAGTCATCGAGCGCGCCGATGGTGCCGATCGCGTTCAAGCTGGGCGACTTCGCATCGAAACCACCGATGATTTCTTTCGCGGCTTGGCCCTGATCGTCGGTCGTGACGGGGGTCGTGGTGTCACCACATGCAGCCAACAGCGCTCCAGCAACTACCAGTGCGTAACGAAGCTTCATGGTTAAGTCCTTGTTATGGTTGGTGAATAATGCGTGGGCGCCGATTACATCAGGCGTTGAGGTGGTCTGATGCCTTACGTCGGGCGCTCAAGTCTCACATCAGCGCAACTGCTGCAAGACCCCAAGGCGACAAAACACCGCACCGGTTACGACACGCGCCTTTCTCTGGCAGGGTGCCGCCCAAAATGAAGGCCTCGTTGATCATCTGCGCGCTGTTGTTGATCGGCTGCCCGGCCGAGAACTCGAAACCCTGCGCTGCCGACAGCGAGTGCTCGGCTGATCAGCGCTGCCGCCGGGGCGCATGCGGGCCGGTCTGTCTCGACGATTCTGAGTGCGGAGACGCGCAGGTCTGCCGATCAGGAATCTGCAAACCACGCCCCGAGTGCACCATCGACACCGACTGCGCCACCGGCTTCGCCTGCACCGCCGACCGCTGCCAGTGCCTGGGCGATTCATCATGCGGCTCGAACCAGACCTGCACCAATGGCAGCTGCGCGACGCGAAAACCCTGCACGGCTGACGCCGATTGCGCAGGCCAAGGAGGCCGCTGCGAAGTCACCCAAGGCATCTGCCTGCCGACCTGCTTCACCTCGACTGATTGTGCTCCGCAGCTCGACCCGCAGGTGGCGCTGGCGCTCTACGCGTGCATCGACAGCGCGTGCATTCGCCGCTGCGTCAACGACGTGACCTGCGGAGGCTCGGGCTTCATCTGCGCCTCGAACCTGTGCCGCAAAGCCGACTGCAAGACGTTGAGCGACTGCGCCGCGGGGCAGTACTGCACCAGCGCCACCTTCGGCCGCTGCGCGACCTATTCGACCTGCGCAGACAGCACGAGCTGCCAGCGAAACTGGGAGTGCAAACAATTCGGCACCGCGGCCTGCCCCCCCGGGTTCGACTGCACACAGAAGCTGTGTCTCGAGCTGCCCCAGTGTCTGTCTGACAGTGACTGCGTGACCGGCATCCCCGGCACGGGGTCATCGAAGCAGAACGGGTACTGCGCCGAAGGGCACTGCCAACCGACGCTCGCCTGCGTGAGCCCGACCGAGTGCGGCCCCGGCAAGACGTGCATCGCCAAGGTCTGCGTGCCCTCCGCCTGTCGCGGCCACCAAGACTGCAGCGGGGCGCAGGCGTGTGTCGATGGCACCTGCATCGACGGCCCCATGCCCGCGCAGATCAATATTTTGCGAGTGACTCCCGTGAGGGCGCTGCTCGAGGTGGGCGACACGCTTCAACTGCACCTGGTCGCCTTCAGGCTCGATGGCTCGTCGTTCCCCTCCGCGGAGGCGGGGTTCACGGTGGTCGACACGCTCGGCATGCCGAGCACCGCGGCGACCGTGACCGCGCAAGGGCTGGTGAGCGCAGTCTCGGCGGGCGTGGTGGTGATTCGCGTCAAGGTGACCGGCTCGGCGCTCGACCCGG
>JANLPS010000078.1:0-3271 GCA_031367385.1 Archangium sp. | reverse complement strand
GCTCGATCACCTTGCCGTCGTCACGCGTCCACCCCTTGATGCTGCCGTAGCTCAACCGCAGGGTGAAGGTCGCGTCGGGGTAGGTGTCGCGTTTGTGAATCGCGAAGTAGGCCTTGGCGACCCGCTCCGAGGCGCGGCGCTCGGGCCCGTCGATTTCGCTTTCGTATTTTTTGCGCAGCGCGAGCACCTCGGGCTCGAACGCCTTCGCGAGGGCAATCATCGGGTCTTTCGAGGCATCAATCGCCGCCTTGCCACCTTCCCACAGCGCCTTTCGCACCTTGGGGTCGAACAGCTTGGTGCCCTTGACCGCGTCTTTCGCGAGCGCCTCAGGCGAATGGTGGCCGAGCACGGCTTTGACGACTGGCTCATCGGCTCCGAGCGTGTCGCGCATGCGGTACAGCCCGGCGGCGAGCACGCGCTCTTCGAGCTCAGGGTAGAGCGCGCTCGGAGCGGCGAGCGTGCGCGCGTGATCAGGCAACCGACGGTCAGAGAACTCGGGCAAGCGATCAGCCTCGGGCTTGGTGCGTTGCTCTGCTCCGCGAACGAGCTCAGTCGCCAGGTCGAGCAGCTTGGTCCTCATGCGAAGCGCGTCGTGGCGAAAGGCCAACGGCCGTTCTTTGATCACCAGCGCGGCGAGCTCGGCCCATGGGTCGCCGACGTCTTTCGCGAGCGCGGGGTCTTTGCCGACGGCCGCACGCAGCGCCTGCTCTTCGGCTCGCTTTCGCGCCATCAGCCGGGGGTCAGTCAACGTTTGAAACTCCCCACGTCGAACTTTGATGCTGTTCTCGAGGCTGGTGATCGGCTCGAGGGAGATCTCGCGAAAGTGCTCATTCTGGCGCGCGAACTCATGGAGCATGCCCCGCATGAAGGAGCGCTCGATGAGCCTCGAAGGGAGCGCGACGTCGCGCTGATACTCGAGCTCGGCGACCGTCAACAGCCGGTCGGTGGTGCCAGGGTGCCCCAGCACGAAAATCGGCTCGCCGACCTTCGCGCCCTCGACCCTGAAGGGGAAGTACACCGGTGTGACGGCGGGCTTGCCGTTCTCGTACGCGCGCAGCAGCGCCATATCGAGCGCGTACCGGGGAAAGTTGAAGTTGTCGGGGTCTCCGCCGAAGGCCGCGGTGGTCTCTTCGGGGGCGAAGACGATGCGCAGCTCGGTGTACCGCTTGTACCGGTGCATGACGTACTGCCCACCGTGGTAGAGGTCGATGAGCTCGCAGCGAATGGTGGCGCGATCGGCGCCCACGCAGGCCTTCTCGAGCTCTCCCGAGATGGCGAGCCACGCGGCGTGAAACCCTTCGATCGAGGTGCCCTTGGTGGCGGCATTCACTTTCGCGGTCACGTCTTCGGTCGACAGCAGCTGCAGGGCTTCGGCGTCGGGGCACTCCTGCTCGGCTTGGGCGGTCTTGGCGACGAAAGGGGTGGCGGAGTAGTTCACCTTCTTGAGCGCCGAGAGCGTGCGCATGCAGTCTTCGACGCAGTGGTGGTTGGTCAGAATCAAGCCGGTGCCAGAGACGAACGAGCCGGTGCAGCCCGAGTCGAGTTGCACCGTCGCCGCGCGCACCCGATCGACCCATTTCGCGTCGGGTGCGAAGCCATACGCCGCCTGCATTTGCTTCATCGGCAGGGCGTCGAGCGTCCACATGCCTTCGTCGGCGCGAGCCAGCGACCCAACGACACACATCAACAAGACCAATCGTTTCATGCGGCTGGTTGAACAGCACCGCGCCGCTGGTTCAAGCGCATTCGTCTGAAGTTCAACGGCCTGCGTCGGGTTGCGAGCACACCACGACCGCTTCGACCGTGGGGTCGACCAGCTTCGCGGTGGCCTCACACGGCGCGCCGCCGATCACCAGCTCGCCGTTGGCCTGGTTGCCCCACTCCCAGCCATCGAGGCCTCCATCGGCAGGGGCAATCAGCGAGCCGTTGACCCGCACCTCGATGCGACCCTTCTCGTCGGGCACCGAGGTGGTCAAGAAGACGCAGCTGCCGACCTGATCGCGAATGCTGACCAGCGCGCTCTCGATTTCAGCCTGTGAGCTCGCGCCGTAGTACGACTGCGCGCCGGCTCGCGGTCGCCCACCGGCCTTGGCCATCGCGTTGAGGGTCGCGACCAGCAGCCGGTCGTTCGCGTCTTGAATACCAATGACGTAGGTCGGTAACCCACCCCGCTTCAGCGAGGCAATCTGGGTCACCGTGCGCACGTCATCGAGGCACGTCTGTGAGGTTCGGCAGCCGCCGCCCAGGTTGTTGGCACAGACGCAGCCGTTGGGGTTGAGCTGGTTGTTGCAGTTGGGCGCGCCGTCGGTCGCCAGCACCAAGGCACGAGCCGACGTCGCCGCCCGCACACCAGAAATGAGCGCCCCTGCTCGCTCGAGCGCCGGGGCGGTGGGCGTCTGACCGCCTGGCAGGGTGATCAACATCTGCGAGAGCAGCGAATCGACGTTGTCGAAGGCCGGCGCGAGCGTGGTGGCGTTCTCGAGTGAGCACGAGCGGTTGTTGCCAGGAGCGGGAAAAAAGAAGCCACCGATCTCCATTTCTTTCGCGATCGACGGCAGGGTCGCCGCGAGCGCAGCGGTCAACCCCTGCCAGCGGGTGGTCTTGCCGAAGGCCGTGCTCATCGAACCGGATCGGTCGAGCACGAACATCACCGCCGGCGTCGCCTTGCGCAGCGTGATGTGGCCATTCACGCACGCCACGGGCAGCGTCGGCCCCGCATCAGGCAGGGTGACCGGAGCGACCATCGCGACCTGCCCGCCATCTTCAAAGAGGTGCAAAGGCTCAGTGCGACCACAGCGCAGCAGCGCAAGGCAAAACACGAGCGCCGCGAAGGCAGTGAGTCGAGCGGTTTTCACGTGGTACCTGAAGGTACCTCGATAACAGGCCCGTGACCCTCAGGGCAGCTGGTTGAGCGCTTCTTTGAGCTTCGCCGCGTCGGGCGAGGTGCGCTCGTAGATCTTCACGCCCCACTCGAGCACGTTGCGCTGGGCGCTCGGCCGGTTGGTTTCTCCCAGCTGTGCAGCGAGGGCGAGCAACCCCTCGAGCCCGTTCTCAGCCGAGCTCGCGGCGGCGATCTGGTAGGTCGCGCCGGGCAAGATCTCGTCACCGGGCAAGACCCGCAGGCGACGACCGGTCTGGCCTTCGAGCGGCTTGAGCTCGAGCATCACCACGTTCTTCACCACTTGCGCCAAGGGCGGCGGCGGCGCGGGGTGCTTGGGGGTCGATTGCGCCTTCTTGAGCCTCCAGGCGTCGATGGCCGAGCCGTCGAGCA
>JANLPS010000063.1:0-5048 GCA_031367385.1 Archangium sp. | reverse complement strand
CGGCTGCACCAATTGTCGGTGTTGTTGCTGCACGAGTGGGGGCACACCCTGGGCGCTCCTCACCAGACTGACCCGCATGACGTGATGAGCCCGCAGTATTCGCGAACCGCGCGTGGGTTCTCAGACGAGAACCTGACCTTGATGCGGGCCTCGCTCGACGCGCGCGCGCAGAAGCTGCCCCGAACCGAGCAGGCCAAACGGGTTCGTGAAGTCATCGAGCGAATGCCGGTGACCGCGACCTTCGCGCCCGAGCGCGCCGCGTGGCTCGAGACGCTGCGAGGGGTGGAAAAAGGAGTCGCGCCGGTGGCCTCTGTGCTCGAGCGCGCGGCCGCTTCGTTCAACGCAGGCAAGCTCGCCGAGGCGAAGACCGAGCTGGCCCCGCTGCTGGTGAAGCAGCCAACCGATGGCAACGTGCGCGCGCTCGAGTGTCAGCTCGCGTTGGCGCTGACCGAGCCAGACGTGGCGACCACCTGCGAGCGCGCGGCGAGCGCCGTACCCAAGGCTGCCCGGCTCAAGGTGCTGCATGCCCAGGCGCTGTTCGCGCTCAAGCGCCCGCGAGAGTCGGCCGACGCCCTGATCGCGGCGGCGAAGCAGCTCGAGACTGGAGCCGAAGACGCGGTGGTGGCCTGGCCCGCGATGGCCAAGACCGCGCGGCGAATGTCATGTGTGGGGCTGGCAGCCACCGCGGCCTCGCACTCCGCCGAAGAGGGCAAGGAGATCGCGGCCTGGGCGCTGCGCACCACCCGGTGGATGTCGGTGCCCCCGGGCCCCTGCGAGTGGGAGCACGTCGAGCGCTTTCGCGAAGCCGAAGCCCTGTTCGATCGCAACCAGCTCGACGCCGCCCAAAAGCTGATCGACGCCTTCGCTGCTGGTGCTGCCCAAGCGACGCTGCGCTGCGAGCTCGCCATGCGACGCAACGCATTGGGCGATGCGCGCCGGGAGTGCGAAAAGGTGCTGGAGACGACACCCGACTCGACGGCAGCGCACTACCTGTTGGGTGTGGTCGCCGAGCGCGAGAAGCACCCGGTTCAAGTCATTGAGCACCTGGGCAAGACGCTCGCGCTCGACTCGGCGATTGACGATGCGTACCCGCGGCTCTCGGCGGCCTATGCGTCACTGGGCCGAGAAATCGAAGCCGAGCAGGTCAAGCAGCGCTTTCAGCGGCAGTTCGGCCGCCCGATGAAGTCGCGCTGAGCGCCCCATGCGGCCACGTGGTACAGGGGCGGCGATGCTGTTGGCTCTCGACACTTCGTGCCTGACGCTGTCGCTGGCCCTGATGAATGGCGCCGAGGTGGTCGAGCACGTGCTCGAGGGGCCTCCGCGAAAGCAAAGTCAGATGTTGCCCGAGGTGATTCAGACGCTCCTGGCCCGCCACCAGGTGGCGTTGACCGCGCTCGACGGCTTCGTGGTGGGCCTCGGGCCGGGGTCATTCACGGGCCTGCGCATCGGCTTATCGACCATCAAGGGGCTGGCGTACGCGCTGCAGAAACCCGTGGTTGGCGTCTCGTCGCTCGCGGCGCTTGCGATGGAGACCGCAGTGGGTACCGAGGTGTTTGCGCTGGCGGTGGTCAAGAAGGGCGAGCTGTACGTGGGCCATTTTCGAAGAACCGAGACCGGCGTCGAGGTGCTCTCGGCGGAGCGCTCGTTGACCGTCGCGCAGGTGGCCGAAGTGCTCGCGGCGACTCCAGGGGCCGTGGCCTGTGGCCCGGCGGTGGCTGATTACCGGGCGTCATTGCCGGCGGCTCAAGTGCTCGTTGCTCCGAGCGTGCCCTCTGCGGTGATGCTGGCTCGGCTCGCGACCCTGCCGGCGCACTATCGAAAAGAAGACGTCTTCGCGCTCGAACCGCACTACCTGCGCGGCTCCGGAGCGGAAGAAAACCCGAAGTTCCCCCCGTTGCTCGGCGTACCGGCCGTGGCTCGACTGAAAGAAGACTGACATGTCTGAAATGAAGATCGCTGTCGTCGGAGCCACGGGCCTGATCGGCCGCCAAATCGTCGCCGCGCTGGCCGAGCGCGAGCATGACGCCGCGGCGGTGCACGCGTTCAGCACCGAGCGCTCGAACGGAGAAGAGCTCGACTTCGAAGACGACGTGCTGACCATCGAGACCATGGGCCCCGATTCATTTCGGGGCATGAAGGCGGTCATCTTGGCGGTGCCTCCGAGCGCGGCGCGGTTGCTCGCTTCGCAGGCGCAGCAGGCCGGGGCGTGGGTGGTCGACTGCTCGGGGGCCTTTCGGCTCGACCCGGGTGTGCCGCTGGTGGTGCCAGGGGTGAATGACACGGTGCTCGATACGCCGTTCTCGGGCCGGGTGGTGACCCTTGCGTCACCGGTGACGCAGGCGCTGGCCTCGGTGCTCGAGCCGCTGCGAGAAAAGTTCGGTCTGACCTTCGCTGACGTGACCGTGCTGCAAGGCGCTTCGTCGTCTGGGCAACAAGGCATCGACCGGCTGGCGAAACAAGCGGCCGAGCTGATGAATGGCAAGGAGCCCGAGGTCGAGGTGTTTCCACACCGGTTGGGGTTCAACATCATCCCCGCGGTGGGTGAGTTCGACGCGAAGGGGTTCTCGCAAGACGAGCGCAACCTGATGGTCGAGACGGCGCGGCTGTGGGCGGGGCCTGAGCTGCCGGCGGTCACGGTGACGTCGCTGCTGGTGCCGACGTATCACGGCACGATGTTGATCGTTTCGGCCCACCTGCGCCGGCCGGTCGACGCTGAAGGCGTGCGCGCGGTGCTCAAAGAAGACAGCGATTTGAAGGTCATCGATGCGCCCGAGCAGAACGTGTACCCGATGCCGATGTTGACCAGCAACGACGACACCGTGCACGTGGGGCGCATTCGCGCGCTGGGTGAGCGGGTGCAGCTGATCATCGCGGTCGACAATGTGCAGCGCATGGCAGCACGGGCCATCGACCTCGCGCTCGAGCTGGGCGACGCGAAGCACTGACGCTCGAACCCCGTTCGGCCGCTCAGACTCGAAGGACCCACTCACGAACGAAGTGCCAGGGACGGCTCTATTTCTTCGCGGCAGGGTCGATCGTCTGAGTGACCCCTTCAGCCTTGCACTTCACCAGATGCGCGACGTTGGTGAACGTGGTGGCGCCTTTGGTCTGTACGTACAGGTACGCGAGGTCGACCTCGTGGTCATTGACGAGCAACTGCTTGGTCTTCTCATCGAACGGCGCGACCTTCACCGAAGCGACGACGCGCGGCTCAGGCACCTGGTTGTCGCCGCACGGCTCGCAAAATTCGAAGAACTGCGTGCCCTTGCGAATCACCCGAAGCGCCGCCTTGGCCTGCGCCGGAGTGATCACCGCGCACTGATCAGCCCACACCGAAGTCGACACCGCCAGCACCCCGACGACCAGCCACGTTCGCATGACCGCCCAGCATACACGACCGTCACTTCTTCGGTCGTCTCACCAGGGTGAGGTGGGCGTTGATGGTGTTTTCCTGCTCCGGGCCCCACTCCATGATCTTCGCCGCGACGCGCCCTGCCGCGGAGTCATCGACGTCGTAGGCGAGCACTTCGAACCCGGCTTTCTCGAAGGCCTCTTTGGTGAAGGCGCTGCGCCCATCGCTCCAGGCGAGAAAGGGTTTGCCGGGAGGCGCGGGAGGAGGGCTGAAGTTGTAGATGTAGAAGACGCCGCCGGGCTTGAGCAGGCCCTTGATGATGGCCAGCGCCTGCTCGTCGCTCATGCCGAGGTCGATTTGCGGTTTCGCGCCAGTCTCGGCGTCAGGGTGCACGTACCCGCGCTTGAGGGTGTTCTTCGACATGAAGACATCGAAGCCGCCGCCGAGCTTCTTCAGCAGCTCGGCATCTTGGGGAAAATACCCATGCAGAATGTGCAGATGCGGGCCCTGCGCCTGGGCGTAGATGATCGGCAACAACGCGTAGACCTCGATGCCGGTCACGTCGACGCCGATCGACTGCAACATCTGCAGCTGGCCGATGCTGCCGTACCCCAGGTCAGCGACCTTGCTGCCCTTGCCGATGGAGACGCCATACTCAGCGAGCACGTCGAACGGTCGCGCGTAGCCCAGCGGGTCGGCGATGCGGGCGTAGTAGAATTCGTCGGTGATCTCGCGGCGCACGCCACCATCGAAGGCGCTCTGTTCGCAGCGTGACATCGAGCAGTAGTAGGTCTCGGGCTTGGCGACGGGCTTGAGCGTATTGACCGCCCGCACCCAGCTCTTGACCCACGGCGTCTTCACTTGCGCCTCGAGCGGCTTCGCAATTCGACGCAGCTCGGCGAGGGTGGTGTCGACGGTGCCTGCGTCAGTGACCCCGGCGTCGACGGTCAGCATCAAAGCGAGAATGAGGCTGGTCATGGTTTGATTACCGGTTTGCCTGCGTTGGCGATGATGTCGACGGTCGAATTTTCGGTCAGCGAGAGACCATCGCCGCGCGGCTCGGTCTGGGCGATGCGAATCACGTCGCCTCGCACGGCTTTCGCGAACAGCCGGTTGCGCTCGTTCTGATGCTTGTCTTGCATCGCGAGCCCGACGCGACCGGTCGGCCCGCAGGCCATCACCCGCTGGCGGCCCTTGCCCTCGAGCGGCTCCGAGACGATGCGAAACAGGGTGCCCTCGGGAGGCTCGGCCCAGGCCTCACCCTTGGGGGCGAGTATCAAGTAGCTCATCTTGAGCGACTCCTTGTGGAGCGTGGCCGCGCGGGCGATCGAGGTGGTCAGCTCAGGCATGCGCCAGTTGCGCTCGGCGTGACACCAGTCGGTCTCTTTGATCAACGCGGGGCAGTGGCCGCGAAACAGGCACGGCGCTCGAATGGTGAGGCCGTGATCGACCAACACGTCGCGAAGCTGCAGCAGGGCCCGTGAGGTCTCGCGCAGGGCGGGTTCGATGATCAGCAGCGAGCCTCCTGGCTTGACCCGCTCGAGAATTTTTTCGACCAGGGCCGCGCGCTTGCCGATGTCACCCTGGTACAGCTCGTTGAGCACGTGCCCCATGGTGATGAGGTCGAACTGCCCGTCAGGGATGGGCTTTTCAGGCGCCCAGTCGCGGGTGCTCAGGCCCTCGCTGGCTTCAATCG
>JANLPS010000058.1:0-8887 GCA_031367385.1 Archangium sp. | reverse complement strand
CGCCCAGCCCCGCTCGTACACATCGACCATCGTCATCTCGAGCGGCAGGTACAGGTAGGTGCCCGGGTTCGAATTGATGGTCGTCTCGGTGTCGGTAAACCGCACGCCGAGCGCTCCACGATGCGCGGCGGCTGAGGTGACTGAGGCCGTCTGACCCGTCGCCGGGTGGAGCTGCCATGCCCCGAAGGAACCAGCTTCGAAATCTTGCGCAAACGGCTGTGCGTCGGCTGCCAGACTCGACAGCAACCCGCACACGAGCGACAGGCCGAGCGTTGAGGCGTTTCGATGAGTCATCGGGCGCCGCGAGTATGCCGCACTTCTCGAGCGTCAGGTCGCACAGCCAGTGTCAGCTCGACCTGACACGCCAAGGCTCGAAACCCGCCGCAACTGCTCGAAGGCACTCGGGGTCTCACCCTTGCAAACCGCCTTCGCATGCGTCGACTCTGGCTCGGCTGTGCAATGGCGTTGGCCGCGTGCTCAGGTGAAATTCTGACCGGCACTGGCACCTGGGTGAGCGCCCCCGCGCCGTTTCCAGACGACGGGCCTCCGGTCGATGTCACCTGCACTCCCTCGAGGGTGGCTCAAACGACCCTCGACCAGGTCGCCGGCGATTTTGCCGACCAGATGTACCCGTCGCTCCAAGCCGAGTGCTCGAGCTGCCACGGCCAGACCTCGGGCCGGCTGTTCACGTTGAGCCCCAGCCCCACGCAGACGTACTACCAAGCGCGCGCACTCGGTCTGTTCGACGACCAGCCAACCTCCTTGGTCTGGCGCCTGACCTCGCGTGACCCCGGCGCTCGAATGCCGAAGGGCACGTCTCGGTGGCCGGTCGCGAGAATCGAGGCGATGGCGCAAATTGCCTGTGCCACCCGCACCATCAGCAGCCAGGGCCCTCCGGCTGACGAAGGGTTCCCTCCGGAGCTGCTCGCCGCGTACTCCGGCCCCGCCAACACCGACGACGACAACACCTTCATCGGCTACCGCCAGCTCCGCGCTCGGGTGCAGCAGGTGTTCTCCGACAGCTGGGTTCGCTCGGGCGTCGACCAATTCGCCGTCAACATCGGCCTGTTCGGCGGAGCCGACTTCACCACCCACTTCTCAGAAGCCCGCGTCGCCACCGGTGAATTTCTGCTCGGCCTCGACGCGCTCGCGCCCGATGTCTGCGCCGCGGCGGCGAAGGCGAAGAAGGGCCCGTTCACCGGCTTCGACTTCACGACCGCGCTGTCGAACACCAACACCACCAACGCGCAGATCGACTCGCTCTACACCCGCATGCTCTTCAGGCACGCGACCGCCGAAGACAAACAGACCGCCTCCGCCATGCTCGTCGACATCGGAGGACTCACCAGCGTCACCGACGCCTGGCAGGCCCTCTGCGAAGTCCTCGTGCAGCACCCCGACTTCTTGTGGACCCTGCCTCCCAGCGCCAAGACCCTCACCGGCCCCGACCGCGACAAGCTGCTCACGGTCAAGTTGGCGAACGATCTGCTCGGCCGGCCCGCCACCGCCGCCGAGCGCGCCCTCGTCGACCAGGGCAAGACCATGTCGGAGATCGTCGACCAGCTCCTGGCCTCCCCCGACTTTCAACCCTGGTTCTTTCACCGCATGCGCCTGCGCACCGAGAGCCAGGGCACCGACGTCTCAGACGAGCCGGCCCGACTCTGGGCGTACCTGGCCGTCAACGACCGGCCCATCACCGAGCTCTTTACCGCCGAGTACGGCGTCGACCCGCAGTGGCAGCAAACCTCGCGCCCCGCCTACCACGGCAAGAGCGGAGTGCTGACCATGAAGGGCTACCTCTCCGGCAAGCCCGGCCTCCCGCACTTCAACTACGCGGCGCGGGTGATGAGCGACTTCATGGGGTTCATCTTCGAGATCCCTCCGGCCGTCTTCGCCATGCGCCCGAACGCCACCGCCGCCTCGACGGTCGACCCGACCAGCCTCTGCTACAGCTGCCATCAAAACCTGACTCCCTTGGCCTATCAGCGCCAGGCCTGGGACGATTTGGGCGAGCACCGCGACGTCGACGAGCAGGGCCGCCCCATCGACGACACCGACCGCGGAGTCGTGCCGAGCTACGAGTTCAAAGGCAAGGGTCTCGAAGCCTTCGCGGCCAGCGCGATCAAGAAAGAGATGTTCTTTCGCCGGCTGATCAACTCGCAGTACCAAATGCTGTTCGGGCGCGCGATGCGGCACTCCGCTGATGAGCGCGATGTGTACCGGCAGCTGTGGGCCGTCTCGCAGAACCAAGGCACTTTCAAGGCCCTGCTCAAGGCCATCGCACTCTCTGACCGCTACCAAAGGAGCGCTCCATGAAGCGCAGGGCATTTCTCAAGGGCGCAACCGCGGGCGGAGCGATCAGCGTGCTCGATTGGTTGGGCTGGTTCGAGTCATTCGGCGTGCCGGGCTCCCGCAAGACCCTCGGCATTGGCGAGGCGGCGGCGCAAGCGGCTGCAGGCGAGCCACGGTTCTTGATCTACTGGTTTCAAGAGGGCGGGTGGGACAGCTACTCGATGTTCGGCGCCGTCGACACGCCGAACCACGCGACGCTCAACGTGTCTTCGGGTGAATTGCACCCCAGCCCCGAGTGGAGCGACCACTTCTATCGCCCCACCGGCTACCCCAGCACCACGCAGTGGCCCTCGAAGAAGGTCGGCAACATCACGACCGGGTACCTGGGCCAAGACGGGCTCTCGTTGTTCCCCGACCTGGCGGTGCTCAGCTCGCATGACGGGCACCCGTCGCATTCGAGCGGCCGGTTGTTCTACCACTACGGCAAGTACAACTTGAACGGCTCGAGCCAGCGCGGCACCAACGAGCGCAGCGTGATGCAGGCCTTTTGCGAGCGCTACGGCCAGGCCTACCCGATGGCGCACTTGAGCTGGCACCGCTGGCTCTCCGACGGCGAGCTCTCAGAGCCCAGCTACCCCGAGGGCACTGGGTACTACGACAACGCGGGGCCGGCCTGGGCGCACACCAATTACGGCCGCACTCCGGCAGATTTGCGCAGCCGGTTGCAGGGGCTCTCGGGGCTGGGCGTCAGCGCTCGCAATGCGCGCATGCGATCGTTCGTCGACAGTTTGCACGACCGCTTCGTCGCCGACACACACGGAGAGTCAGTCAGGGCCTTCGCCTCAGCAGTTCAATTGCACCGCTCGCTGACCGGAGGCTCTGGCGCGGTGGTGAACCCGGCCACGATGTTCACCGACCCCACGCTGCGCGCTGATTTCAACATCTCGGCGAGCGATGAGCAGACCACGGCGACGGTCGTGAATGGCAATCCGGCGCGCTCGAAGAACTCTCCCAACACCAATGTGCAGGCGATGATGGCATACGAGATGATCACCAAGGGCCTGTCAGTCGGCTGCTGGATCGAGAGCCGCGAGGTGCGCGGGTTCGATGATCACCGATCGCGTGACACGGTCATGTCGCGACAAGGGCAACAAGATCAACGCGGGGACATGGCCGCAAACCTCTGGAGCCCACTCAAGACCCTCGTCGCCAAGCTCAAGGCGACTCCTTACGGAACGAGTGGCAAGTCGTACTGGGACTACACGACCATCGTGCTGGCCTCCGAGATGGGCCGCTCGATGTTCGGCGATGTGCGCGGGGTGTTGTCGAACGGCAACTCAGCCGCGTCGCAATACAGCGACATCATGGAGCAAGACGTGAGTCAGCACTGGGCCGTGAATTCATGCGCGTTTCTCGGCGGCACTGTCGCGGGCAATCGGCAGTTCGGCAAGGTCGGCACCGGTACGCTCACCGGGATACCGATTGAACCCTCAACCGGTGCGCTCGACCCCGCCTTCGACGCGACCACCGGGCGGCTGATTTCAGGCCGCACGCAGAGCCCGACCTCGCTCGTGCCCGATTACGGCAGCCTCTTTGCGACGGCGCTGCATCTCTCCGGGTTCTCGGTGGGCGCGAACGGCCGCATCGTCGGAGCGGCCGGGCAATCGGTCGGCGCCAACGAGTCGGCTCCGCTCACGTTCTTCAAGAAGTAGCGGTTTTGTCGAGGGCTGCAACCAGCTCCCCCGTGTCGGTCTCACTGATGCGAGCTGACACGGTGACCATGCCGGTGCCCAACCGGTCGAGCGCGACCAAGTCGTTGGGTTGGACCAGTGGGTTCGAGTCGAGCAGCACCGCGCGCACCGCCTCGAGCTTCGGCATCGAGACCGAGACCAGCGAGCTGTTGCTTCGGAGCACCACGTCGCCCAGCACGGTCGTCAGCTCAGGCAAATTCAACGACACCAATTTCTGCGAACCCTCCACCACGATACCGCGCACCGTTCGCAAGTTGGGCAAGTCGAGCCGCTGCAACTTCTCGCAGTTCACCGCGCGAATGCTGCCTCGCACGGCAGTCAGGGCAGGGAAGCGCGCGTCGACGGCGTCTCGGCTGAGCACCAGGTCGCCTTCGATGATCTCTCCCGAGGCATCTTGGAGCACCCCTTCAATCGCCGACGCCGCTTCGAGCGCCTCGGCCAGCGCCACCGACGCCTCATCGGTCACGTGCCGCGCTTCGGCCTCCGCGAGTGACGGGTCGAACACCGCCAACCACCCAACCATGTTGCGCACCAGCAGGTCGCAGTGCTCGCGGGCGATCTCAAGAGCGAGCGCCGGTGCCTGGGTCACCGCCGTGTAGCCACCCAAGTTGGTCTCACCCCGGTTCGAATACCGGCGCGTCTCCGCGTCCATGAACATCGCCAGGGCGTCGGCCCACTCGAGACAGGCCGGCTCTGAGCGCAGCAACGCCCACACGACCGGCTCGACGGCGGCTTGCTCACTGCGATGCTCGAGCTCCTTCGCCATCGCGAACCCGCGTGACACCAGCCACCGCCCGATGGCCGCGAGGGCGTGTCTCCTCCAGCGCTCAGCCAACCGGTACACCAGCGGTGGCGAGTGCGCCGCGGTCAGCGCTCCAACGGCTTCGCGGAGCGGATCTTCGGGAATGCCGTGCTGCACCACGTCGGGAATGATCGACCCGAACGACACCAGCCCGCCCGGCTCGAGGCCGGTGACTGCCAGGGTCAGCTGCACGCCGTCGCTGGTCACCGAGATGGTGTGATCTCCGGTGATTTGGCGGGGGTAGGTCAGCTCGAGGCCATCGACCCGAATGACGACTTTGGTGCTGAGGCGATGCAGCCACAGCGTCATCGACGGGCCGACTTCGAAGGCGATCGCACCCTCTCCAGCGCCGACCGCGGTCGGTATGGCGCTCCAGCGGCGGCTGATGAACCCTCCGCGGTCTCCCAGACGCCAGCGAACACGCACGGGGCAACTATACCCGGCTATTCGTTCTCGCGGACGTACGCTTTCGGGTTCTTGTCGACTGGGGTGACGCCCCCTCGGTTGGCGGACTCGAAGGTGATGAAGAGGACTCCGAGGGCGTGGCGGGTCTCGGGAGGCGCGTTGCGGCGGAAGTCTGTCAGGCCTTCGCGCTCTTCTTCGGCCATGTGGTCTCCGTTGGCCTTGTTGGTGGCGTCGACGGCCTCTTGCCACTGCGGAGTGCCGACGGTGGTCTTGGAGACCGCAGCGACGGCCTTGCGCAGCTCGTTGTGATCTTTGATCGCGTCTCGGGTCTCGTCGGCGGCGTCAGCGCGGCCTCCGGCGCCTTCTCCGACTTTCAGCAGGGCAGGGTAGAAGTGCTGCTCTTCGGCCTCGGCGTGCACTTCGAGGAAGGTGGAGAGCCGCGCCCAGAGCGCCGTGAGCGAATGCGTATCGGTGAGCGGGATCTCTTCGAGCAGGGCGAAGAGCCGGCGTTGCTCACGGTGGTCGTCGAGAATGAGCTGGGTGATGTCCATCGCTGGGGTTTGGCATGAATGGGGACTGAGGGTCACGGACTTGGGATAGGAGGGGGCCATGGGTACTCGACCCCGCCACGGCGGCGACATCATTGCTTCGGTGCTTTCACAACGTGGCATTCGCAGTGTGTTCACGCTGTGCGGCGGGCACATTTCGCCCATCTTGGTCGGCGCTCAAGAGGCCGGGCTGCGAGTGATTGATTGCCGTGATGAGAAACATGCTGTTTTTGCGGCTGATGCGGTCGCGAGAATGACTGGGCTGCCGGGTGTTGCTGCCGTCACTGCCGGCCCTGGGGTGACGAATGCGCTGACCGCCCTCAAGAATGCGCAGTTGGCGCAGTCTCCCGTGCTGCTGTTTGGCGGGGCGACGGCGACCGTGCTCAAGGGCAGGGGCGCGCTGCAGGACATTGATCAAATGGCCCTCGTTCGCTCGGCCGTGAAGTGGGCGACTCGCATTACGACGGTTGCCCAGCTCAAGCCCATGGTGACCCGTGCGTTGCACGAAGCAACCTCCGGAGTGCCAGGCCCCGTGTTCATCGAGGTGCCCGTCGACGTGCTGTACCCCGAGGCCACCGTCAGAGACATGTTCATCAAGGAGGCCGGGCTCGACAACCCCAAGACCCTCACGCAGCGGGCGCTCAAGCTGTACCTGACTGGGCATCTGTACCGGCAGTTTCATGCTCCGTTCATCGACCTCGAGGGCCTGGTGAAAGCCGCCCGACCAAGTGTTGATTCAAGCGCGTCACTCGAGGCCTGCGTCGAGGCGCTTCGAAATGCGAAAAGGCCCGCGCTGGTGATTGGCAGCCAGACGCTCGTCAATTGCACCGATGCGGCTCCACTGCGCGCTGCCGTCGAGGCGCTCGGCGTGCCCACCTGGCTGGGAGGCATGGCCCGTGGGCTCCTTGGGCGTGACAGCGCGATTCAATTTCGCCACGCGCGCGGCAAGGCGCTCAAAGAGGCCGATGTCGTCGTGGTCTGCGGGTTTCCGTTCGATTTCAGGCTCAAGTACGGCCTGGGCATCTCGTCGAAGGCCACTGTCATCGCCGCGAATTTGTCGGCGGGTGAGCTCAAGAAGAACCGACGCCCCGACCTCGCCGTGCAGATGAACGCGGGTGAATTTCTGGTCAAGCTCGCCGCGCGCATGGGCGCGAAAGGCACCTCGTGGTCGTCATGGGCTGCCACCTGCCGTGAACGCGAACAGGCCCGTGATGCCGAGATTCGCAAGCAAGCGACGTCGAGCGGCGAGCTCATCGACTCGGTTCACTTTTTCCTGCGCCTTGAAGAGAAGCTCGCTGACGACTCGGTGCTCGTCGCCGATGGCGGAGACTTCGTCGCGACGGCTGCGTACATCTTGAAGCCCCGGGCTCCGTTGTCATGGCTCGACCCAGGCGTCTTCGGCACCCTCGGCGTCGGCGGAGGCTTCGCCGTCGGCGCCGCCAGCGTTCGCCCCAAAGCCGAGGTGTGGATTCTCTGGGGTGACGGGTCGAGCGCGTACAGCCTCTCCGAGTTCGACACCTGCGTGCGCCACGGCCTGGCCCCCATTGCCGTCATCGGCACTGACGCGAGCTGGGGGCAGATCGCCCGAGACCAGACCACCTTGCTCGGCTCTTCGGTCGGCACGGGCTTGTTGCGCACCGCGTACCACACGGTCGCTGAAGGCTACGGCGGCAAGGGGTTGCTGCTGACGGACCCCGCGAAGATCGATTCGGTGCTCGATGAGGCCAAGGCCCTGTCGAAAGCGGGTCACCCGGTCTGCATCAACGTGCACCTCGCGAAGACCAGCTTTCGCGAGGGCTCGATTTCAATCTAGGCGGTGAACCGCTGCCGATGATCGCAGCCCAGTCACTCGTCGCGCTCTACGTGCTTTCAGACGGAGTGAAGGCGCAGGCGCCTGTACACCGGGTCTTTCAGCGTGCGCTCGTACACTGTGCGAAAAATCGCGGCGCTCTCGGCTTTCACCGGGTCTTCGACGCGAGGCAGCTCGTGGCGGGTGCCCTTCGCGTACTTCCGACCGCCAGGGTGGTTCGCGTACCGGCGCGCGCGCGTCCACCCCATTTGAAGAAACTTCCTCGCCATGTCCATGCCGACGAAATCGCGTGCACGCCGGTAGCCCACGAACTTCGCCCACAGCGCCTTCGATGACGTTCGCGCCTCGGCCGGCGTCTTGAATCGCCACAGGGCGATGAGCTCGCTCTTGTACGGCTCGACGGTGAGCACGCCCTGTTCGCCCTTACCAACGCGGTAGGCCTCGGGGTTCTTGCGGTAGTCGATGGCGCCAACCGAGCGCCGCCGCAGGCGAATCGGCCCAACCGCCTCGAGTGCCTTGACCGGCCGGCCACGCTGGTAGACGTCGACCTGCTCACGGTCTTGGAGTACCGCGGCCACCTCGCGCACCCGCTGCATCAGCGGGCGCCAGTTGTCGGTGCTCAGCGCCCGCGCGACGTCTGACGGGCACGCGGTGGCGGTGCCACGCTCGGCCAGCAGCTCGAGCATGGTGCTGGTGATCTTGGCTCGCGTCGGAGTCGGCATTTCGCTCTCGCGAGTAACGCCGGCGCAGCTCCACCGCCACCGTCAGGGGTTACAGGTGCAGGTCTCGCACCCGTTGGCGTCTTTTTGCGTGCCGTGCGGGCAGCTCGGGGCACACCCAATCGCCGGGCATACCGAGGTCGGAGGCTTCGAGGGGGGCGTGCAGGTGCTGCCGGTGCCTCCGCAATCACACGAGCACGGCGGGCACGCTTGGCCAGGCACGCAGCTCGCGCATTCACAGGCACAGCCGCCTCCGCTGCCTTGGCTCGGCGCCTTTTGGCAAACACCTGAGCGGCACGGTTGGCCGACCTGGCAGGCGGCGCCGAGCCCGTACCAGTGGCACGCATTCGCCGTGTCTGCCGCGCAGGCCGTCGCGTCGACATAGGTGCTGCAGGTATCGGGCGGCGCCCCTGCGTCAGTGCTGCCCCCACCCGTTGCGCAATCGCACGGAGGGCACGGTTGACCGGGCAGACACGCGGCGCAGCTGCACGACGACGTGGTGCCGGTGCGGCCTTGGCCTCGGCCGCTGGACACGCTGCCCGGAGCGACGCAATCACACG
>JANLPS010000149.1:0-2257 GCA_031367385.1 Archangium sp. | reverse complement strand
CGTCATCGAGGTCTCGGCCAGAATGCCCACCTTGATGATCGAGCGCGTGCTCATTCAACAGATTCTGATGAACCTCATCGGCAACGCGATCAAATACACCCGCCGCACCGACGCCCGCATTGCCATCGACTGCGAGACCACCGCCGAGGGCTGGGTCTTCTCGGTCAAAGACAACGGGCCGGGCATCGCGTCAGAGCACCACGCCAAAATCTGGGAGCCGTTTCAACGCCTGCAGGGTCGTGACGTCGTCGAAGGCACCGGCATCGGGCTCTCGGTCGTGCGAAAGATCGTCGAGTCGCGCGGCGGCACGGTCTCGGTGGTCTCCGCTCCCGGCGAAGGGGCGACCTTCATGGTGCGCTGGCCGAAGACCGCCTGAGCGGCTCATGGCCCCACAAAAAAAGAGCGGAGCCGGCCTTCACCACAAAGGCCGACCCCGCGCTTGATCCTGCAACACTGCTGTGAATCAGACGCGGTGGCCGCGGCTGGCGACTGCCGCAATGGCCAAGACGACCAATGACCCAATCGTCGACCAGATCAGGCCTGAGGGCGAGAACGCCAGCCAGTTGCCATCAGAGTGCAGCATCGAGCCGAGCGCTCCGCCGACGAACGAGCCGACGATGCCGAGCAACATGGTGCTGACCAGACCCATCGGCTGATTCCCCGGGAAAACCGCTCGCGCCAACAGACCAGCAAGAAGACCCACGACGAGAAAGACGATCAGGCTCATAAAAACTCCAATGGGAAAACGGGGTGTGTTTGGTGCTTGAGCAATCACGATGCCAACACCGCCGATCGCCCGATTGTCGAAGCGTTAGGTGGCCGCTGACGCACGTGAAACTATGAACGCCGCCACAGTGTGGCGTGCGAGTAGTGCATCTGATCCCAGTACTCGCCGGTCGCTGGGTCGAGGTTGATCAACAGCAGCTCCGACGAAGCGGTCGGGTTCATCAGCCTTGCCACACCGCTCACCGTGAGGTGCACGTTTGGCGACTGACAGACCAACTGCACTTCAGGCTGCGCGCCGATCGAATCGGCGCAGTGGTCTTTGGGCATCGCCAGCCAGACCGCCTCTCCGTCGTCGACCCGAAGCACGGTCACCGGCCTCGTCGCCAGGTACTTTCCCTCGCGAATCACCAGCGTCCCGGTCTTGAAACTCGAGAGCAGCTCGTAGAGACGAGCCTTGCCCGCTGGCACATGCCGAGCGCTCAGCGAGTTCGGGCTTGGCTCATGGGCAAATGTCATTGGCAGGCTCCGCGCGGGAGAAGAGGGTCGCGCGCGCGAGGGCGAGCATTGCCTATGCCACTGGACGAACGGCGCACTGTGGCGAGTTTGTCTGGGCCCCGCCGCGGTGTGACGGCATTGCAATACCGGGGGGTTGGCACGCCTATCGCATCAAAAGTCGCCATGAACTCGAGCTTGTCGCCCGCCTATTTCCCCCTCCTCCGAATTGCTGCCGCAGCCGGCGCCATTCTGTATTTCGGAGGTTGCGAGACGCAGGCGCCAGCTCCGAGCCCTCTGCTCAGCGCCAGGCCCCCTTCGGTGGTTCATGCCGTTGCGCCTCACTGAGCGGCAGCCGTCGCTGATGGCCGCGTTCATGCAACAGTGGCCGGCATGAAGCCACGCTTGGCAGTAGTTGAAGACGACGCGATTCAAGCCGACCTGCTCGCCGAATCACTCCGTTCTGAAGGCTACGACGTCGTCACGTACCCCGATGGCGCCGTCGCGCTGAACGCCCTCGAGACCGACGTCGTCCCAATTGATGTGGTGCTGACTGACGTCTCGATGCCCCGCATGAATGGGCTCGAGTTGGCTCAGGCCCTCAAAGAGTCTCGCCCCGAGCTGCCGGTCATCGTGATCACCGCCGAGTCTCGCTTGGAGACCGCCGTCGCCGCCTTGCGCGCTGGCGCCTACGACTTTCTATCGAAGCCGGTCGAGTCTGAGCTGCTGCTGCCCTGCGTTCGCCGCGCGGTCGAGCGACGGCAGTTGACCCGAGCGCTGGTGCATCAGGGCAAGCTCCCGAGTGGTGATCAGTACCAGTTGCTCGGCGAGAGCCCGACCATGCAGCAAGTGCGCGATCTGGTGGTTCGGGTCGCAGCCTCGGGCGCCAGCGTGCTGGTTCACGGAGAAACCGGCACTGGCAAAGAGCTCGTCGCTCGAGCCCTGCACTCGTTGTCGCCCCGCTCGAAGGGCCCCTTCGTGCCGATCAACTGCGCCGCGCTGCCTGCCGCCCTCGTCGAGAGCGAGCTCTTCGGCTACG
>JANLPS010000053.1:0-19913 GCA_031367385.1 Archangium sp. | reverse complement strand
GTCGATCTGACGGTCGGCGATGGTGATCAACTTCACCTGTACGGGAGCCAACCACGCAGGGAAAGCGCCGGCGAAATGCTCGATCAGAATCGCGATGTAGCGCTCGAACGACCCGAAGATCGCGCGGTGGAGCACGACGGGCTGGTGCTCTTTGTTGTCTTCGCCGATGTAGGTCAGGTCGAAGCGCTCTTTCGACGGAGCGTTGTAGTCGAGCTGAATCGTACCCAGCTGCCACTTGCGGCCGATTGAATCAGAGACGTCGAAGTCGATCTTCGGGCCATAAAACGCGCCGTCACCCGGCTTGAGCTCGTATTCGAGCTTCAAGGTCTCGAGCGCCGTCTTGAGCGCGGCCTCGGCACGGTCCCACAACCCGTCGTCTCCGATGCGCTGCGGAGGTCGGGTCGACAGCTTCGCCTGATATTTCAGCCCCACCGCGTTGTACGCATGGTCGAGCAGCCTCACGAACCGCGCGACCTCATCGGGGATCTGGTCTTCGCGGCAGTAGATGTGACCGTCGTCTTGCGCGAACTGGCGCACGCGGGTCAGGCCGCCCAACGCTCCGGCCGCCTCATTGCGGTGCAGCACGTCGTGCGTGGCCAAGCGCAGCGGCAAGTCGCGGTACGAGTGCTTCTTGAACCCGTAATACAAGTGGTGCGACGGGCAGTTCATCGGCTTGAGCGAGAAGTGCAGCTCCTCGGTCTCGCTGTCTTGAACGAGAAACATGTTCTCTTTGTATTTGCCCCAGTGCCCGGAGATCTCCCACAGGCCCTTGTTGTAGAGGAGGGGCGTCTTGATCTCGAGGTAGCCATTCTCGGCGGTCATCTTGCGCATCCACTCCGCGAGCGTGCTGTAGAGCGCCGTGCCCTTCGGCGTCCAAAAAGCGGCGCCGGGTGAGAAATGGTGAAAGTGAAACAAGTCGAGCTCTTTGCCGAGCTTGCGGTGGTCGCGCTTGGCGGCCTCTTCGCGCTGTTTGGCCCAGGCCTCGAGCTGCTTCTTGTCGAAGAACGCCGTGCCGTAAATGCGCTGCAACATGGGGTTGTTGTGGTCGCCGCGCCAGTAGGCGCCCGAGCTCGAGAGCAGCTTGATCACGCCGATGCGGCTGGTCGACGGGCCGTGGGGCCCCAGGCAGAAGTCGACCCAATCACCGTGGTGGTAGAGCGTGAGCGTCTTGGCGCCCTTGGCGACGATGTCGTTGATGATCTCGAGTTTGAACTTCTCGCCTTTGCCTTCGAAGAGCTTGAGCGCGTCGGCGATGCTGACCTCTTCGCGAACGAACGGCAGGTCGGCCTTCACGATCTCGTTGGCGAGGGCCTCGATCTTCTCGAGGTCATCGGGCGTGAAGGGCTTCTCGCGAAAGAAGTCGTAATAAAACCCCTCTTCGATGCTTGGGCCGATGGTGACCTGCGTGCCGGGAAAGAGGCGTTGCACCGCATCAGCGACCACGTGCGCCGCGTCGTGACGGGCAAGCTCGATGCCCTCGGGCGACTTGGGCGTGAAGATCTGCAGGCTCGAGTCTTCATCGATGGGGTGATTCAGATCGACTTCGTGGCCGTTGAGCTTCGCGAACAGTGCGGCCTTGGCGAGGCCCGCGCCGATCGAATCGCGAACGAAATCAGCGATCTTGAC
This sequence comes from Archangium sp., assembly GCA_031367385.1. Classification (GTDB taxonomy): domain Bacteria; phylum Myxococcota; class Myxococcia; order Myxococcales; family Myxococcaceae; genus JAEUJT01. The sequence continues at coordinate 18,287 of JANLPS010000053.1, read as the reverse complement.
GCCCTTGGGTGCTTCTTTCTTCGACCCGTCGGGCAGCGTGACAGTGATGATTGCAGACATGGGCTTGGGGCTCTCTCTTCGGGCTGCGAAAAATAAAAAAGGCCGAAGCGAGCGACGCGCTCACTCCGGCCAACAAAGTGGGTCCTGGAGGTTTCGAACCTCCGACCCCTACCGTGTCAAGGTAGTGCTCTACCGCTGAGCTAAGGACCCGTACTGGTACTCGACACACGCACCGCAAAAGCGCGGCCGCTTGTATGCGCCGCTGTTCAGCACTGTCAAGAACACTGTACATGGTCGCGGTTCGACGCCCATGAGTTTGCTCCCTGACAACGCGACGTTTCACGAGCGGGTACAAGACTGCTTCGTCGCCTACCGGGGGCGAGGGGTAAGCCTGTCGGCCACCGACTTCGACCTGGTCGATGCGTGGGCGGCCACCGGAGTGCCCTTCGAAGTGGTCGCCCGCGGCATTCGAAAAGCCGCCGAAGACGCCCTGTGGGACGCCCCGAACGGTGTGCCCTCGCTGCGGTTTCTCTCGTGGTGCAAGCGGGCGGTGAACGCTGAAATCGACAAGTACCTGAAGCGCTCGGCGGGGCAGACCGAAGCGGCTCCACAGACCCAGCTCGAGCCGTTTCACCTGGCCCGGCACAAGAAGCTGATCTCGGCGATGAAGAAGCTGGGCAAGACAAGGCCAGAGCTGGTGACCTGGCTTGCGCACTTGAACGCACCCGCTGATTTTCACCAGGCCGATGTGAACGAAGAGTGGGCCTTGGCGAAGCTTCTGCGGGCCCTGCCCTACTCGAGTCGAAAGCCGTTGTTGCACGAAGCCCAGAGACTCGTGCAGAACACGCCCTCGTTGTCTGCGGCTGCCCGAAGAGAGTCGCTTCGTTTTCACCGGGCTGCGTTGGTGCGGCGCGAGCTGTCTCTCCCGACGTTTTGGTGACCTTGCCTGTGAGCGCTACGAAAAGCTGTGAACCTGGTGGCTGCACCGTCGACCGTCAGGGTGAAAATGCGATCGCGCGCCCGGTGAAGAGCGTCGCCGGCTGCACCGAGTGCGGAGGCACCGGCCTGGTTCGCACCAGCATCACCGAGATGGGCCGCAGCTATGACGTCACCGCGCCCTGCCCTCGCGCCAAGCTGAGCAAGCGCATCGACCTGTTCAACAACGCCCATCTGCCGGCGGTGCACGCGACGTCGACGTTCGAGAACTACCAAGCGGGGTTTCACGAACAGGACGTTGCGAAGCAGAAGTTCAGGCAATTCGCGCTGGCTTGGCCTCAGCCGCGCGGCGTCATCGTGAGCGGTCCGGTTGGCACCGGAAAGACTCACCTTTTGACTGCAACGCTTCGACACCTCACGCTCGAGGTTGGCGTCAAGTGCGGCTACGTCGAAATGTCTCTGCTCTACGCGACAATTCGCCGAGGGTTTCAGCAGGGCAAATCTGGTGGCGAAATCATCGGCCCGCTCTCTGAAGTAACGGTCCTCGCTCTGGATGAGTTGGGCAAGGGCCGCGGCAGCGCATTTGAGCTCGAGACCCTCGATGAGCTGATTGCGAGGCGATACAACTCAAACAAGGTAACCCTGTTCGCTACCAATTTCTCCTTGAGGCAGCCCGAGGGGAAACTGCAAACGGGATACGCGAAAACTTCGGACCTCCTCGATGCTGGCAAGGAATCGAAGTGGCTCAGCGATCGTGTTGGCGACAGAATCTACAGTCGGCTGTCAGACATGTGCGAGTTCGTCGAATTGCCCCCGGGGACGCCCGATGCTCGGCGCAGGCCCCGCTGACGGGGAGTTCATGGTTCGACTGGCTCACCATGAGAGTTTGTCGCTACCGATCCACCCTTGGGCGCTCCCCTCGGAGCGAATTACGCCGAGAACGACGTGCCGCAGCCGCATGATGACTTCGCGTTGGGGTTGCTGAACTTGAACCCCGCCGAGGTATCGGTGACCACCCAGTCCATCTCGGTGCCGCTCAAGTACTTGGTCGAGATCGCGTCGGTGCAGAGCTTGACGCCGTCTTGTTCCCAGAGAATGTCGCCGGGCTTGGTCTCTTTCATCAGGTTCAAGTCGTAGCCGAGGCCGCTGCAGCCGGCGGGCACAACGCGCACGGTGAGGTACGCGCCTTCGAGGTTTTGCTGGGCGATGACGCTCTTCACCTGGCGAATCGCGCCTTCGGTGAGAAGCACGACCGACCGCTTCTCCGAGCTCTCAGTTGAAACCGGGCTGGCAGAAACCTCGGCAGTTGCAGTGTTTTCCATATCTCCTCACTTACAACGCGGCGGCATTGCTCGCAAACGCATCTACTGGCCCTTGCCAGTCACTGCGCTACTGACGTCGACCTCTTGCTCGTGGAGCGGCTTGGTGGGGTCGAGTCGCACCTCGAATTCGACCGGGTGCATCAAGGTATCTGCATGAATCTCGAAGGTTTGCGTGCCCTCGTACACCTTCATCGACAGCCCCACCTTGCCCTTCTGGAGCCCGTTCAACCAGACGGTCGCGTTCTTGAGTTGCGGCTTGGTTTTGACTCGAAGCGCGGTCTCTTTGAAGGCTTTGTCGATGGTTTTGACCTCGTTGGCTTTACCCGAGTCGATGATCTGCTCGTAGTGAATGCCGAGATCGATGTTCTCGAGCACCACGGTGTCGCCGACGAACGCGCCGGGCACGCGGTCAAGGCTGGTGGGGCCGAGCTCACGGGGCTCCTGGTCGCGAGCGGTGCTGGAGGGGATCACCGTCACCCTCGTCGGCGGGCTCGAGGTGACTGAGAGCAGCACCGGCACACCCTCGGTCAGCATGCCCGGCGTGTGCAGAAACTGGGGGATTCGATCGCGAAACAGGTAGCCGAAGACTCCCGCGCCGATCACCACCAGAAAGATCAGCAGAATGATGGTCTTGAAAGCCAACCGCCGTCGCATGCGACTGACGTCGAGGGCTTGGCTCAGCTCACTCAGAGAATCGCTGCGCCGGCTCGACACGGCCGGGCGCGACGGCAACGACGAGCGCGATTTTCTCGGCGGCGCCTCGGGCATCGAGGTCGATGAGGGCCGCTTTCGCACGCCCGTGCTCGATTTCCTCCGGGGGACGATCTCGGACTGCGACTCGGCCGAGCTCGGCGAATCGACCGGCGGCCCGGGCTCCGGCTCAGGCTCCGGCTCACGTTCGTCGATGACCTCCCGGGGTCGTGAATCGTCGGTTCGCGAAGCTTGAGACTCGACCACCGACACCGGCGTCTGGGTGCGCTTGGCGTTGTACTCGACGGTCTGGGGCCGAGCGGCCGCCGCGGGCCGAGGCACCGGTTCAGGCCTGTACTCGACCGTCTGGGGCCGAGCCGCAGGCCGGGGTACGGGCTCTGGCTTGTATTCGACGGTCTGGGGCCTCGGCTGAAGCGCAGGCTGCGGGTTGGTCACCGCTCCATCGGGCGCCGGTTCTTCGGGCTCATCGAGCGTCGCATCGGGCCCCGCCGTGGGGTTGCCCTGCTGCGGAGCCACCACGTTGCTGGTCGACGACGCGCTCGCTGGCGCCGGAGCCCCGCTGCGCGCTTCTTCGGCCAGGCGGTCGGCGAACAGGTGCTCCATCAGCTCCGAGATCTGCACGCTGGTCGCGACCGTGCCCTCGGCAACCAAGATCTGCTCGAGCGCCATTTGAAACTGCCGCGCGTCTCGGTAGCGATCGTCTTGCGCCTTGGCGAGGGCCTTCATCACCACTTCGTCGATCTCTTCGGGTACGTCGACCGCCTTCGAGGGGGCTTCGATCACGCACTCGAGCGCGGCCTGGAGCGTGGCCAATTCACTCTCGCGTTTGAGGGGCCGAATGCCGGTAATCAGCTCGTAGAGCACCAGGCCCAGCGCGAAGATGTCGGAGCGGTTGTCGAGCGGTTTGCCCTGCGCCTGCTCTGGCGCCATGTACGCGAACTTGCCCTTGAGCGCTCCTGACTGGGTGTTCGATGCCTGGTCGGCGGCCTTGGCGATGCCGAAGTCGACCAGCTTCACCGAGCCATCGAAGCTGACCAGAATGTTCTGCGGCGAGATGTCGCGATGAACGACCCGCAACGGCTTGCCCTGCTCATCGGTGCGCGAGTGCGCGTAGTAGAGCCCGGCGCACGCGTCGGCGACGATGCGTATCGCGAGGGGGCGGGCGACCCATTGGCCGGTGGTGAAGGCACGGCGCATGATGCGCGCGAGGTCTTCACCGTGAATGAACTCCATCGCGATGAAGTAGGTGCCTTCGGTCTCGCCCAGGTCGTAGATCTGCGCGATGTTGGGGTGGTTGAAGCGTGAGGCGATCTTCGCTTCGTTCAAGAACATGTGAACGAATTCAGGGTCTTCAGCCAGGTGCGGGAGAATTCGTTTGATGACGACGTGGCGGTTGAACCCCTCGATGCCGGTCTGCCGCGCGAGCCACACCTCGGCCATGCCACCCGTGGCGAGCTTCTTCTCGAGTTGGTATTTGCCGAACGACTGGGTCACGGAGCGCGGTGACTCTAGCGACAGAACGCTCCGGTGAAACCCTAAATGATTCTGATTACTTATCTCGTAGTCTCGGCGGCGCTGGCCAATGAATGGCCCACCGCCGACACGTTCGATGGCACCAACCCCGAGCAGAAGCTCGATTTGGCCGTCGACGCGAGCGGGTACTCGATGCGCTGGGCCGACACCGAAGACCACCTGGCGGGTACGATCACGCCGCAGCACCTGGTCGCCGGGCAGCCCATCACCGTGAGCGTCAGGGTGAGCGTCATTGACGGGGCTTCATTCATCGGCCCGGTGACGTTTTCACTGCGAAAAGCCGAGGCGCTGGGCACCCAGCAGTCGATCACCGTCGCCCGCGGCGCCGGCCAGACCTGGAACGCGACGCTGACCCCGACCGAGGGTGGAGAGCACGTGCTCGAAGTGGCCTGGCGAACCACCCGGCTCAAGCAAACCCGGGGGCTTCTGACCGTGGAGGCGGCTCCAGTGGCTTCTTGGGTTGGGCGCCTCGCCGGGGCGATGGTGATTCTCGCAGCGATTTCGCTCGGTGTGTGGCAGGTGTTCCGCAAACCAGCTGCTCGAGCAAGTGACACCTAAAATGAAGGCGTTTGCCTACCGACCGATTCGCGAAGACCTCGTGGCCCAAGCCTGCCTCGAGGCCTACGGCTCCATCGTGCACGAGGGGCGCCTGTCTGATCGCGCGCTCGAGTACGTGCTGCGCAACAAGCGACACTTGTATTCGAACGAGCGGCGGGCGGTGGCCGAGCGGGTGTATTCGCTGCTGCGTCACCAGCTGCTGGTCGATTTTCTGGCCGCGAAGGCGTTCAAGGGCTTCGAGGGCCTGGGCACGACGCGCAAAGACCTGTTTCGCCTCGCGATTTCGCAGGTGCTCGACGGAGACCCGGCAGATGGGGTCGGCCGGGCGATGTCGCTGAGCGCGCCCGAGGTCGATTCGTTGCGGTCGGCTCCGAACTTCAAGCGTGACCTCGAGCGAATGCCGGCGACCGAGCGGCTGTCAATTGAAGCCAGCATGCCGATGTTCTTCGCACGCAAGCTGCAGACCGAGCTCGGTGACGAGGCGCTGGTCGCGGCGCAGGCGATGAACATTCGCGGGCCGCTGTGCGTGCGGGCCAATACGCTGAAGATCTCGCGTGAAGATCTCGCGAGCCGGCTGGCGAAAGAAGAGGTCATCACGCAGATGACCAAGCTCTCGCCGTTCGGGTTGATTCTCGAGACGCGGCAGAATGCGTACTCGCTGCCCTCGTTCAAGGAGGGCCTGTTCGAGATTCAAGACGAAGGCAGCCAGTTGCTGGGCATGATCGTCGATGCGCCTCCTCGCAAGGTGGTCGATGCCTGTGCTGGCGCCGGCGGCAAGACGTTGCAGCTGGCCGCGCAGATGAAGAACAAGGGTGAGCTGTTCGCGCTCGATGTCGATGAACGCCGGCTCGAAGACCTGCGGCTGCGGGCGCGACGCGACGGCGTTCACAACGTGCGGGTACAGGTGTTGCCGATGGAGGAGCCCGCGCTGGAAGAGGCGTTGCTCAAGCTGACTGGCGTCGAGCGGGTGCTGATCGACGCGCCGTGCAGTGGGTCGGGCACATACCGCCGAAAACCCGACGCCCGCTACAAGCTCGACCAAGCGATGCTCGATGATCACGTGGGTCGCCAGAAGATGCTGCTCGCGCGCTTCGCGAAATTGGTGAAGCCGGGCGGCCGCGTCGTGTACGGCACCTGCAGCGTGCTGCGTGACGAGAACGAGGCGGTGGTCGAAGAGTTCTTGTCGAAGAACAAAGAGTTCTCGATCGCTCCCGCGGGTAAGTGGCTGGGCGAAGAGCTCGCCGCGTCGTGCACCCGCGACGGCATGCTGCGGTTGTACCCGCACCGCCATGGCACCGATGGGTTCTTCGGGGCCGTGTTGGAGCGCGCGAAGTCGTGACCGATGAACGGCTCGAGGTCGCGACGCCTGAGCGGGTTGCGGTCGAGCTGCCGATTGCCGGCATCGGGTTTCGCGCGATGGCGTATCTGATTGATGTCGCACTGCTTTTCGGCGCCGGAATCATCGGGTACTTCGTCTTCACGCTGGCGGTGCCTGACCCACTCGCGCTGGTGATCTCGTTATCAGGCGTGGTGCGGGCGCTGCTGGTGGTGGCCGCGTTCTCTGCGCTCTGGGCCTACTGGACGGTGATGGAGATCGCCTGGCACGGGCAGACCGTGGGCAAGCGCGCGATGCGAATTCGGGTCGTGCGCAGCGATGGGTCAGCGGTGGGGGCCTTCGAGAGTGCCGTGCGAAACCTTCTGCGCTTCGTCGATTTTTTGCCGATGTGTTACCCGGTGGGCGTGGTGTGCATGCTGCTCGACAAGCACCATCGAAGGCTGGGTGATCTGGCCGCGGGCACGGTGCTGGTGCGCGAGCAGAAGTTCGATCTGGCGAAGTACGCAGCGGTGACCGGCACCTTGTCGGCGCAGGATCTGGAGCTCCTTACGGGTTTTCTTTCGCGGTTCGATACGATCGAGCCGGAGGCACGGCTGAGAGTCGGGCGGGCGTTGGTAGTTCGGTTCGGAGGAGATGCGCCGCAGGACGAAGCGGCGATTCGGCTCGCGCTCGAGCGGATCCTCGCCTCAGGCCCTTCGAGTCTCCGATGATTGCGCGCATAGAACGCGCACTGTACGGTCGGCCCATGCCAACGCTCCGCGCGATGTACCGGCGTCTCGACGCATTGCACGCACTGGCGTTTGGCCCTGCTGTTCTCGGTTTGTACTGGTTGGCAGCGGACCAGGTCGGCGTTTTTGGTTACGCAGGCCGTCTCTCAAATCCAATGTTGGCAGCGTCAGTCGCTCTCACGCTCATTGTCTCGTCAATGAAGGCGGTTTTCGGCTTTCGCAATGAGTTCGCAGACGCAGCGATGAATGCGTTTCTCGGCTTCGCCGCCCTCATGGCGGTACCGCTCCTCATCGGATTGGTAGCGGCCAGCGGCCTCTCACTTGCTTTCGACTCTTCAATCAAACCGATGCAAGTGGCACAAATGCTACTCGGCAGCGTCTTTTCTGTCGGTTGGTTGCTGTTCGCCGCAGCGAAATGTATCGACTCGACGAGAAACGGCGTTCGAAGCTCAACGCGCTCGGCGCTCCTCGCAGTGATACTCGTGGCACCCGCTGGCGTCGCTACCCAAGCCATTGCCCCACTCTTCGCGGGTGTGCTGATCGAAGCGCCCTTCGACCCCTCAGACCGCTAGCGGCCCGGCGGTCATGGCGGAGGCGCTCTCGACATTCGTTGCTCGCCGTCAGCCGGAGTGGGCCGTGCTGGAATCGCTGCTCGACCGTCAACGCAGCGCAGCGCTTCGGCTTGACGAGCTCACGCTGCTCGAGCGCCAATACCGGCGGGCCTCGGGTGATCTCGCACAGGCGCAGGCGCTTTACCCGGGCACTGAGGTGCTGCAGTTTCTCAATCAACTCTGCGGGCGCGCCTACGCTGCGATCTACCGCAGCCGGCCCAACCGCCTGGCGTCAATCGCAGCGTTTTATCGAACCGGGTTTCCTCACGTGGTGCAGGAGCAGCTGACCTACACCCTCGTCGCCGCCGCGCTGTTGGTGATGGGCATCGTGGTTGGGTTCACCACCGTGCTCTTCGAGCCCGACGGAGCGACCTTGCTCATCGGCGACGAGCTGCGCGCCTTCATCGACCGCGGCGAGCTCTGGACTGACTCTGCGCTCGGCGGGCTGCACCCATCGACCCTCGCCGTGATGATCTTCACCAACAACCTGCGCGTCACCTTCATGGCGTTCTCGCTCGGCATCACGGCCGGCATCGGCACGGTGCTGATGATCATCTTCAACGGGCTCCATGTCGGAGCGATCGTCGCGGCCTGCGTGCATCACGGTCTGGGCCCCAGCATTCTCACCTTCATGGCCGCCCACGGCCCGGTCGAGCTCTCGGTGATTTGCCTCACCAGCGGCGCGGGCTTGATGCTCGGCCATGCGATGATCGAGCCTGGCGAGAGACCGCGCAGCGAGGTGATTCGTGAACGGGCCCGAGACGCGGTGCAACTGGTGCTGGGCTGCGCCCCGTTTCTGGTCACGATTGGAGTCGTCGAGGCGTTCGTGAGCCCGGGCGCCTTCTTCGCCTGGCCGGCGAAGGTCGCGCTCGGAGCGCTCACCTTCATGGCCTTCTGGCGCTACGTGCTGCGGGCCCTGCCTACGCGGCCGTCTTCGTCTCGAGCCGCTTCACCAACTCGAGCGCCTGATTAACGTGCTCTTTCATGCGAATCGCCGAGTCGAAGCGGCTCTGCACCACGCCTTCTCGATCAATCACGAAGGTGACCCGGCCCTTGAGCAACCCGAAGGCGGCATTCTTCACGCCCATGCCCTTGGCCGCCTCGCCACCCTCGTCGGTCAACAAGGTGAAGGGCAACATGTGTTTGGCCTTGAAGGCTTTGTGATCGGCCGCGCTGTCTGACGAGACGCCGATGACCGTCGCTCCGGCCTGGAGGAAGTCTTCATACGAATCACGAAACGCACACGCTTCGATCGTACAACCCGGGCTGTCATCACGCGGGTAGAAGTACAAAACGACCGTTTGCTTGCCGATGAGCTCGCTCAGCCGAACCGTCGCCCCGTCATGCTTCTTGAACTGCACATCGGGGACTTTTTGGCCTAACGCGAGATCACTCATGGGGCTTCGATGCCGAAGCCGCCAGTTGGTTTCAAACGTCAGGCGATTGCTGCGGTACCGGCTTCGAGCGACTGGCGCTTGCGCTGCTCACGGTGCTTGGTGACCCGCTCCCAGGCGTCGTTGATCACCCGCATGGTCTCGGCGTTGCCACCGCGGTCAGGGTGATGCTGACGCGCAAGCTCACGGTATTTGAGGCGAATTGTCTCGTCGCTGTCGAAGGGCGAGCAGCCCAGGGCGCGGTAGGGGTCTTGGTGATCGAGCGAGCGGAGCCACTTGTCGAGGCGGTCTTTGACGGCCTCGAACGGTGAACGAACGGGCTCCGCGGCGCGGGTGCGGAGCTTGGCGTCTCCGCGAAAGACCTCTTGGTACACACTCGAGACCCAGCGCTGACACGAGGGGCAGTGAAAGTAGCGAATCTGCCCGCCGCTGCCGGTGTGCGCAGTCATTCGCAGGTTGCAATGCGTGCACTCGACATCGAGCCCTTCCAGCGACGTCGTGCAGGCTTGAGCGGTTCGCATTCGAGTCGACCTCCTGTGCTACAGGTGTGTCTCGACTTGTACCCCCGCAGCAGATCGACGCAAAAATTTGGCTGTTTTTCCACGATCGGCATCATGCGACGCATGTTCTCTGTGAAGTCTCGAGCGCGGCTCCTGCTCGGTCTACTGGGTTTTTCATCGACCGCGGCGATGGGTGCTCCTCGAGGAGCGGCGTTGGGCAGCGCGAAAGAAGATGACGTGCCGCAGGTGATGTCGCGGGTGTCGATGCAGCCGGCGTCGAGCGACGTGGCGTTGATGCGAGGCGTGACGTGGGCCTTCGAGCCCGCGCCCGGTGAAGTGCGGGTGCAGGCGATTGAAGACCTGGGGTTGTTGGGAGACCCCCGCGCGCTGAACTTCTTGGCGCAGCTGGCGCTCGACCCGAACCCGGCCTTCGCGAAGGCGGGCGTGCGTGCGGTGGCGCTGTTCAAGCACCCGCGGGCCGAAGAAATTCTGAGCAACATCGTTCGGCACCCCACCCTGCCTGAGCTGCTCAAACTGCAGGCGATTGCGCTGCTGCCGATGCAGGGCTCTGATTCGGCGATTCATTTTCTGCAGCAGGTGATGGCCGGGCCCTACCCCTGGTCGCTGCAGGGCGCAGCGCACAACGCACTGATGGAAGTGCCGCGCGCGCGCGGTGGGCTGCGATGATCGAAAATACGATTGCGTTTTTAGGCGCCGGCAACATGGCGAACGCGCTGATCAAGGGCCTGGTTCGCGCGGGCACCAAGCCGTCGACCATCAGCGCTACGGTGAAGCGGGCCGAAAAGCAGACCGAGCTGCAGCAGGCGCATGGCATTCGGGTCGGCTTCGACAACCTGGCCGCGGCCTCGGCGGCCGAGGTGATCGTGCTGTGCATGAAGCCCCAGGCGATGGACAAGGTGCTCACGCAGATCGCTCCGGCGATCAACGCGACGAAGTTGGTGATCTCCGTCGCAGCGGGAGTGCCGATTGCGGCCATCGAGCGACGCTTCGGGCCTGGTACGCGCATCGTGCGGGCGATGCCGAACACACCCGCCCTGGTGGGGCGAGGAGCGACGGCGATTTCTGGCGGTGAGCACGCCACGCCTGATGACGTGGCTTTGGCGACCAAGGTCTTCGATGCGGTGGGCCTGACGACCGTGCTCGACGAGTCGCAGCTCGACGCAGTGACCGGGTTGTCGGGCAGCGGCCCGGCGTACATTTTTCTCATCATCGAGGCGTTGTCTGACGCAGGCGTGAAGGTCGGGCTGTCGCGGCACATCGCTTTGAAGTTGGCGGCGCAGACAGTGCTGGGCAGCGCCCACTTGCTGCTCGAGACCGGCCAGCACCCTGGCCATTTGAAGGATCAAGTGACCAGCCCCGGTGGTACCGCCATCGCGGGGCTGCATACGCTCGAAGCCGGCGGGTTGCGCACCACGTTGATGGACGCAGTCGAAGCCGCCACCCGCCGCGCCAAAGAGCTCGGCGACCAATTTCTCGAAAAGCAGCCGTGAGGATTTCGCCATGAAGATGACTCCGCTCGACATTCGGCAAAAACGCTTCGAGGTCGCGATGCGCGGCTATTCGAAGAAGGAGGTCGAGGGCTTCTTGGAGCTCACCGCCGCTGAGTTTGAAGACGTGGTGCGCGAGAACATCGGGCTCAAAGAAGAGCTCAAACGCACCCAGGCTCGGCTCGAGCAGCACTTGGAGCGCGAGAAGACCCTGCAAGAGACGATGGTGACCGCGCAGCGGATCAGTGAGGACCTTCAGGCCCAGGCAAAAAGAGAGGCGTCGGTGATTCGGGCCGAAGCTGAGCTGCAGGCCGATAAGATCATCGCGAGCGCGAACAACAGGCTGGTCGATTTGTCGCGCGACATGAGTGAATTGAAGCGGCAAAAAGTGCAGTTCGAGTCGCAGCTCGAGTCGGTGATCGATGCGCATCGAAAGTTGCTCGAGACGTTCAAGACGAGCGCTCCGGCACCGGGTGGTGAGGTGTCGTTTTTGAGAAAAAAGTCGTCGTCTGATCAGTGAGTTGGCTGCGTGAAGTGCCTGGCGGCGTCGAGGTGCTGGTGTTGGTACAGCCCCGCGCGTCGCGCACCAGGGTGGTCGGCGAGCACGACGGGCGGTTGAAGATCGCACTGGCGGCGCCCCCGGTCGACGGGGAGGCGAACGCAGCGTTGATTCAGTTCGTCGCCGACGCGCTCGGGGTGCGAAAGCATCAGGTCACCCTGTTCGAGGGTCAGGCCTCACGCCGAAAGCGGCTTCGGGTCGACGGCGTCACGCTCAGCGCCGTTCAGGGATCGCTCACCGGGCCCTGACTTGCACCGCTCGGGCAAATTAAGTCGAGACGCTGGCGTTGCCCCGAGGCCGGTCGTCACGATGCTGGCCAATCGAAATGCTGAACAGTAACGGCCCGTTTGGTGGGGCTGGTTGCCGAGGGCGTTTGACGGGTTAACCTTCGCCCCGTGCTTGGGCTCCTGATCGCGGCGGTGCTGGCCATTGCTCCGCCCCCGGGCGCTGAAGACGGCGTGCCACTGACCGAGGCTTCAACGTCGCGACTGGTCGTACCTCCGACTACACAGGTGCTGACGACGGCTCGATTTCGGCTCGCGTACACCGAGAAGGCGGCTGGAGCGGCGGCGTTTCTGGCCAAAGACATCGAGCGGCTTCGCGACGATGTGCGCTCGGTGCTGGGCCGTGATTGGCCTGGGGTGACCGAGGTTCGCCTCGGGTTTGGCCGCGATGAATACGAGTCGCTCGCGCTGCCGGGAGGGGTGCCTCCCGGGTGGGCCGTCGCCCTCGCCTACCCCGAGCAGAACGTGATGCTGGTCGAGGCGCACTCGCTGATTCAGGGCGATGGCCAGACGACGTTTCGCCACGAGCTGGTCCACGTCGCGCTGGGGCAGTTGGGGCACGGCTGGCCGCGTTGGTTTCAAGAGGGCCTCGCCCAAGATCTGACTGGTGAGCGCCGGTTCAAGGTCTCGCAGTTCGCGCTGCTGGCTCAGGCGGTGTCGACCGATCGGGTGTTTCGATTCGATGATCTGGCGCGCGGTTTTCCTGACAAGGCTGAAGACGTCGAGGTGGCGTATGCGCAGAGCGCTGCGTTCGTTCGGTTCTTGCGTGATCGGCACGGCCCGGCGGCCTTTGGCGAGTTGATTGACCATGTCGCCGCTGGAGACAACTTCGAGAAGGCGCTCGGCAAGGCGTTTCACTCGCCACTGTCGGCCGAGGAGCAGGCGTTTCGCGATGACCTGCCCCGCCGCTACCCGTGGTGGACGATCATTCTCAGTGGCGGTTCGATCATCTGGGCCCTGTCATCGGTGCTGTTGGTCTTGGCGCACGTTCGGCGGCGACGCGCGATTGCGATTCATCGAGCTGAGCAGACCCGACAGGAGATTCTCGAGGAGACGGCGCAGTGGTTGATTGCCGCGAGCTCGTTTTCGGCGAATGACGATCAGGATCTCTGGGTCCTTCGAGAGCCTCAGGACGAACGGTTGTGGCGGGTCAGCTCGATTACGTCGAAGCGTTGACCTGGTTTCGCCCGGCTGCCTTCGCCGCGTAGAGCCGCTCATCGGCCAACTTGACCAGCCCGGTGCCATCGGTGACGTGCTTGGTGATGTTCGAGATGCCGGCCGAGATGGTGACGGGGATCTGGGCTCCATCGAAGCGAAAGGTCTGTTTCTCGACGGCCCTTCGCAGTTTTTCAGCCAGCGTGGTCGCCCCCTTGACGGTGATCTCGGGCAGCAGCAGCACGAACTCTTCGCCGCCATACCGGGCCACCACGTCTTCGTGACGCACGCGGGTCTTGATCACCGTCGAGACGCCCTTCAGCACGGCGTCGCCGGCGAGGTGCCCGTGGTTGTCGTTGATCTTCTTGAACCAATCGATGTCGATCATCACCAGCGACAGCGCGCGGTGGTGCCGGCGGCAGCGGGCGATCTCTCGGCCCAACGTGTCTTCGAAGTACCTGCGGTTGAAGACCTGAGTCAGGCCGTCGACGGTGGTCAGCCGGTACACCTCGTCGTGGTACACGGCCTCGATGTTGTTGCCGGCGATGAACTTGAAGATCGTACGGCCGATGTTGATGAAGTCGCCGTTGCGGAGCTCGACGCTGCCCACGATCTGCTCATCATTGACGAAGGTGCCGTTGGTCGAGCCGTTGTCTTCGATGCTGACCCGCTCGCGCTCGATCTTGAGCTTGGCGTGGGTGCGGCTGACCGACTCCTGATCGACCTGAATGTCGTTGCGAGAGGCGCGGCCGATGCTCAGCGAGCTGGTCACCAAGTCGTGTTTCTTGCCCAGACCTTCACCGTGAATGACGACCAGCGCAGACGTGCGCTGCACCTCGAGCGGCTTGAGGCTCGACTCAACGGTGATGGTGCCGCTGCCTTTACGACCCATGGTGAGCGACCGAAGCTACCACGGGTGCTACCCTGCGCCGCCTGATGGATCCCTTCGTTCACAGGCTGGTGGAGCGCCTGTTCGACCCGGCCAAGCCGCTGTCACGAAACAAGCATTTTCACACCTTCGACAACGACGAAGGCCGCCTGGCCTTGCGCATCTGGAAGCGACTCAAGGGTCTGGCGAGCGACTTGAAAGCCTGTGCGGCCGAGGGTGGGGTCTCGCGCATTGAAACCACGCAAAACGGTGACGGCGTGGTGGTGGTGGCCTTGCGCCTCGAACGCCTGCGGAGCTCACGAACGACTCGGCTCGACGCGGCTGAATACGAGCTGTTGTGCCGGCTGCCCGGCGTCAAAGAGCTGCTTTCACGCTGATTGAGGCAGGTGCAGTGCAGTGGACCACTCCGGGCCCCGAATGCGGCGGGGGTGAACGCGGCGGCGAGCGCGCTCGGAGGCGTGCACGACGTGCTCGATGGTGTTCTGCGACGGCTGAATCGAAAGCGAAGGCATGCCGGGCCTCGATGCATCACTGGGGCCACTGCCTCGTCGCCGGTTTCTCCTCGAGCGTCGCGATCGGCGGCTACCCGAGCCCCGGTCGATGTCGCACCACCATCGCCTCAGTGAGATCACCATTGGTGGGGGCGGTCATCGCGGCGAGCAGCAGCGTTCGAACGGCCGCGCTGATGTCGGTGCTCACCACGGCCGCGCCCAAGGGAGCCGCCCGAAGGGAGGGCGGGAGCGCGTCGAGATCAGTGGCTCCGTTCGAGGCGTTCTTGGTCGCGAAGACCACCGGGAGCCGCATCTCAAACGCGCAGAATCGCGCGAGGTTGAGCACGGCTTCGGTGCTCTCGACCACGATGGCGCCGAGGGCCCCGGTGATGAAGGGCCTCCAGAGGGGCCGGGCGGCCAGGGTGGTCGGCACGTAGACGAAGTCGACTCGGAGCACGTCGCTCACCTCGAGCCGGCCCAGGGTGCCAAAGCTGCTTCGCAGGCACGCTGGAGAGCTCACCGCACTGAGCAAACCGGGCACTGAACGGAGCAGCCAGCGGCCCGACTTACCGCCGGTGCCGCACACGATGACCTTGGCGACGAGGGCGTTTCGCGCGGCGCGGCCACGCATCAATTTGCCGCGAAGGGCGTGAATTTCGGCGGTGCCGAGCAGCGGGCCGTCGGTGGTGGCGGAGCCCTGGTGGCGTTGAACGACGCCGCGTTGCATCAGGGCCCCGACGGCGCCGAGCACGTCGAGGTCGGGCACGTCGGCGAAGTCGAGAATCTCGGAGAGGCGCCGGGGTTGGGAGAGCACCCTCAAGACCTCGGCGGTCACCGGGTGCGGCTCGACGGGCACGTCGGCGTCGGGGGCGACCGAGAGTAGCTGGTGAAGTGATGGCAGCCCATCGAGCAGTCGCCCACGCTCGTCAGACTGGCGCATGCCTTCGAGCAACGCGTCTTCCATCACGCGGTCGATGCGGGCGCGGGCGGGGGCGGGCCCCGGTACGAAGGCGAAGCTGCCCTCCTTCCACGAGATCAGGCGAAAGAGTGCCTTCTCAGACTCGATGTCGCCGATTCGGGCGTTCACCGGGCGGCCGTTGGCGAGGTGAATTTCGCCGCGCTCCTGGCCGTGGGTGAGCACCAATTTGCCGGTGCGTCGGTTCATCGAGAGAATTTGCAGCAGGTCGGCGAGGGGCAGCTGGGTGAGGCCGCCTTCGATCTCCTTGGCGTCTCCTCGGAGCTCGCGCGCGGTCTCGCCACGGCGGCAGAGGTGATCGATTCGCGAGAGCACCTCGTCGAGGTTGTACGGCTTGTGCAGAAACCCTTCGCGAAAGCCCCGCAGGTGCTCGACGTCGCGCGACGCGGTGGTGACGACGATGGGTATGTCGTCGGTGCGCGGGTTGGTGTTGAGGATCTGCATGAAGTTGCGCGCTTCAATCAGCGTGCACTGCTCGTCGAAGAGAATCACGTCGGGGTGGCGGAGCACGGCAATTTCGAGCGCCTTGGTGCCGTCAGGCGCGTACTGCACGTGGTAGCCGCGCTGACGCAGCGCCTTGGTCAGTGGGCGCACGGGGCCCAGGTCAGGGTCGGCGATGAGAATTTTGCGCGCTTGGGCCATGGGTTGGGCGGGTCAGTACGGCTGAAGGTCGTATTCAGACTGAAGCTTCGAGACGAGGCCCTCGACCAGCGTCGGGTCGGAAGTGTGAAAGCCCCAGGTGGCTCCCCTGCCCCGTCGTTGCACCAAGCCGTAGGCCGAGCCGTCGCCGAGCCAGAGCAGAAATTCGTTGCGTGTCAGGCGCTCATCGCCTTCGAGAAAGACCGGGGTCATCGAGGGGTGGGTGGCGAGGTCGGCGCGGCGGCCGATGACGTAGACCCGGGGGGCGAACTCATTGGGGGCCGCCTCGAGCGCCTGCACAATGGGCAGATCGCTGCGAATGGAGGGGCCGCCGATGTAGAGCAGGCCTCGCGCGGTGGGCTCTCGCAGCAGCTCCCGGGCGATCTCGGTCTGCAGCTCGTCGAAGAGCACGTCGGCGACCTTGCCTCGGCGTGACGGCTCTCCGGGGGCTTCGGGCAGGCGCGGTGAGCGGGCGTTGCCAACGAGCAGCTCGATCTCCTCCCAGAACGAGAGCGGGTCGAGCTTGAGGTGGTGGTGCAGCGAGCCACGGCGCTCGTCCATTCTCCTTCGGCAGCGAACGAGCAGGTCGTCGAAGTCGTCACCGTCACGGGGGAAGGTAGCGACGCCGCCGGTGAGCCCCATGGTGACGCGCGACTCGAGCGCGCGGGCGTCGGGCTCTTCGGCGACGCTGGTGAGGGCCCGGCGCAGAAACATCAGGCCGCCGAAGAAGTCGGTCTCGGGCAAGAGCACGTGAAATTCTTGGTCGGTGGCGCGGGCCACCACGTCGGCGTCTCGAATGATCTGCGAGATGACCCGCAGCATGACCTGCTGCGCTTGGCGGCCGGCGGCCGGGCCGAGACGCAGCCGCAGCTGCTGCAGGTTGTCGAGCGAGAAGGTCAGCAGTGAGAACGAGCGGCCGTAGCGGCGGGCTTTGTAGATTTCTTTGGTGGCGTAGTCGGAGAAGTACGAGAGGGTGTAGGCGCCGGTCTCGCGATCTCTGAGGCCCTGCCGCTGCAACTGCGCGAATTTGGTCGCGGTTTTGAGCGCCGATGAAGCGAACTGACCGAGAATCTGCGTCGGGTGCAGGAGGTCTTCAGAAAACCTGGCCGCGATGGGGTCTTGGAGCTGCACCAGGCCCTGCACCTCGCTCGATGAGGTGATCAGCGGCACGAGGAGCGACTCCCCCGCGCGCCAGGCGGCTGATTGAATGAGTGAGGGGTCGACCGAGTCGGGCAGGCTCTGGCGGTCGACCAGCCCGCGCCACGCACGCAGGCGCAGACCCGGGCGCTCACCAGAGACCCACAGGGCCCCGCTCTGGGCGCCGGTGAGCTCACACAGCTCGTGAAGAATTCGTTCTTGGAGCGCCTCGATGTCGCTCAGCCCGACGAGGTTGAGGCAGCGCTGCTCGAAGGTCACGCGAGCTGCCCCTGGTAGACGCGCTCAACGCTGCCGCGCAGCCACACCTGGCTCAGGTTCTTGGCGACCTTGATCTCCAACACGCCGCCGGGGAGCTCGACGGGCACCCACTCGTCTGCGGGTGAACGGCCGTCGAGCATCGAAGCGACCACGGCCGCGCAGGCGCCCGTGCCGCAGGCGAGGGTCAACCCGACGCCGCGTTCCCACACGGTGACCTCGAGGCCGCCGCCTTTTGCTGCACTGCGAGATCTGACGAGCTCGACATTGGTGCGGTGCACAAAGAGCGGGTGCTTCTCGAGCGCGGGCCCGAGGTGCGCGGCCTCGCTGGGGGGCGTGTCGAGGAGCACGCAGTGGGGGTTGCCCATGCTGACCGCGGTGACGAGAAGCTCGTCGAAGCCCTCGAGGCGCTGCCTGATGAAGGGGCCTCCGTTGGGCAGGCTGGGTGATTCGAGGCGCGCGGGGCCCATCGCGACGGTGACGCGCGTGACGGTGCCCTCGGTCGACCACTCGATGGCTGAGTCGAGCACGCCGGCGCCGGTCGAGACCTTGAGGGTTGCGGGGTGTTGACCGCTGGCTTCGGCGAGGTGCTTGACCACGCAGCGCAGGCCATTGCCGCACATCTCGGCGACGCTGCCGTCGGCGTTGTGAACCACCATCTGGTCGAGGCCGGCAGGGGTTTTGAGAATGGTGAGCACGCCATCGGCGCCGATGCCGAAGTGGCGATCACAGAGTCGGCGAGAG
>JANLPS010000146.1:0-11074 GCA_031367385.1 Archangium sp. | reverse complement strand
GGCATCGACAAGCGGTACGCCCAGCTCGTGACCGACAAGGTGTGGTGGTACGACGCGAACAAAGACGCCCGCTACACGCGCGAAGTCGTTCAGAAACGGTTCGGCGTCGAGGCCCCACGGGTTGGCGATTGGCTGGCGATGGTCGGTGACGACGATCAAGTGCCCGGGTTGACCGGCATTGGCGCGAAGGGCGCCACGACGTTGCTGCAAACCAACGCGACCATCGAAGCCGCGCTCGAACCTGGGGCAACCCTCGAGCCCCGTTTACGAAAGGCCCTCACCGCCGCAGCCGCGGAGCTCCCCGAGCACCTGGCCCGTGCCCGGCTCGACCGGCATCGGCCGCTCCCGCTGCCTTGGGCCAAAACCCCATTCACCGCGCCAGATTCCACCGCCCTCAACCAGCAGCTCCGGGCGCTCGGCTTCGTCGAGCTGCTGATCAGCGTCGGAGCAGCCACCCGCACCCGACTCTGCGCTTCAACCGAAGAGGTCGACGCAGGCCTGAAGGCCCTCGGTACCCGCTTGGCCTCACTCGAGGCGCTGCTTGAAGACCAAGAGCCCGGCCGCGAGACCCTCTTCGGCGTTGCGCTCGCGACCGGCGACGGCGACGCGTTCTTCGTGCCCGCCGCAAGCCCTGGGTGGGGGCGACTCGTACCGTGGCTTCAAGACCCACGGGCTGCGAAGGGTGGCCATGACCTCGTTGCCACGATGGTGACCTTGCGACGAGCGGGCATCGACCTGGTCGGGGTGACGGTCGACTCCGCGTGCTTGTCGCACCTCACTCAGCCCAGCGGCTGGGCCCCCCACGAGCTGCCCCTGGTCGCTCGGCACGTACTGGGTCGCTCACTGCCCGATGACGACGAAGTTCGAGGCACCGGGGGCGAACGCAAGGCCTGGAGCGAGCTGCCGATCGAGCGCGCCGGGCAGGTCGCGGGTCAACGCGCCGATGCATCGGCCGCCATCACCGACGCGCTCCTGCCGAAGGTCGACCCGAGCCTGCTCGCCGAGTACCTCGAGATGACCGAGCTGGCCGTTCGCATGGAGCTGCACGGCGTCGCCATCGACACCGCCCAGCTCGACCGGGCCGAAGTCGCCTTCGCTGGCATCGAGCAGGGCCTTCAGGGGCAGATCGAGGCGCTCGCCGGGCACCCGTTCAACATCAACTCGTCACCTCAGCTGGGCAAAGTGCTCTTCGATGAGCTCAAGCTCCCGGTGATCAGTCGCACCAAGACCGGGTACAGCACCGCGAACGAAGCGCTCGAGCGCGTCGAGCATGCCCACCCCGTCGTCGGCCTGGTGTTGCGATGGCGAACCCTCCGGCGCCTGCGCGACAATTGGATTCACGCGTTGCGCCGCTGCATTCACGCCGATGGCCGGGTGCATTCACGCTTTCACCCGGCGCGTTCGTTCTCGGGGCAGTTGATCAACAGCAACCCAGACCTCGGCCGTGTGCCGGGGCGTACCGCCGAGATGGCCGAGATACGCCGGGCCTTCGTGGCACCTCCAGGCCGAATGCTGATGTCGGTCGACTTCAACCAGCTGGGGCTGCATGTGCTCGCGCACCTCACCAAAGACCCGGCGTTGGTCGTGCCGCTCCGGGCTCGCGCCGACATGCATCGTTTGACGGCCTCGGCCGTGCTCGAGAAGCCCATCGAAGCGCTCACCGACGCAGAGCGACAGCTGGGCAAGGTCATCAACTTCGCGACGTTCGCGGGGCAGGGGCCAAGCGCGCTCGCACTGCAGCTCGGAGTCACCGCGGCAGAGGCCAAGGAGTACCTCGCCCGCTTCGATCGCAAGTACGCGCAGGTTCGCGCCTTTCAAGACCAGCAGCTCGAGCTCGCGAAGACGCAAGGCTTCATCACCACCTTGGCGGGGCGGCATTGGCCGATTGGTGGCCTCGAATCACTCGACTCCCAGCTTCGATCGTACGCTGAGCGCCTGGCCCGCAGGGGCACGCACGAGGGCTCGGTCGCCGATGTCGCCCGGCGCGCGTTGCTCGCGGCAGACAAAGCGCTGCGAAAGAGCGGGCTTTCTGCGATGCCCTTGGTCGAGGTGGTCGATGAAGTGCTGTTCGAAGTCAGTGAGGCCGAGCTCGACCAAGCCGCGACCGTGTGCGCCGACGCCATGCGACACGCCTACGAGCTCGAAGTGCCGCTCACGGTGGGCATTTGGGCGGGTAAAACCTGGGCAGACATCGAGCCCATCTCGAAGTGACCGTGAGCTACGGGCACGCCAGCGCCGAGCCGACGGGTACATGCTCTTCGGTGAAGTTGAGGGAACCCAACTGGCCTTGATCGTTCGAGCCCCAGCACCACAGCGTGCCGTTGCGGCGAATCGCACACGAGTGCTTCGCGCCAACGCCGATCGCGAATGCGTCGGGCATCGACTCGATTGTGCTCGGAGCGCTCACCTGTGACGACGAGGTGTCGTTGCCAAGCTCCCCAAAGGTGTTCGACCCCCAACACCAGACGTGCCCGCTGCGCTCACGCGCGCAGGTGTGGCTGATCGGGCCAGCCTGCTCGTACCCACCCGCGTTGATCTCAACGATGTTCGCCAGCGCAGGCACCTGCTTCGGTACCGGCTCAGCGGCCGAGCTCGTCGACAGGCCCACCTGGCCCAGGTTGTTCTGCCCCCAACACCACACCGAGCCGTCGTTCTTCGTGGCGCAGGTGTGATTCAGCCCCGCAGTGAGATGCGTGACTCCGGTGATCTGCGCGGCCACCGGCGTTCGCCGCGGTGAATCGGTGGTGCCGTCTCCGAGCTGGCCGGTGATGTTCTGACCCCAGCACCAGACCCGGCCTGCGTCGTCGAGCGCGCACACGTGCCTCATGCCTGCGCCCAGCTCGACAATGTGAGACAGACCGCCCACCGCCACGGCCAAGGGCGCATTGGCCGTCGCGCCGTTGCCGATTTGACCAAATTCATTCGAGCCCCAGCAGGCGACCGACCCGGCGGCGCGAATGGCACAGCTCGTGTTGCCTCCGGCGCCGATTTTGATCGCGTCACTCACATTGCGTGTCAGCACGGGCACGCTGCTTGTCGTCAACATCTGACCGTCGCCGAGCTGGCCATCGCCGTTGTAGCCCCAGCACCAGGCCTGCCCCCCGTCGACGATGGCACATGAATGCGAATCACCCGCAACGATCGCCGTCGCCGCCGTGAGGCCTTTCACTTGGCTTGGGGCATTGCGCATCTTGACGTCACTGGCCGATTCGCCGGTACCGAGTTGGCTCGCGTTGTTGATGCCCCAACACCACACCGTGCCATTGGCCTTGCGTGCACAGGTATGCGACCACCCCGCGGCGACCTGCGCCGTGCAGGGCGGAGGGCAGGGCTCTCGCTCGCATCGGTCGAGGGCATCGAGGTCGACGCACCCCGTGCCCACGAGCACCAGCAGGCTCGACAGAGCTAGAACCGAATCGAAGCGCCTGATGGCGAGACCTCCGTCAGCGCAGGTTCGAGGTGTTTCGAGAAGAACCACCAGACCAGCCCGGTCACCGCGGCGACTGCGCCGACGGCGATCAGCGCGACTCCGAAGGTTTGGCGGGTTCGCAGCGCATTCACCGCGTTGGTATCGCACGACGGAGCGCACCCGATGGCTCGCAGCGCGTCAGCGTCGGCCTTGGTCCACAGCATGAGGCCCGTGCCCACCCCGGCGAGGGCGACGCCTCCTCCCACGAACACCGGCAAGACCCAGGTCGTGCGAACTTCGAGGGGGGCGGGGGGCGCTTGAACGATCATCGGTACCGAGACGATCACCGGCGCCGCGTCTGGGCCTTTGACCGCCGGAGCCGAGGCCTCCTCAGCGGCGCATTTCTCCATGTCGTGAATCGCCTTCTCGACGCTCGCCCGTTTCGCGCCTGGTGGCGCCGTGCGGAGGTAGTTGCGGTAAAACTGGAGCGAAGGCGTGCACGCGCCCTTGAGCCGGTAGGCCTGCGCGATGTTGTAGAGCAGCTCGGGCGCTTTGGTGCGCAGGTAGGCGGCTTGAAAGCTCTCAATCGCCAGGTCGTACTGCGCGAGGTTGTAGCGCTTGATGCCTTCTTCGTAGTGCGCCAGCGCCTCGCGCTCCTCGCGGGTGTCGGCCGCGGCTGCTGAGAGCGAAAGGCACAGCGCCAGCGCCGCCAGCTTCATCTCGCGAGCTCCCAAAAGGCCGTGTGGGCGAAGTTGGAGAGCCGATCGTGCTGTTTCGTGCGCTCTATCGTGCATCGGCGTCGAACCGCTGAGCCGTGCGGGGCGAGATGGCTGCGCTTGCCATGCTTTTCGTACTGCGCCATCGCCTCGCGGTCCTCGCGGGTGTCGGTCGCCCCTGCTGAGAGCGAAAGGCACTGCATGGCAGCTCCCGCTCTTTCGTGCGCTCGGTCGTGCCTCCCCGTTGAAGCACCGAGTCGTGGTGGGCGAGATGGCTGCGCTCGTTGCCTTCTTCCACCGCGGAGCCCGGCGGGCGGTTCACGGGGTGCCGCGAAACGAGCGCGCGTGCGGTCGGCTTCATGACGCGCCAAGACCCCACGCTGATCTCGGGTATCGACTCCTTCAGAGAGTGACGGGCACCGCACCAGAACGCCCGGCGTCATTTCACGTTCTCCCGCGAGCTGCGAACGAACGACGGTTCGAGCGGGGCGTCATCGTAGCGGTCGCTCGCGGCTGGCTTCGCATCGGGTCTTCGTTTGCGCTTGGCCACCGGCGCTCGAACAACGCTCGGCGCGGGCGCGGGTGCCGGTTGAATCGCCGGCACTTCGGCTTTCGACACCACCAACTCGACTGGCGGCCGTGCAGGCTGGAGCACCGCGGCAACGGGGAGTGGGGCGGCGGCAACCGGTTGTTCTTCGATTCGCCCCGAAGATGCTTGGCGCGAGAGCCCAATGCCGAGCGCAACCATCAGCACCACCGCTGCCGCGACCGCAATCACCCCACGCTTCGCCCGCGCAGGCGGAGACACGAACTTCGCCGCTTCGGTCAGCTCATCGAGCAACGCGTTGAGCGACGCGAACCGCTGCTCAGGCAACACGCGGAGCCCGCGCATGATCGCCGCACGAACCCGCATCGGCACATCGCTGTCGGCCGGAGGCTCACGCACCGAGCCATTGCAGACCGCCCGCGCCAGCGTCTCAGCGCTCGTCGCCTCGAAGGGCCGCTGGCGGTAGACGCACTCGTAGGCCGCGACACAAAAGCTGAATTGGTCGCTGCGCATGTCGGGCGCCAACCCCGCGAATTGTTCGGGCCCCATGTACCGCAGGGTGCCTTTGAGCATGCCGGTCTTGGTCAACGTGTTGGCGTCATCGAGCTCGCCGACGACGCTCGTCACCCCGAGCTGTTCGGGCGCTTCGGAGATCGATCTCGCGAGCCCGAAATCAGTCACCCGCACGCGGCCATCGGCGCCGACCAACACGTTGTCGGGCTTGAAGTCACGGTGAACCATGCCGGCGGCGTGCGCGGCAGACAGACCGCGGCCCGCTTCGATCAAGATCGCCAGGTTCTCTCGCCACGGCCTTGGAGTGCGCTCGAGAAAAGCGCGAAAGGTGCTGCCCGCGACCAGCTCCATCGCGACGAAGACCTGGCCATTGAAGGTGCCGACGTCGTGCACCGAGACCACGTTGGGGTGCGAGAGGCGGGCCATCGCTCTGGCCTCTGAAAACAAGCGCGCCTGGCCATCAGCCGATGACCCGCGCAACAACTTGAGGGCAATCGACCGGTTCAGCGCCGTGTCATGCGCTTGGTACACCACCCCCATGCCGCCGAAGCCCAGCACGGTCTTGATGACGTACCGGCCGACCAGCGTCTCGGGCTCGAGGGCCTGCTGGTCTTTCGACGCATGGCTCACGGTCGGTTGATCGATGCCGGTATCGCCTTCGAGTGACCGGGCGACCTCTGCGACGTCTCCGCGGCACTCGACACAGCCGGCCAGGTGCTGCTCGGCGCGCGCGAAGTCGCCGGGCCCCAAATGGCCACGCACGAACGACTCGACGGTGCTGTCGCCCAAGCAACTCTCACTCAACGGCCAAACCTCGTTAGACTCGAAAGAACCGACATGATGCGCTATCGGCCGACTCGATCAAACAGCCCTGCATGTATGAGCCTTGCGCTCCTCTGACCACATGACCCCCGCCCGACACTTGGCCGACCTTCTCGGGGTCGCGCTCGACAGCAAGAAGCTCGCGGCGCTCGAGGAGTCGTTGGCTTCGGGGTGGGCGCTGGCTCGAGAGACCTGGCCGGGCGTTTTGCTCTCGCGGGAGGCCTTTGTCGAGCACCTCGCCGCGCACCTGCCGAAGCCTCCGGCGACCGGGCTGAAGGCGCTCTCGAGTCTTCATACCGCCGACTTGTATCTGACGTGCGCGTGCCTGCACGCAGACCGGGCCGCGTTGGCTCACTTCGAGCGAGCGCTGATGCCGGGGGTGGCAGGGTACGTCGCGAGCGTCAACCGCGCGCCTGAGCTCATCGAAGAGGTTCGTCAACGGCTGCGGAGTACGTTGTTCATCGCCGAGGCGGGCGCCACGCCCAAGATCGCGCAATACGCAGGTGCCGCCGCGCTCGGAGGCTGGCTGCGGGTGGTCTCGATTCGCATCGCGCGCAACCTGGGGCGTCGACCCAAGGCGCAGGTCGCCCTCGACAGCGATGACGGCGCTGCGCTGCTCTCGCAGTCACCAAACCCGGAGTTGGCGTACCTGAAGACCCGCTACCGAGCCGAATTTCGCGAGGCTTTTCAGGCTGCGCTGGCAGGGCTGAGCGCGAAAGATCGAAATTTGGTCTCGCTGTACTTTCTCGAGGGGCTCAGCAGCGCAGTGATTGGCCGCTCGTACGGGGTGCATGGAGCGACCGTGCGGTTGTGGATCAAGCAGTGCCGCGAGACCCTCTTCGAGGCCACCACCCGGTACTTGAACCGGCACCTGAAGATCCCGCGCTCCGAAATGGAGAGCCTGATCGGCCTGGTGCACAGCCAGTTCGATGTGACCGTGAGCCGGCTGCTCAAAGCGCCCGAGCGGTAGGTTACTGAACGACCCTCAAGTTCGTCGGAGGCGCGGGTTTCACCGGTGGCACCACCGCCCCGTACTCGTAGGCGCCGCGCGTCCACTGGGTGCGTTGAACGCCGTTCATGTCGACGTCATACGGGGCCCCCAACGCGACCCCGGTGATCGCGATGCCCGAAATCGAGTTGCCCATCGGTCGCAGGTCTTGCGGCGGAGCGACGAAGGTCAGCGCCGCCGATGGCGCGACCACCGAGTTGTTGCCCGCGCAGTTGCCACTCGGGTCTTTGTTGCCCGCTTGCACGCAGCGCCAGTCAGAGGCGGCGCCGCTCGCGCCTCCGTACCAGTACGTGCCCCACACGGTGTTGTTGCTCAGCGTGCCCGAGATGCTCGCGCCATATGCATTGTTGAACCAGAGGTTGTTCTTGATGTCGTAGCCGGTCGAGCCGTTGATCGAGCCGACGCCCGGGTTGCCGTCGAGGCCGTAGATCGTGTTGTTGTAGAACTTCAGCCCGTGAATGACGCCAGTCGAGGTGTTGTCGACCACCGGCCACGCCGAGCCGTTGCAGCCGGGGCAGGGTGGCGTCAGCATCTTGAAGACGTTGCCGTACACTTCATGGTTCGTGCCCGTCTCGTAGAGCTCGACGAACTGCCCGGTGCCGCGAACGTCCTCGAAGATGTTCCAGCGAATGATGGCCGTGCCTCCGCGGTAGCTCCAGCCTTCGGCGTGGGCGCCCGGGGTCGAGCGGTTGCGCGCGATCAGGCTGTGCTGCAGCGTGATGTTGCCGCCCATCAAGAACCCCGCTCCGCCGATGTCGTGAATCGAGAGGTGATCGAACACGCCGTTCACACTGCACGCCCCCACGCAGAGCATGCCGTGCAGGCCGAGCTCGTCGTTGCCCATCGTGCAGCAGCTCGTGCCGTCGATTTCGTAATGCGCAATCGTGATGTCACTGACCGAGGTGAGAAAGGTGAACCCGAGCGCGCCGCTGCCCTTCGCAGCGCCCTTGGTCTTGAAGCCGTACCCGCCGCTGGCAACCCCGCCGTTGTCCGACCCGCCTCCGCAGGCCCCGTCGATGGTCCACCCATTGGTGCTGACCGTCCACCCGCTGGGGAAAGAGGCGCTCGTGCCTCCATCGCTGGCGCACACCGAATAGGCCTTCACCCAGCCGACGTCAGAGCCGTGATCGGCCGCCGTCGCGCCTTTGATGATCACCACGGCTGAGCCACTCGGCGTGTCGAGCACAGTGCCGCTCGCGTAGGTGCCGCCCGCGACGTAGTAGGTGCTGCCGCGAAGGGGTTTGCTCGGCAGGGCGGTGAACGCGGTCGCCCAACTCGAGCCGTCGTTCGCGCCCGTCGCGCCTGCTCTGACGAAGAAGGTCCCTGCGTTGGCGGTGCTGGCTGCGAGGAGGGCGAAGAAGATGACGGCGGCGCGCGGGTGAGTGGTCATGAGTGCCTTTCAATGCCCTGACACCGGCTGATCGCGTTCTGCAAACCGGTCTCTATCACGCCGAGAAGACTCGAGTTTTGCAGTTGGGGCGCGCCTGGTGTCGTTGCCATGCGCCGGCACCCTGGAGCCGCCGGCGTTCAATTCTCCTTCCCGGTTCCGACACTGGTGACGACTGATGAGAGCACTCCCGAAGCAAATGATCGTGTCATCGCTGGTTGCCGCGCTGTGCGGCTGCGCAGGGCCGGTCGATGAGACCGCATCAACCGAAGAGGCGCTGGTTCAGTCGTTCAGCTTCTTCGGCAACTCAACGCCGGCACAGATCAATCAGACCGACGGCCCGCAGGCCAACTACGAGCTCGGCTTTCGATTCACCACGTCGAGCGCTGGGCAGCTCACCGCAGCGCGCTACTACCGCTCTCCGGCGGAGCGTGGCCCTCACACCGCACGGCTGTGGCTCGCGAGCACCGGCCGGCTCATCGCGTCGGTGCCGTTCAAAGGTGAGACAGCGTCGGGGTGGCAGAAGCAGGCCTTTGCGATTCCGGTGCCGTTGACCGTGGGCGCTGAGTACGTGCTGAGCGTCAACACGGGCGGTACCTACTACGTCGATACGTATGATGTGCTCGGCACCGCGGTGACCAGCGGCCCTCTGCAGACCGTGGCTGGCAACAACGGTGTCTACGGGCCGGCGAGCAGCTTGCCGACGAGCTCGTACCGAAACTCGAACTATTTTCGCGATGTCGTTTTCACGCCAACGACCACCACGACGCCCCAACCGATCATCGTGCTCGCGTGGGATGACGGGTCGGCCGATGAGACCGGCTTCGTGCTCGAGAGAAAGACGGGCACCACCGGCACGTTCGCGGGCTTGGCGACGTTGGCGGCCAACGCGGCGACCTACACCGACGCGACCGGCGTGGCGGGTCAAGACTATTGCTACCGCGTCAAGCGGTGAATGCCGCGGGCGAGTCGCCCTACACCACCGAGGTCTGCAGCACGCCCCGTGCACCGTGAGCCACCACTTAAAGACGCAGCTCGCTCAGCGCCCTCGACGTGTCTTGCAGCGTCGCTCCGATGAGCCTGGCGATGACCGCGTCGTGGTTGCCGCCCCAGGTGATCGGCTGAGGGCTCTGCGTCGAGCGCTGTACGTCGAGCACGGGGTTGCCATTCGCATCGGTCACCATCAGGGCCCAATCGAGGTCGACCCGGTTGGTGCTCCAGCCGCCGGAGCCGAGCGAGGTGACCGAGTGGCTCAACTTCACGACGCGAAAGGCGATCGTCATCTCGGGTGCGTCGACACCGGCCGTGTACAGCTGTCTGGTAACCGCCGATAACCCGCTCTCGAAGGCCCGTCGAAAGTGGGTCACGCAGAGATCTCGGCTGCGCGCATTCTTCGAGCACTGCTCATCGTCACTCAGCCCGAGCACCTCGACGTGCACCCGGGCCGAATGGGGAGTCGCGATGCCCAGCTGCACCACTTCTGCGCTCGCGAGGGCATCGGCGCGCATCGGGCTGGCCGCGCACGCACACACGACGAGAAGAACGCAGAGCCGAGTCACGCCTGGGTCAACCGCACCCGGGTCGCTCCATTCCTTTTCGGGCTCGCGACTAGCTCTGATTGCCCCGTGAGCCGAGAAACCCGTCGACTTCGCGCACCAACGAGCCCGAACCCTTGCGAATGAAGCCCTGTGCGCCCACTTCTTTCGCGCGCGCGTGGAGCGCCACCGAATCGAGCTTCGAATGCAGCATCACCGGCACTCGCCCGAGGCCGTGGTTGCGCAGCGATTGAATCACCACCGCGCCCTTCATCGTCGACAGCTCGGTCTCGAGCAGCACCAGGTCGATGTCGAGCCGGCGAATGGTTTGCGCCACCAGCAACGGGTTGTCGAGCGTGTGCACCTCGAGCCCTCCGGCCTCGAGCGTCTTCTTCGTCGCCTTGAGCACCTCGAGATCTTCGTCGACCACCAGCACGCGCTTCTTCTTGGGCTCAATCGCTCGTGGCCGTGGCCCGCCGCGCATCAGCGCCGACAACCACGGCGCCAGCCCGTCGAGCGGGAGCGAAATGTCGGCCGCGCCCAGCTCAATCGCCGCCCGGGGCATGCCGAACACCGCACAGGTCTCGCGGTTTTGCACCAACGTGTGGGCGCCAACGCGCCGCATGCGCAAGAGCCCCTGCGCGCCGTCATCACCCATGCCTGTCATCAGCAACCCGATGCCTCGTGACTGAAGCGTCTTCGCCATCGAGAAAAACAAGCTGTCGACCGACGGTGAAATCAGCGCGTCACGCGGCGAAGGCAGCAGCTTGGCTTCGAGAGACTCGGTGACGAACAGCTCACTGCGCGGAGGCGCCACCACCACCTGCCCAGGCCGCAGCTGGAGCCCCTGCGTCGCCTGCAGCACCACCCGGCCCGACGCGTCTCCCAAGAAGCGTACGAAGCTGTCGAAGAAGTCTTCAGCCATGTGCTGCACCAGCGCGATCGGCAGCGAGAAATCTTTCGGCAGGTCAGAGAGCAGCTTGGCGACCGCGCGGGGGCCTCCCGTCGAGGCGCCGATGCCCAGCAGCACGGGGGGCTCGGTCGTCTCGGGCTTGGCTGGAGGCGCCTGGGGCACCGGTACGGGCGAGGCGCGCTCGCGGTCTCTGCCTGCTTCAGCCAACCGGCGCAGGTGCTCC
>JANLPS010000522.1:0-7954 GCA_031367385.1 Archangium sp. | reverse complement strand
GAGAAGAGCGTCGAGCTCGAGCTCCTCCCCGGGCAGCGCGCGACCCGCGACATCAAGGCGCCCAAGACCGGCGAGATCATCGTCAAGAAGAACCGCAAGTTCACCCGCGCCGCCATCAAGAAGCTCGAGCAGGCGAAGATCAAGACCCTGCCCCTCGACGCCGAGGAGCTGATCACCAAGATCGCGGCCAGCGACGTCGTTGACGAGAAGACCGGCGAGGTCCTCCTCGAGTGCAACGAGGAGATCACCGAGGAGAAGGTCGAGACCCTGCGCGAGCGCGGCATCAACTCGTTCAAGGTCCTCTTCATCGACAACCTGAACGTCGCCCCGTTCTTGCGCGACACGCTGCTGATGGACAAGATCGAGACCCCCGAAGAAGCGGTGATGGAGATCTACCGCCGCGTTCGCCCGGGCGATCCTCCGACGCCTGAGACGGCGATCAACCTCTTCACCAACATTCTGTTCTTCAACCCCGAGCGTTACGACCTCTCGAAGGTCGGCCGCCTCAAGTTGAACAGCAAGTTCAGCCTCGAGGAGCCCCTCGATAACCAGGTGCTCACCAAGCGCGACATCTTGGAGACGATTCGGTACCTGATCGACTTGAAGAACGGCAAAGGCACCATCGACGACATCGACCACCTCGGTAACCGCCGCGTTCGCGCGGTTGGCGAGCTGCTCGAGAACCAGTACCGCATCGGTCTGGTTCGCATGGAGCGCGCGATTAAAGAGCGCATGAGCCTTCAAGAAATTGAAACGCTGATGCCGCACGACTTGATCAACGCGAAGCCGGTCACCGCGGTGATCAAAGAGTTCTTTGGCTCAAGCCAGCTCTCGCAGTTCATGGACCAGACCAACCCGCTCTCAGAAGTGACGCACAAGCGTCGCCTCTCGGCGCTTGGGCCCGGTGGTTTGACCCGTGAGCGAGCAGGCTTCGAAGTGCGTGACGTGCACCCCACGCACTACGGCCGCATCTGCCCGATCGAGACGCCTGAAGGCCCGAACATCGGCCTCATCTCGTCGCTCTCGTCGTACGCGCGAGTCAACGAGTTCGGCTTCATCGAGACTCCGTACCGCAAGGTCGAGGAGGGCGTGCTCACGCCTGACGTGGCCTTCTACTCGGCGCTCGAAGAAGAGAAGCACACCATCGCGCAGGCCAACGCGGCCACTGACAAGAAGGGCAAGCTCGCCGGAGACGGCCTTGCTCGTCGCGGCGGTGAGTTCGTTCAGGCCCGCCCTGAAGACGTCAATTTGATGGACGTGTCGCCCAACCAGCTCGTCTCGGTTGCCGCCTCGCTCGTCCCCTTCCTCGAGAACGACGACGCCAACCGCGCGTTGATGGGCTCGAACATGCAGCGCCAGGCCGTGCCGTTGGTTCGGACTGCCGCTCCGTTGGTCGGCACCGGCATCGAAGCCGTCGTCGCCCGCGACTCAGGCGTCTGCATGGTGGCTCGCCGCGACGGCACCATCGAGTCGGTCGACGGTGGCCGCATCGTGGTTCGCGCCGAAGTGCCGGCCGCGTTCAGCGACGTCGCCTCAGAAGTCGACATCTACAACCTGGTCAAGTTTCAGCGCTCGAACCAGAGCACCTGTCTCAACCAGAAGCCGATCGTTAAAAAGGGTGACAAGGTTCGCAAGGGAGACGTCATCGCTGACGGCCCCGCGTGCGAGACCGGCGAGCTCGCGCTCGGCCAGAACATCGTCGTCGCCTTCATGCCGTGGCAGGGCTACAACTTCGAAGACTCGATTCTGATCAGCGAGAACATCGTCAAGAACGACGTGTTCACGTCGATTCACATCGAGGAGTTCGAGTGCATCGCTCGCGACACCAAGCTCGGCAAAGAAGAGATCACCCGCGACATACCCAACGTCGGTGAAGAGGCCCTCAAGGACCTCGACGAGTCGGGCATCATTCGCATCGGCGCCGAAGTGAAGCCGGGCGACATCTTGGTCGGCAAGATCACCCCCAAGGGTGAGACCCAGCTCTCACCCGAAGAGAAGCTCCTGCGAGCCATCTTCGGCGAAAAGGCCGGCGACGTTCGCGACACCTCGTTGCGAGTGCCCCCCGGAGTCAGCGGCACCGTCATCGGCGCCAAGGTCTTCTCTCGCAAAGGCGTCGACAAAGACGAGCGCGCGAAGCAGATTGAGTCGACCGAAGAAGCGCGGTTGCTCAAAGACCAGAACGACGAGCTCAAGATTCTCCAAGACTCGGCGTTCGGCCGCATTCGCAAGATCTTCGTCAACAAAGAGGCCCAGTCGAAGCTGATCGACGACAAGGGCAAGCAGCTGCTCAAGAAGGGTGACGCGCTCAATGAAGAGACGTTGAGCCAGATACCCTACAAGTACTGGAGCGAGATCTCGGTCAACGACCAGATCGATACCAAGAGCCGCGAGCTGCTCAAGAACCTCGAAGAGAACAAAGAGGCGGTCAAGTTGGCCTTCGGCGAGCGCATTGCTCGCATCAAGAAGGGCGACGAGCTGCCCCCCGGCGTGATCAAGATGGTCAAGGTGTACGTGGCCATCAAGCGCAAGCTGGCGGTCGGCGACAAGATGGCAGGCCGTCACGGCAACAAGGGCGTCGTCAGCCGCGTGTTGCCGATTGAAGACATGCCGTACCTCGAAGACGGGCGCCCGGTTGACTTGGTTCTCAACCCCTTGGGCGTGCCCAGCCGCATGAACATCGGTCAGATTCTCGAGACCCACTTGGGCTGGGCTGCCAAGGGCGTCGGTGAGCGGCTGCAGAGCTTCGTCGAGCAGAACTACTCGGCCGATGCTCTGCGCAAGCAGCTCAAGAGCGTCTACGACGACGACAAGTTCTTGGCCTTCTTGGACAAGATGTCAGACAAAGAGGTGGCCGAGCTGTGCCGCCGCCTGCGCCCTGGCATTCACGTCGCTTCGCCGGTCTTTGAAGGGGCCCGCGAAGACGAAATTCACGCGCTCCTCGAGGCCGCCATGTTGCCGAAGACCGGCCAGATGGTGCTCTTCGATGGCCGCACTGGCGAAGTGTTCGACCAGAGCGTCACCGTCGGCGTGATGTACATGCTCAAGCTCCACCACTTGGTCGACGAGAAGATTCACGCTCGTTCGATTGGCCCCTACTCTCTCGTCACGCAGCAGCCGTTGGGCGGCAAAGCCCAGTTCGGTGGCCAGCGCTTGGGAGAGATGGAAGTCTGGGCCATGGAAGCGTACGGCGCCGCCTACAGCCTCCAGGAGTTCCTCACCGTGAAGTCTGACGACGTCGTCGGCCGTACGCGCATGTACGAGTCGATCGTCAAGGGTGACTACACCCTCGAATCGGGCCTGCCCGAGTCGTTCAACGTGCTGCTGAAGGAGCTGCAGGCTCTGGCGCTCGATGTCGAGCTGCTCGAGAAGGCACCCCCTGAGCGTCGACGCCAGACGATCATGGTCTCCTCAGACGAGCCCATCAAGACGGGAACCGACGCCTGACGCGGAGGCGGGCTCGGGAGAAGGCCTCTCGAGCCAGCCGTCGTATGAGCAGGTGTTTGTTTCAGACCACTTTTTTTGTGAAGAGAACCGTTTCGCTGGACCAAGGGTGATTTTGTGAAGGACATCTTCAATTTCTTCGAGAAGCCGAAAGACCCCCTCTCATTTCAGGCCATTCGTATTGCGTTGGCCTCGCCTGACAAGATTCGCCAGTGGTCGCATGGTGAAGTGAAGAAGCCCGAGACCATCAACTACCGCACGTTCAAGCCTGAGCGTGATGGTCTGTTTTGCGCCCGCATCTTCGGGCCCGTGAAAGACTACGAGTGCAACTGCGGCAAGTACAAGCGCATGAAGCACCGCGGCGTCGTGTGCGAGAAGTGCGGCGTCGAGGTCATTCAGTCGAAGGTTCGACGTGAGCGCCTGGGCCACATCACCCTCGCCACGCCGGTCGCGCACATCTGGTTCTTGAAGAGCTTGCCCTCGCGCATCGGCAACCTGCTCGACATGACGCTCAAAGACCTCGAGAAGGTCTTGTACTGCGAGTCGTACATCGTTCTCGACCCCAAGAGCACCGAGCTCGAGAAGCACGAGCTCATCACCGAAGACAAGTATCAGCGCATGCTCCAGGAGCACGGCGACGAGTCGTTCGTCGCGCAGATGGGCGGCGAGGCAGTTCGCGAGATGCTCAAGGCCATCAACGTCGACACGCTCGCCGAAGAGCTGCGTGGCGAGATGAAGGTCACCACCTCAGAGGCCAAGCGTAAGAAGATCGCCAAGCGCCTCAAGGTGCTCGAGGCCTTTCGCGTCTCGGGCCCCGCCGGTCAGCGCAACCAACCGGAGTGGATGATGCTGGACGTCATCCCCGTGTTGCCGCCCGACCTCCGCCCCCTCGTGCCGTTGGACGGTGGCCGCTTCGCGACCTCCGACTTGAACGACCTGTATCGCCGGGTCATCAACCGCAACAATCGCCTCAAGCGTCTGCAAGAGCTCAACGCGCCCGACATCATCATTCGCAACGAGAAGCGAATGCTGCAAGAGGCCGTTGACGCGCTCTTCGACAACGGTCGCCGCGGCAAGACCATCACCGGCCCGAACAAGCGCCCGCTGAAGTCTTTGAGCGACATGCTCAAGGGCAAGCAAGGCCGCTTCCGCCAGAACTTGCTTGGTAAGCGCGTTGACTACTCGGGTCGCTCGGTCATCGTCGTCGGCCCCGAGCTTCGCTTGCACCAGTGCGGTCTGCCGAAGATCATGGCGCTCGAGCTGTTCAAGCCGTTCATCTACAACAAGCTCGAAGAGAAGGGCTACGTCACCACCATCAAGTCGGCCAAGAAGATGGTCGAGAAAGAGCGCCCCGAAGTTTGGGACATTCTCGATGACGTGATTCGCGAGCACCCGGTACTCTTGAACCGCGCTCCGACCCTTCACCGCCTCGGCATTCAGGCGTTCGAGCCGGTGCTGATCGAAGGCAAGGCCATTCAGCTGCACCCGCTCGTCTGCACGGCGTTCAACGCCGACTTCGACGGTGACCAGATGGCCGTGCACGTGCCGCTCTCCATCGAAGCCCAGATGGAAGCTCGCGTGCTGATGATGTCGACGAACAACATTCTGAGCCCCGCGAACGGCAAGCCGATCATCGTGCCCACGCAGGACATGGTTCTCGGCATTTATTACATGACCCGCCCGCGTGAATTCGCCCCCGGCGAAGGCATGCTGTTCTCGTCGCCCGAAGAAGTTCGCGCGGCGTACGACCAGGGTGCCGTGCACCTCCAGGCCAAGATCAAGTGCCGCATCGAGAACTTGAAGGGCGGTCGCTCGATCTTCGAGACCACCGTCGGCCGCGTTCTCTTGTGGGACATCGTGCCCCGCCGCGTCGGCTTCGAAGAGGTGAACAAGGTTCTCGACAAGAAGCAGCTCGGTAACCTCATCGACACCTGCTACCGAATGACTGGCGAGAAAGAGACCGTTCTCCTCGCCGACCGCATTCGCTCGTACGGCTACACCAACGCGACCAAGGCCGGCATCTCGATCGCGCTCAAAGACATGATCATCCCCGCTGCGAAGCACGGCATGATCGAGTCGGCGTCGAAAGAGGTCAGCGAAGTCGAGAACCAGTACCTCGAGGGCCTCATCACCGTCGGCGAACGGTACAACAAGGTCATCGACATCTGGGCGCAGACCACTGAGGCGGTCACCATCGAAATGATGAAGCAGATCTCTGAAGAAGAGATCAGCGGCATCAACAGCGATGGCAAGAAAGAGACCCG
Source organism: Archangium sp. (assembly GCA_031367385.1). GTDB lineage: Bacteria > Myxococcota > Myxococcia > Myxococcales > Myxococcaceae > JAEUJT01. Next base: position 2,249 of record JANLPS010000522.1, on the reverse strand, counting down.
CCGTCAGCGCAGCTTCAACCCCATCTTCATCATGGCCGACTCGGGTGCTCGTGGCTCGACGCAGCAGATTCGTCAGCTCGCCGGCATGCGCGGCCTGATGGCGAAGCCGTCGGGTGAAATCATCGAGCAGCCGATCACCGCGAACTTCCGCGAAGGCTTGTCGGTGGCGCAGTACTTCATCTCGACCCACGGCGCCCGTAAGGGTCTGGCCGACACCGCGCTCAAGACCGCCAATTCTGGCTACTTGACCCGCCGTCTCGTCGACGTCGCGCAAGACGCGATCATCAACGAGTACGACTGCGGCACCCTCGACGGCATCGTCATGATCGCCCTCGTCGAAGGTGGCGAAGAGATCGAATCGCTCACCGAGCGCATCTTGGGCCGAGTCGCCCTCGACGACATTCACGACCCTGTGACTGGCGAAGTGCTCGTTCGCGCGAACGAAGAAATCGACGAAGTGCGCGTGCAGAAGGTCGTCAATGCCGGCCTCGACCGAGTGAAGATTCGCTCGGGCCTGACCTGCCAGACCAAGCGCGGCGTGTGCGTCGAGTGCTACGGCCGTGACCTGGCGCGCGGTCGCAAGGTCTCGATTGGCGAAGCGGTCGGCGTCATCGCCGCGCAGTCAATCGGCGAGCCCGGCACCCAGCTGACCATGCGTACCTTCCACGTCGGTGGAACGATGCAGGGTAAGTCGCAGCAGTCTGAGCTCATGGCCCGGTTCGCCGGTACCGTGAAGTTCAACAGCATGTCGACGGTCAAGCGCCCCAACGGCGACCTCGTCGTCATCAATCGCAACGGCGAGTTGATCATCGTCGACGACTCGGGCCGCGAGCGCGAGCGCCACAAGGTCGTCTACGGTGCGCGCGTCACGGTCAAAGAAGGCCAGAAGATCGAGTCGAACGCGAAGCTCGCTGAATGGGAGCCCTTCGCCATGCCGCTGCTCTCTGAAGTCGGCGGCGCGGTGAAGTTCGAAGACATCATCGAAGGCGTCACGATGAACGAGTCGACCGACGAAGTGACCGGTCTTTCTCGTCGCAGCATCATCGAGTCGCGCGACCCCGAGGCCCGCCCGCGCATCACCATTCGCGACGCGAAGGGTGAAGTTCGCACCCTGCCGAGCGGCCAACCGGCCAGCTACTTCTTGCCCCAAGGCGCCGCCCTCGCGGTCGACGACGGTCAAGACATCTCGCCTGGTGAAGTCATGGCTCGCGTGCCTCGCGAAACCACCAAGACCAAAGACATCACGGGTGGTCTGCCCCGAGTCGCTGAGCTGTTCGAAGCGCGAAAGCCGAAAGATCACGCGATCATCGCTGAAATCGACGGCATCGTTTCGTTTGGCAAAGACACCAAGGGCAAGCGCAAGCTGCTCATCACCCCCGAGGTGAACAGCGAGCTGCGGCCTGACCTTGCCAAGGAGTACTTGATTGGCAAGAGCAAGCACATCACCGTGCACTCGGGAGACCGCGTGCGAGCCGGCGAATCGCTGATGGACGGCGCCGCCAACCCGCACGACATTCTCAAGGTGCTGGGTGAGAAGGAGCTCGCGCGCTTCTTGGTTGACGAAGTCCAGGAGGTCTACCGACTCCAGGGCGTGAAGATCAACGACAAGCACATCGAGGTCATCGTTCGGCAGATGCTCCGACGCGTGCGTGTGACCGACGTCGGCGACACCGAGTTCTTGATCGACGAACAGGTCGAGAAGTGGGTCTTCGAAGAAGAGAACGAGAAGGCGTTGAACGTGGGTCGTCGCCCGGCCGTTGGCGAGCCGTTGCTGCTCGGCATCACCAAGGCGTCGTTGTCGACCGAGTCGTTCATCTCGGCCTCGTCCTTCCAAGAGACCACCAAGGTGCTCACCGAAGCCGCCATCTCGGGCAAGGTCGACTACCTGCGTGGGCTCAAAGAGAACGTCATCATGGGTCGTCTGATCCCCGCGGGTACGGGTCTGCCGCAGTACAAGCACCTCGACATCCAGGTCGACAGCCCCACCGACGAGATCCAGGGCATGGAAGACGCGCTTGCCGCTTCGCATGCTCCTGACGCAGCGCTCCAAGCGTCGCTGCCGACCACCGCGCGGCCTGAATCAGGCGTCGCATAAGCCGAAAAAGCGGTTGATGGTTCGAAAGGCGGGCTTCCTCAATGGAGCCCGCCTTTTGCATTGTGGTGTCTGGCGGCGACACCTGTGCAGCGGAGTGGTGCCAGGCCGTGTGTGCAGGTGGGGCTGGTTGGTGTGGTGAGGCCTTCGAATTACA
>JANLPS010000520.1:0-1929 GCA_031367385.1 Archangium sp. | reverse complement strand
TGGCAGCCATTTGCAGCTGACGCCGCACTTGCATCTGTTGGTACCCGAGGCCCTGTGGGGGCCGAGCGGTACGCACGTCGAAGTCGGGCCTCCCAGTGATGTCGAGGTTGCCCAAATTCTTGCGCGCACGCTGCGGCAGGCGAAGAAAGACTGGGGTGACATCGGCGAAACATGGGCAGAGGGCGAGTTCGAGGTACTTCAAGCGCAAGCCATTCAAGCCAAGCTGCCGCTCGAGGTGCCCAAGACGCGTCATCGCCGAAGCCGTGTCGCTGTGGCAGAGGGGTTTTCGTTGCATGCCGACACGGCCGTGCACGGCAATGACAGAGAAGGCCTCGAGCGGTTGGCTCGCTACGGCGCCCGCGGCCCCATCGCCGAATGCCGCCTGCGAAAGCTCGAGGGCGAGCTCTACGAGTACACGCCCAAGCGCGGCGTCACCTTCACGCTGACTGCGGCAGACCTTGTGCGGCGTCTGGTGGCGCTGGTGCCGCCGGCGAAGAGCCACCTCACCAGCTTTCACGGAGTCTACGCACCGCACTCGACGCTGCGGGCGCAGCTCGAAGAGCCAGCGCAGCCCGCTCAGACTGCGGCGCCCAAGCAGCAACCCCCGAAAGCAGGCAAGCCCAAACGCCCGCGTCTTGACTGGGCGTCACTTCACCAGCACACGTTCGGCAATGATGTGCTGCTGTGCCCCTGCGGAGGTCGACGTACCATCAGGGCGCTCTTCTCAACTCACAAGGCCGCTGAAGAAAGACTCACCGCGCTGGGCCGGCCACTCGCCAGTCGGCTCTTGCCACCCACCACCGCTGGGCCCCAACTCAACCTCGCCGTCTGAACTCCATCAACCGGCAGGGCTCTCGGTCTTCGACAGGCACGCTGAATCTGCGCCACCGCCGCTCCAAGCAGGCCTCGACACCCGCTTGGCGGCGACCACCGTTCGTCAAAAACACCACGGCCAACTCGTGCTCTCGCCCGCCCCTCACCACGGTTTCCCGCTTTGTCTTTCTTGGTCTTGCCGCCGAGACGGGCTGCTCCCACTCGACCCGATAGTCTTGCCGGCCGACCGCAAGCGGGTTGACCCGATGGGCGCGCTGAATGCCGAGCCCGAAGGTGTAGGCGAAGTGATCGACGCGGCCGACCATGATCAGGTCGAGGCCGTACGCGCTGCCCGTGCCGCGGCTCTCGTAGGCCGGCAGCCCCGCGGTGAGCCGCGCATCGAGCGCCTCCCGCGTGTCGGGGTTGACCGCCAACGCCGACAGCCATTTGCTCCAGCCTTCGAGCTTCAGCAACGCCTCGAACGGCAAGGGTTGTTCGGCGCCGATGACGAGGTTCACGCTTCGCTGGGGCAGGAGCGCCGGGTTGCCGTACTGCGCGTCGAGCAACAGCGGAGAAGCCACCGGCTGCAACGCGAACCCGGTCGAGGCCTTCAAAACGGTGAGCGTCGGCAACACCCATGACGCCGCGAGCCGCCCCGACCCGGTCACCTGCCGGTGCGACAGGTCGACCTGGCCGCGCAGCCCCGCTTCGACGGTGAAGCGCTCGAAGATCTTCCAGGTGTGCTCGCCATACACCGCGATCAAATTCTGCGTTCGGCTCGGAGCGATCGGCAACGCAGGCAAATACGTGTCGATGATCGGCATCTGGGCCCATGGTGCCTGGGCTCGCGAATCAGAGACCGAGCCGGTCAACTGCAGGCGCCGCCAGGCATATTGCACGCCGAGCGAGGTTCGATGGGCGTCGGAGTGCACGATCTTCGCGTCGCCGCGAATCAGCACGTCGAGGTTCTCGGCGTCGCTGACCAGGCTGCGCTCGCTCGAGATGTTCACCGCGTTGGTGTCGCGGGTGAATGCGCCAAGCACCGAGAGCTCGCTGTCGCCGCCGAGATCGATGGCGTGGCTCAGCGAGGTGATCATCGCGTTGTTCTGCAGCTTG
>JANLPS010000481.1:0-17524 GCA_031367385.1 Archangium sp. | reverse complement strand
CCGCGAACACAGAGACCACCAGCGACGGCACCAGCAGCAGTCGAACCTTCACGCACCACCTCCACACAGGGTTTTGCTAGGCCCTTTGCCATGTCTTACTGCAGCCTGATGCTGAGCCTCGAGGGCGAGCGAAAAGTCCTCCACCAAGCCTACCACGACCGTCACTACGGCTTTTCAATCGACGATGACAACGAGCTCTTCTGCCGCCTGATTCTCGAGATCAACCAGGCCGGCTTGAGCTGGGAGACCGTGCTCAAGAAGCAGGCCAACTTTCGCAAGGCGTACAGCGGGTTCAACATCAAGAAGGTCGCCGCGTACACGCTTGCTGATCGAGCCCGCTTGATGAACGACGCTGGCGTGATTCGAAACCGCCTGAAGATCAACGCCGCGATCGAAAACGCGAAGACGATTCTCGAGCTGCAGAAGGAGCACGGCTCGTTTCGGCAGTGGCTCGCAGCCCAACACCCCAAATCGAAAGATGCGTGGGTGAAGCTCTTCAAGCGCACCTTTCGCTTCACCGGTGGCGAGATCGTCAACGAGTTCTTGATGAGCGTCGGCATCTTGCCGGGCGCGCACGAGAAGCGTTGCCCGATTTACGCCCAAGCCCTGCGCTCGAAGCCGCTGTGGAGGCAGGCCCCGACTCACTCTTCGAACGAGTAGCGAAAGATGTTCGAGCCGGGCTTCACGTCGAAGCGCCGGGTGACCTCTTTGCCAATCTCTTTGTTGCCGACCCTGACGCTGTGCGACCCGGTGTTGAGCGCGATGGGCGCGAACGGGGTTTCGCCGATGAAGTTGCCGTCGACCCACACCGACCCGAAGGGCCGAATTCGAAACTCGACCTGCGCTTTGGTCACTCGCACCGGGTGCGGTGGAGCCGGCTTGATCGGCACCGGGTCTGGCGTCGGCACTGGCACGTCGGGCGGCTTCTCGGGGGGAGCCTCGACGACGACCGCGACGGGCTCGGGGGCTCCTGCATCAATGACGACAGCGACCGGCCGCGGCTGCGCAGGCACCGGCGTCGGCTTCGCGACGGGCACCGGGTCTTCAACAGGCGCTTTGGCCCTCGCCGCGCGCACCACGAATACGCCGGCGATGGCAGCGACCAGAAACAGCGCGACCAGCCACACCCAGCTCGGCGTGCCCTTGCGCGGCTCTTCGAGTGGAAAGGCGCGTTCGGCCGAAACCTCGTCTCGCAGCGACACCGCCCCCACGTCGATCGGCGCCGGGCGTGAGGCTGGGGGTGGCGGGGGTGGAGGCGGCAACGGTTTCGGCGCGACGACGCCGGTCGCGCTGAACTCCATGATCTCTTCGATGGTCGCCGGCGCGGGAGGCACCGCCATCGGTGGCAGCGCCGGCGTGGTGGGCCCCGACGGCGCCGGCACCGGCATCGGGCTGCCCGCGTAGGTCTTGACCAACTGGCTGATGTCTTGAGGTGAAACCAACGAGCCCGAAGCCTGAATGAATTTCTCGAGATCTTGCTGAAACGCGCGGGCATCGACGTACCGCTCGTCGCGTGACTTGGCGAGCGCGGTGGCCAAGATGCGCTCGATTTCGGCGGGCACTCCGGGGCGAAAGGTCGAGGCGGGCACGATCGGCTCGTGCAAGATCGCCCGCACGATGACTGCTTCGTTGGAGGTGTCGAACGGCTTGCGCCCGGCGACCAGCTCGTAGAGCACGATGCCCAGCGCGTAGACGTCGGCGCGGCGGTCGACGCCGAGGCCGTTGATCTGCTCGGGCGGCATGTAGGCGAACTTGCCCTTGACCGTGCCGGTGCGAGTCAGGCTGGTTTGATTCACGGCCTTAGCGATGCCGAAGTCGACGACCCGCACCGAGCCATTGCGCGCGATGAGAATGTTGTCGGGGCTGACGTCGCGGTGCACCAGCTCGAGCGGCTCGTTGGTGGTCGGGTCGTGAAATTCGTGGGCGTAGGCGAGCCCCTCACAGGCGAGGCTCACGATTCGGCAGACCACCGGGAGCGGCAACGCCTGGTTCGCTTCGTGCGCGCGACGGCCGATCAGGCGCAGGTTCACGCCGTCGATCAGCTCCATCACGAGAAAGTAGGTGCCGTTGACTTCTCCGAAGTCGAAGACCTGCACGATGTTCGGGTGGTTGAGCTGCGCGGCGAGGCGCGCCTCGGTGAGAAACATCGAAACGAACGAGGCCTCTTCGGCCAGGTGCGGCAAGATGCGCTTGACCACCACGAACTTCTCGAAGCCCATCGGCCCGGCTGAGCGCGCCAGAAAGACCTCGGCCATCCCGCCGGCCGCGAGCTTGCGAATCAGCTCGTACTTGCCAAGCAGCAGGGGTCCTGTCGGGGCGACCATCAGGGGGGCAAGCTACCAGGCTTCAACTTGAAGCCGAAAATTACGGGCCGCACAATCGCCGCGAGACGACGTTGTTCGCAATGCCACCGGTCGCACCCTCGGTGTCGAAGTAGACGACCGACGTGCCGCCCGGCCTGGGTACGGGGATTGGGCGGTGCCCGATGAGGGTGCCGGAGACGTTCACCGGGGCGAGCGCAGTGAGCTTCATCACCATCACCTTGCGTGCGCCCGAGGCGCCTTCTTCCCACGCCATCAGGGCCGGGCCGACTTTGTCGTCGACCGAGAACGCCGAAGGGGTGCCGTCGAAGGTGATCAGGTTCGAGGTGAGTGAGAAGCCGCTGAGCGCGCAGGTGCCGGTGCAGTCGCCCCGGCGCAGGGTGAGCGATTCGGGCGAGGTCGCCGAGACCGTGTAGAGCGAGAGGTTCGCGAGGGTGCCGGCGAGCAGCGGGTCATGGTCTCCGCCGACGCCGAAGGTGACGTTGCTGCCGATGGTGATCGACCCGTTCGCGGGCACCGAGAGCCGGGCCAGGTGCAGGCCGGTCGAGGTCTCGTAGGCGATGACCGCGATGTCGTTCGAGACGAAGAGCGAGGGGTTCTGCCCAGCGCCGATCGTTTGAAAGGTGCAGGTGTTGTCGAGCGCCAAGGGGCACGAGGCGACCTTCAAGGTGCTGCTGCCGGCCGTGGGGCTGTCGAAGTGGGCGTAGGCGATGATCAGCCGCGCACCGACTCCGAGGGCGAGGGCTTGGCCGCCGCCGGGTTGAGTCGCGAGCGGGTAGATGGCGGGCACGCCGCCGATGAGGGCTTCGCCAGTGGGGCCCGCGTTGGCGACGACCAGGCGGTAGATGGGGCCGTTGAGCTCTTCGAACCAGCTCTCGTAGACCAGGCTGCCGTTCGCAGCCAACGCGGGGAAGGCGGCGCGGGTGACGGCGGTGGCGACCGAGGTGGAGGGGAAGCGAGGGCCGGTGACTCCACCGTCGGCGTTTTCGAGGCGAGCTACGATGCGGTTGTCGCTCTCGTAGAGCTCGAGCAGGTTGCCGCTGCCCGGCGGTTGGCGCACCAGGGCGAGGCGGCGGTAGGTGGCGGCGCCTCCGTCTGAGACGAGGCGCACGGCAAACTCGTCGACCAGGCCGTCGCAGTCGTTGTCTTTGCCGTCGCAGCTTTGTTCGACGGGCTCGTAGAACGCGGAGTGCGCTTGGTAGACCGCCTGGCTGCAGACCGGGTAGCTGCCACCGCTGCAGACGCGGCTGGCTCCGAGGCAGACGCCGGCGTTGAGCGCGCAGGGCAGGGCGGGGAGGGCTTCGTCGACCTGGCCGTCACAGTCATTGTCTTTGCCGTCGCAGAGGGTCTCGGCGAGCTCGAAGTCGGCGCCGTAAGAGGCCGCGGTGCAGGTCGTCTCGACGTGGCCAGTGACGCAGGCGCGCGATTTGCCGGCGCAGACGCCGATGGTTTTTTCGCAGAGGCCGGTGGAGGCGATCTTGTTGTCGATGGTGCCGTCGCAGTCGTTGTCTTGGCCGTCGCAGACCTCGGTGGCGGGGCCGATGGCGGCGACGCAGCTGTCGAAGGTGCCCGAGGTGTTGCAGGTCTGGGTGCCGGCGCGGCAGGTGCCGACGGTCGAGCCACAGGTGCGCGTGTCGCCCGAGGTGCACTGGCCGGCGTCGGTGGCTGAGCCGGTGACGCAGAGTTGTGCGACGCAGCGGTAACCTCCGAGGCACGCGTGATCGGCGTCACAGGCGCGGGTGCGCTCTTTTTCGAGATCGGTGAGCGTGGGCAGAACGCAGGTCGAGAGGACCATCAGGCACGCGGCGAGAACCCCGTTCATCCTGAGGGACTCGAAGGATGACTGGGGTGCGTGGGGGACGGCTTGGTTCAACTGGGGCCCTTCGACTTCGCTCCTAAGGACGAACGGGGCTTCGAGCTCGCCGGGGACCACCGGAGGTGTGGTCACGGTGAGGTCTCCGTCGTCACGGGCGCTGGCGGCGGTGGCGGGGGTCTGTCGGCGACCAACGCGATGATGGTCGCGATCGCCGCGGTGCCCACCACTCCCAACGCAATGTTCGTCACCAGCGCATACGTGTGGCCCCGGTTCAGCTCGGCCACCGTGTCGCTCTGAAACGTCGCCGCTCTCGCGCTGGTCAGCTGCTGGCCCGCGAGCACGCCGAAGGTCACCGCGACCGCACCAGCCGCCGCCGCCACCGAGCCGAACACGATTGGCACCGGCGAGAACCCTCGCGCCACCACCAACGGAGGAGGCGTAATCACCTCTCGAGGCACCAGCTTCGTCTCGACGGGTCGGTCTTGAAGCGCAGCCTTGTGCTCAGCCTCGGCCTGGGCCTGCGCCTGCCGAAGCTCCTGCGCCACGCGTGTCTGCTCTTTGAGCTTGAGCTGCGCGTCGGCCAGCTTTGCCGCCGCGGCAGCCGCATCGGCCTCTCGCGCCTTCAGGTCAGAGAGCTGCTGGGTCTTCGCTTCTTCTGCGCGACGCCTCGTCTCATCAGCCTCGGCCTTCGACTTCGCCTCTCGTTGCTCAGCCGCGAGCCGCGCCGCCTCGGCCGTCGCCGCATCAGCCCGCGCCTTCGCGACCTCCTCAGCCGCCCGCTTCTGCGCCTCGAGCGCCGCAAGCTCGCTCTTCGCCTGCACCCGCGTCGCTTCGTACGCTTCGCTGATCTTCGGAGACACCCGCACCGCCAGATGCGCCTCAGGCTCGAGCAGCAACGCCTGCTTGAACGAGACGAGCGCTTCAGGCCGGCGCCCCAGGTCGAACAAGATCACGCCCTCTGACCTGCCGATCGCCGCATCGTCGGCCGACCCGCTCGCGAAGGCCTTCGCCTTCTTCACCTCTTCGAGCGCCTTCTCATACTCGAGCCGCTCGTACAGCTTCGAGGCAGACATCAAGTGCTTCTGGGCTTCATTGAGCGCGATGGGCTGCGCGTTCGCCGCGACCGCGACGAGCAGCAAGACCGCGAGCGGTGAGTGCGTTTTGAGCAAAGAGGCACGCATGATCAAAGACATGCGCTCGCTCTGTCTATAGAAATGGGTGGGCCGCGTGCGACCTTTGCGCACCTTTCCCTTCAGTGGGTTCCTCGCGCAGAAGGGCACCGAGATCACCACTCCAGCCGCTAATGTGCGCGGCCATGTCCGTCCGCTCCGCAGGTCTCGCGCTGCTCGTCGTCGTTTCGATGCCCCTGGCCTGCACCAGCACGCCCCCTTCGTCGATCGCTCACTGCGACGGAGGCACCTCGGTCTGCACCAATCAATGCGTGCGGCTGGTCGATGACTCGGCCAACTGCGGCGCGTGCGGCACCACCTGCCAGAGCGCCCAGGCGTGTGCCGCCTCTGCCTGCTACCCGCAAGACTGCCCCTCGGCCGATTGCTCAGCCAGCCAGGTCTGCCCCGCTGGCGCGTGCGTCGAAAAAGCCTGTGTCGGCGTGACCTGCCCCAGCGGCTCTGCGTGCTTTCAAGGCACCTGCGTGACCTCGACTTGCGAGACCACCAATTGCCAGACCGGCTTTGCCTGCATCAACGGCGCGTGCACCGACGGCTCCTGCTTCGGCGTGCGATGCCCGACTGGCTCGAACTGCCGGCTCGGCATGTGCGTCGACGCCTCGACCTGCGCCAACGCGCAAAAAGACGGCACCGAGAGCGATGTCGATTGCGGAGGTGCCTGTCTGACCAAGTGCGCCGAAGGCTCGACGTGCCAGGGCGGCAATGACTGCAGCAGTGGCCGGTGCAGCAGCGGCAAGTGCGCGCCCGGTGGAGTCGCGGCTTCGTGCTCAGACGGCAAGAAGAACGGCACCGAGACCGACATCGACTGCGGCGGGGCCTGCCCGACCAAGTGCGCGACCAACGGCACGTGCACAGTCGGAGGCGACTGCGCCTCGGGCGCGTGCGGCTCAGGGCACTGCACCACGCCCTCGTGCACCGATGGCCAGAAGAACGGCAGCGAGACCGCCGTCGACTGCGGAGGCGCATGCCCCAACAAGTGCGCGGCCGGAGACGGCTGCAGCGCACACGCCGATTGTCAGACGGGCCGCTGCATTCCCGCGACGGGGTTGTGCGCCGACCTGTGCGGCAACGGCACCAAAGACCCGCTCGAGACCGACGTCGACTGCGGCGGCAACTGCACCGCGAAGTGCCCGAATGATCAGCACTGCGCGATGGCGTCTGACTGCACCTCGAAGCGCTGCGTCAACACGGTGTGCACCGGCTCGTCGTGCACCGATTCTCAGAAAGACGGCGACGAGACCGACATCGACTGTGGAGGCAGCTGCACCGCCAAGTGCGCCGTCGACGGGGGCTGCGCGATCGGCGCTGACTGCATTGATAAGGTGTGCGTGGCCCAGAAGTGTGCGGCTCCGACCTGCAGCGATGGGCAGAAGAATGGCTCTGAGTCTGACCTCGACTGCGGTCGGCTGTGCTCGGTTCGCTGCGCCACCGGCAAGCGGTGCATCATCGACAACGACTGCGCCCTCGGCAAATGCGGGCTCGACGGCCTGTGCCCCGACTTCACGCCGACCTGCAGCGACGGCTACCTGAACCAAGACGAGGTCGACACCGACTGTGGCGGCACCAAATGCACCGCGTGTGGCTTGGGCAAGAGCTGCGGCACGCCGACCGACTGTCTGTCTGGGTTCTGCTCTCGCGGGCTCAAGTGCGTGTCGGGCTTCAGCGACTCACTGACCCTGCCGACCGGCGCCATGTGGGGCTTGGGTGCGGGAGACCTCAATGGTGACGGAGTGACCGACCTCGTCACAGCCGACAACAGCTACGTGTACCGATTCTTGGGGCAGCGAGACGCGGGCTTCCTCGCGCCGTCGACGGTGGCGATGCCGTTCACCTACAGCAACCCGCTGGTGGCGCTGGCCGACGTCGGTAACGACGGGTACCTCGACGCGGTGGTGATCTCGACCAACAACTCCGGCGGAGAGGCGCTCTTCTTCAAGGGCACGGCGACGAGCTTCTTGGCGCCGACGTCGTCATCGCCAGCGGCGCCTGGCACCAATGTGACCTCGTACGTGATGCTCGACCTCGACGCTGACGGCAAGTTAGACGTAGCGACCTCGTGGGGCGGGGCAGGCGTGAAACCCGGCGGTTTCAACGTGATGAAGGGCGGCACGCTCGGCATGTCGGCGGCTGCACAGGTCACCATCACCGGCCGAATTCCTTCGACGATCTCGTGCCAGGCGATTGCCGCGGGCAACTTCGACACCGACGGCAAGCCTGACCTCGCCATCGGCTGCACCCCCAACCAGGTGTGGATCGCGCTCAACCAGGGCGGCATGGTCTTTCAGCTCAGCTCGAGCCAGCTCATCACCGCCAACGAGCCGAACGCGCTGCTGGCCTACGACTACACGGGCGACGGCAAGATCGATCTGATCAGCGGTGACAACGGCGGCAAGGTCGGCGTCTTCGAGGGCAACGGTGACGGCACCTTTCAACCGGCGGTCAACATTCAAGCGAGCGGGCTGGTGAAGCACTTGCTCGCGCGCGACCTCAACGGCGACGGCAAGACCGACCTCCTGTTGGGCAACAGCGGCATCAGCATGTTCTTCGGTGACGGGGCGGGCAGCTTCACCACCGGCCCGAGCTACGGCTACGGGTACTTCTCGACGGGGCTCGCGACGGGTGACTTCGATGGCGACGGGTTGATCGACATTTGCCTGGCCGCGGCGAACTCGGCTCCCATCTGCCGCTATCGCCGCTAACCGAAGGGCTCGTGATTCGAGAACGCGAACCTGTTGGGCGATGGCACCTGGCTCTACTGAAGACCGCGCGGCGCGGAGCGAGATGATTTACCGTATCGGCACGATGCGGCTTGGCCTGGTAGCGACTGCGGTATGGGCGATGGCACTGTGCGGCTGCGTGGGCGCACCCTCAGGCCTCGACGCGGGCACCGACGCCGGCGTCGCGAAGCTCGTTCTGGAGTGGGACGCGAGCACGACGAGCAATGTGACCTATTCTGTGTACCGAGCCACGCAGACCGGCGGCCCGTACACGCTGCTGATCTCAGGGTTGTCGGCCACGACGTACACCGACGCCGAGGCTGCGAAGGGGGTCACGTACTTCTACGTGGCCAAGTCGGTGAACGCCGAGTCGGTTCAAAGCGACGATTCGAACGAGGCCAGCGGCGCCGTGACTCCGTGAGTCTTGAGGGAGTAACGGCACCGAGTTGGCAGTTACCCGTCTCATGGCCGACCCGCAAATCAAGCGCTTGTCACTGATTCGAAGCTTCGTGTTGGCCGACTTCATCACCATCGGCAATGGGTTCGCCGGCACTGGAGCGATACTGGCGTTGATGCAGTACCTCGCGGTCGGTGAGCGCGGGTACCTCTGGGCCGCGTTGATCTTGTTGCCGGTCGCACTGGTTCTCGATGCCGCCGACGGCCGGGTTGCGCGGTGGCGGCACAAGTCATCGGTGCTCGGCGCCGACCTCGACTCGCTGGCCGACGTGATCTCGTTCGGGGTGGCACCGGCGGCGTTGGCGTTCGCGATCGGCATGCGCGGCAGCCTCGATGTGGCGGTTTTGTTGTATTTCGTGGCCTGCGGCATCTCTCGGCTGGCCCGCTTCAACGTCACTTCGGCCGAGCTCTCAGACGAGTCGGGCAAGGTGCGCTACTTCGAAGGCACACCCATACCCACATCGTTGTTGTTGGTCGCGGCCATCGCGGTGCTGACCTGGCAAAATCGCATTCACGAAGCGTTGCTCTTCGGAGAAGTGCATCTGGGCCCCCTGAGCCTGCACCCGCTGGTGCTTCTTTACGTGGCCAGCGGCACGGCGATGATCAGCAAGACCCTGCGCATCCCCAAGTGGTGACGGGTGGGGCCGCACCCCCCTCGAGGGCTCGCGGCTGAAGGTCTGGTACACTGAGGGTCATGCTCAATCCGAAGAATGAGTCGCCGGGCCCGGCGGTCGTGCTGAACGTGTCGCTCGAGACGATCGAAGACGTGTTCTCGAAGATGCGAATCGCCGGCAAAGCGATGGTGACCGAGCCTGAAACGGGTCGCCCGCTGGCGGTGCTCTGCCGAGAAGTGGGAGGCACCAAGACGGTGCTCCTGCTCGACCCCGACAATGAGCGCGCCACTGCTGAAGCGCTGAACCTGAATGTCTTTGCGACCCGCTTCAAGACCGTGACGCTGTCGTCTAAATCGAAGGCCTGACGAAGGTTTCGCTTCAGTGCAGCTGGTTCGAACGATGGGTCTCGAAGAAGCGCAGCATTTCTCGTGAGGCATCGGGGCCCCGCGGGTCGGTGTACGTGCCCCGAGGGTCACCGCCTGCCCACGCGTGCCCTGCGCCGTGAATGAGCCAATGCTCGATGACGACCTCGCGGGCGGAGTCGCGGATGGTTCGGCGGGTGTACGAACGGCCCCCAGGTGCAGTGCCGTGCTCAGTCGTGGCCGCGCTCGACGACAGCCCAGCGGCGGCGGCGCAGTCGGTGAGCACCTGTTCTCCGTTGGTGGGGCTCACGGTCGAGTCGCGGTCTCCGTGAAAGACGATGGTGGGTACGGCGCTCGAGGTGCCACCGCGACGGCTTGACGCGCGCCCCTGACGCATCGCCGTGAAGGCCGACATCATGTCGTCTGCCGCGGCATAGGGCAGCCCGGAGTGGACTCCCACGGCGGAAAACAGGTCGGGGTAGAGCTCACCCAGCACGACGGCCATGGCGGCCCCGGCCGAGAGCCCTGCGACGGAGACCCGCCGGCGATCGATGTGCTTCGCCTCGATGATCGATTCGGTGAGCCCCGCGAGCAACGCCGGCTCGCCGCGATCGCGTTGTTGATCGGCGCGGTTGAACCAGTTCCAACACCTCGAGAAATTCGCGGTCGGTGGTTGCTCTGGGTAGAGCACCATGCAGCCACGTTCTTGCGCGAGCTCGTTCATGCGCGTGCCCACCGCGAAGTCGTCTGCGGTCTGGGTGCCACCGTGGAGCATGACGATCAACGGCAAGGCCCGCCCCTCGGTGCCGCTCGGCGTGAAGAGGCGGTAGCGCCGGGTGCCTGCGAGGTTTTGGAAGGTGCCCTCGGTGAACGCGTCAGATGAGGGCTCGGTGATCGGCGCGCGGGTCGACGGCGTGGGCCTCACCGTCATCGGCCTTGCGTGAAGGCCGGCTTGAAGTGCCTCGGTCGCCGCACGGAGCTGACCCTTCTGCATCAAGCGCATGGCTTCGCGCATCGTCTGGTGAATGGAGTCGTGCATGTCGGTGCCTCGTGTGGGTCTTCAGTGAATGCGATCTTTCAACGCCAACTTCACGGCCGGGCTCGCTTGGAGCGCCCCCAGCACGGTGATCGATTCGATCGTCGCGGCCGCGAGATCAGCCGGCACGTCGTCTGCGATTCGAACCAACCCCAGCACTTGAATCTTGAGCCGCTGCCCGCGGGCCCGCACGGCTTGGAGATCAGCGCGGCTGTAGTCTTGGAGCCCCAACACCAACGTCTTTCGCGCCACCGTCTGGCGCACGACCTCAGCGTGGGTGGCCAGGTGATTGCGAATCGCCGTTCGAATCAGGTCGGTGCGGTTCGAATAGAAGCCCTCTTGCACCAGCAAATCGATCTGCCCCAGGTCGACGACCCCGAGGTTGATCGTGAGCTTCTCGGTGTCGGGCGCTTTCGAGCTTCGGGCCTCGGTCAGGTCGGTAACCATCTCCAGGGGGTATACAGACCATCCATATAGATGGTCAATGGCTGGTCGACACGCACTTGGCCGTTCGGGCGGCCGCCCCGAAGTGCTACCTCTGGCGAATGAACCAGCCAGCACTGCTCTACGGGACGGCGTGGAAAGAAGACGAGACCGCGCGGCTGGTGGAGCTGGCGCTGCGCAGTGGTTTTCGGGCGATCGACACCGCGAATCAGCGCAAGCACTACCACGAGGCCGCGGTGGGCGAGGGCATCGCCGCCAGCGGAGTGCCTCGCGATGCGCTCTTCTTGCAGACCAAGTTCACCTTCGTCGGCGGGCAAGATCATCGCCTGCCGTATGACCCGAAGAGCCCGATCGCGACGCAGGTGAAGCAGTCATTCGAACGCTCGCTCGTGCATCTGAAGACGACCCACCTCGACAGTTACGTGCTGCACGGGCCTTCGAGTCGAGAGGGCCTCAACGCGGCAGATCTCGAGGCCTGGTCGGCGATGGAGGCGCTCGCTTCGTCGGGTCGAGTGACGTCTCTGGGCATCAGCAACGTGAGCGTCACGCAGCTCGAGGCCTTGCTGGCGCGCGCACAGGTGCCTCCGGTCTTCGTGCAGAACCGCTGCTACGCCTCCCGCGGGTGGGACCATGCCGTCAGGGCGGTGTGCCAGCGGCGCGCGATTCGCTACCAAGCATTTTCATTGCTCACGGCGAACCCAGAGGTCGTGGGTGGGCCGGTGGTGGGCGCGGTGGCCCGGCGGGTCGGGGGCACCGCGCAACAGGTCATCTTTCGGTTCGCGCAGCAGCTGGGCATGTTGCCGCTGACCGGCACCACCAACGCGAAGCACATGCGCGACGACCTGGCGGCGCAAGCGTTCGAGCTCACGGGTGGTGAGCTGACTGCGATTGAAAAGGCGGCCGTGGGGTCGCCCTAAGCGCGCGCCGTGATGCCGGTGGCGAATGCAGTCAGGTCGATCAGTGCCTGTTGCAGTGAGGCGTTGCGCTCGAGCTCACGCATGAAATCGAAATCGGTGAGGCGCTCGAGGCGGTACCTGAAGCCGACGGCCTTGAAGTAGAAGTCACCTGCGATGACGCGGGCGGCGGGGTTGAGGTTCAGGCCTCTTTGAAAGACAGCTCTGAGCGTGCGGGTGTCTGCCGAATTCGTGCTCGAGTTGAACAGCGATTTCACGAAAGCGTGCGCGCGCAGAAATTCTGGCTCTTCGAGCGTGCGAAACAAGTAGTTCGCGTGCAGAAACGAGAGAAACAGCGTGCCGAAGAGCGTGACTGAGAGCGAAGGCGCGAGCCGACGTGGTTGATGGTCGAAGATCTTCTGCACGCTGGCGTAGCTGTTGACCTCGATGAACAAAGTGTCGGCTTGGGTCGAGCCGTTCGCCGCGGCGAAGAGGTCGCAGGTGTTTGCGAATGACTCTTCGACCAGGCAGCGCAACGCCTCGCCTCGCTCGCGCCTCAGCGTGCTGTCGGTGGGGGTGCTCCAGGTGACGGCTTTGAGGCGTTGGTGGGCGCAGGCGTGCGCCGATTCGTGAAAGACGAAGTTTCGCTTGAGCAGCAAGAAGTCGGGTACCAATTCGATCTGGTCATTGGCGCGCGCGATCTGCCGCAGCACGGTGACGTTGTCGATGAAGGGTATCTTTCGGTGCTGGTGAATCGCGGGGAGCGCCGAGAGCGGAAACGCGTCGTAGCTCGCGAAGCGGCTGGAGGCGAAGCGATACCCCTGTGCGATCGCGCCGTCGCGAATGCGGCGGTACACCGGGTTTCGCTGCATCAAGTACCCGTCGCCGAAGCATTGGGGGAGGGTCGTTGCTCCGACCGTCTGATCGTGGAGCTCGAGGGCTCGTCGCAGGCTCAACATTCGAACGCCACCTTCTGGGTACCGCGGGTCAAACTGGTGAAGGGCCCGAGGCGGTGCTCGCGTTCATTTTTCGTCGCGCACGCAGTGACGTCACGACGAAATCGCGTGTCGCTGGCCTCGTTGTGAAGCGAGTTGACGAATCAGTTTGCCGGAAGTTGGGGTCGATTTGCTCAGCGTTTCTCGCGCGACTACGTCAGCGGGCCTTCACACGCAGTACTTGAAAGAGGCACGCAATGAAGAAGGCAAAGAAGCAGCTGAAAGTGGTCAAGAGCGAGAAGTTGACGGCGAGCGATCTGAAGAAGGTGCTCGGCGTCGTTGGCGGCGTTGACCCGTTCAACGCGGCGGCGAAGCAGCGGTAATTTTTTGAGAAAAGCGCCGCCAGCTCGTTCACGTTTCGAGCTGGCGCGCTGTTCGGTAAGTCTGTTGACCACACGCGGTTGTCGTTGAATGCAGAGTCGAAACCCGTAGCATCTTGCCCCGTGAACCATGATCTGACGGTCTCGAGGCTGCTGTGGCTCCCTCTCGCGCTTGCTGCCTGCGGAGGTGGGACGACGACTCCGCCGATTGATTCGGGCACGGTGGTTGCGCAAGACGCGGGGGTGATTCTGACCGGTGATGCGGGCGGGGTCGCCGACGCAGGGCCGGCAGCAGATGCGGGCTCGGGGGTGGGGCGAGACTCCGGTACGGCAGTGACTGACTCGGGCACGGTCATGCCCCCCACAGACGGGGGCAGCAGCAGCGGCTCGTCGTTTCACGCGTACATCGAGCCAAGCGCGCTCTCGGTCGTCAGCGGGGGGGCGCTGACCTTCACCGCGGTGCCGGTCGGCGGAGTCGCGCCGTACACGTATGACTGGGCTTTTGGGTACGTCTTGGCTCCCGCGACGCCGACGACCGCGACCGGGGCTGGCCCCATCTCAGTCACTTTCACCAGCGGCACCGGGTGGGCAAGCGATGTCACGTTGCACGCGGTTGACGCGAACGGAGACGAGTGGTCGCAGCACATTCAAGTGTTCGTCTCGACCATGTCGGTGGGCGGCTTGACGCCGGTGCTGTCGATGCCCGCTGGGGGCACGTTCACGGTGGGGCAGGGCGGCTCGGCGGAGCTGCTGGCAAGCGCAGGCGCCGCGACCTGGCTCGTTCACACCGGCAGCCTCTCGACCAACACCATCTCGAGCGGCAACAGCCCGGGGTGGTACGTGTCGTTTCCCTTCGTGGGCACGTACACGGGCACGCTGATCGGTGCGAGCTCGCCGCTCAAAGACACCGGCACCGTGACGGCGAGCTTCACCGTCACCCCAGAGCCGTCGGGCACGTTGTCGAATGGCGTTCGCATCGGGCCGTTGCAAGGCGTCACCGGGTGCTACTTCTGCGATGCCTACAGCGACAACCGAATCGCGGTGCGCATGGCGGGTTCGCACACTGGCAAGTACGTGGCGGTGTTCGATCAGAAAATGAAGGCGGTCGACCGCGACGACAGCATCATCGCGGCCATCTACAACGGCAGCGCCTGGAGCGCATTCGTCGACCTCGATGCATCGGCCGGCAAGAAGGTCAGCCCGGTGTCGTTGGGCGAGGGCAACCCTGAACGTCAGCACCAATTCGACGTCGACATGACGCCGGAGGGCGATGCCGTCGCGGTGTTCATGCAAGCCGCCACTGCGGTGCCGGCACCCGTGAACGCGAATGCCGGGCATGTCTTCGCCAATGTCTACCGCGGCGGTGCGTGGTCTGGGCCGGTGCGCCTCGGCAGCGAGCCCGACAATTACAGCAACTCCGCGCGTGACCCGCACGTCGTGGCGTGGACTGAGTCGGCTGGGGTGACCCGCGCGATGGCGGTGTGGAAGCGGTTCACCAACAGCGGTTTGGATCAGCTGGTCTTCTCGACGTACAGCAGCGCGACGGGTTCCTGGTCAGTGGTGGCCACGGTGGCTCCGGCGACGACGACCACGGGCGGTTACTCGGAGCTCAAGCTGGCCGCGTCACCGACGGGGCGCGTCTTTCTGGTGTGGACCGATGCGACCACCTCGAAGGGGCTGCGCAGCGGCGTGTGGAACGGCACCAGTTGGGACGTGCCGACGACTTCGCTCTACGTGCCCACGTCTGACGGCCCGCGCTACGACCTGAAGGCGGCCGCCGATGGGAGCGCGATCTTGGTGATCGGCAACAGCGGAGGCACCACCGACAACGCGGTCTACTCGATTCGCCACGACGGCGCGGCGTGGCAAGCGCCCGTGCAGATCGGCGGCCTGACCGACATCGACACTCTGATTGACGACTCCTTCGGCACCGGGTGGAAGTACCAGAGCGTCGCCGATATTCGGTTGGCGATCGACGCTTCGGGCAATGCGTTGGTGGCCTGGCTCGCCAACATCAACCTTGGCAGCGGGCACGCGGGGCTGATCGTCTCGTCGTATGCGCCTGCTGGCGGCAGCTTCAAGCCGTTCGTCGGCGTCACGCCGTTTGCGACAGGCGCGTATGAGTTGGTGTGGCAACCCGCTTCTTCGGGCCCGGCGGTCGAGCTCTCGCTCGCGCTGTCGAATGGCGTTGGGCTGATCGCGTACCCGATCGCCAAGAACAGCATGCCGGCGGGTACCTTTCACGACCAGCTGTACTCTCGCCGGTACAACCCGACGAGCAATCAGTGGTCGGCGCGGGCGCTGGTCGATTCGAAGGTCGATCAGAAGCAGGGCCACTCGCGCGCGGTGCTCGAGAGCGATGGCAGCGCGATGGTGGTCTACGAAAACTGGCCGGCGTTCTCGGTGAGTGCGGGCTCGGTGATGGCGATCAAGCTCTAAAGAGGGCTACAGAAACCGCACTGAGAAAGACGGCTCGGTGGTGAGCACGTCATTCTTGGTCGGAGCGCCGTCGAGCGACTGCGCGAGCTGCCGAACGGTGGTGATCACCAGCACCACGGTTGCGGCGAAGGCTGGGCCTGCCGTCTTCGTCGTACACATCATCTGGTGCATGAGGTCGCGTTAATCGTCGCGGCGGCCGAGCAAGAACCCGAGGGTGAGGCCGACCACGGCGGCTCCGAGAATGAGGGGCATGGTCGACGCGATTTCGCGTTCACGAAGTGAGGTGAGCTCGGCGTTGGTGGCCAGGTACACTTCGGGCGACAGATACGCGCCACCAAACACCTCGTGCGCTTCACCGTCGGGCGTGTGCACCACGCCGGTTGCGACTTCAATCAGTTGAGCATGCATGGCGGCGTCACAGTACCTCAGCTCAACCCACGCGGCACGCCCGGAGGGATTCTTCGTCGGCGAGGCAGAATTCTGGGACCCTCGAGACGGTGCGATTCGCCGAAGTGGCTGAGTGCGCGCATCGTCAGAGTGCTCGATATGGCAAGGCGCTCTTCTCGGGCTGAGCAGCGTCGGTGTCGCTGCGGAGGGAGTGCCGAGCTGAGGTGTGACAAACGCGCGCGGCGGCCCGGCGCGTAGGGAGCGAACGTTCTTGAGGGCCGCTCGCGAAGCGGGGCGTTCGTGTCGGCGGCGATGTGGCGAATACGTTCTCATTTCGCGGCCGCTGTAACGAGCACGTCTGGCGACGAGTCTCCCGAGATCGAGAGTTTTCGCGGTGGAACGCGAAGGGTCCGCTATCTTGAGCGCATGGTTCGTACGTGGCATCTGAAGAGCCTTCTCGTCCTCGGGCTGATTTTCGCCTCGGGGTGCGGCCAGTCGAGTCAGTGCAACGCAGACAATTGCTCGCATGGGTGCTGCGACAGCTCAGGCCAATGCCTCTCCGCCGGCAGCAACGCGGTGTGCGGCGCAAGTGGCAATGCGTGCTTCAGCTGCGAGGCGTCGAAGATGTGCTCGGGTGGCGCCTGCGTGGCTCGGGTTGTGGTCAGTGGCGATGCGGGCATGACCACGGTCGACGCAGGCGGGCCAGTCGTCACCGCCGACAGCGGCATGGTCTCGGTCGATGCGGGGCGCAACCCGGGTGATGCCGGGCAAGAACCTTTCGATGCGGGGCAGGTGGCGTACGACGCCGGGCAGCCGCCGTTCGATGCGGGGCAGCCGCCGTTTGACGCGGGGCAAGTACCGTACGATGCGGGGCAGCCGCCGTTCGATGCGGGTCAACCGCCGTATGATGCGGGGCAGCCGCCGTTTGATGCCGGCCAACCACCCTTCGATGCGGGAGGCCCGTTCGATGCCGGCCAACCCGATGCGGGAGACCCGTTCGACGCAGGAATGCCCGACGCGGGCAACGGCATGTGCCGGGTCATGACCGGGTTCTTCGTCGCGGGTCAGTTCGGCGTGTACTCGCGGTCGCCCGACGGCGGGCTGGAGCACGCGATCGCCTACATGTTCGGCAGCGCATCGCCGCCCTATACGAACACGCTCGAGCTCGATGTGTACTGGGCCTTCACCGGTCACCAGACGGGCGTCGTCATACCCGCGGTGCGTGACCTGGCGATCGAGCCCAACTACAGCACCTGCACCTCGTGCGTGGTGATTCGCGAAGACTGCCCAAGCCTCGATAGCTGTGCCCGTGGGTACTTCGCGCGCGCGGGCACCATCTCGCTCGAAGAAGTCACCCGCGGTACGCCTGGCAACTTCAAGGCGACCCTCTCGAACGTGCGGCTCGACCAGTGGCAGCTCGGGCCGGACCAGCCGATGCCGAACGGCGACTGCATCATGCTCCAGTCGGCGACGATCGACGTCAGCCACAACTGACGCGGTAGGGTTGACGTCATGAGCCGAGACGAGCGAGCACACC
>JANLPS010000463.1:0-2211 GCA_031367385.1 Archangium sp. | reverse complement strand
CAGGGCTCGGGCCAGGGTGGCCTGGTCGGCGTACTCGAGGTCTCCGCCCATGGGTATGCCCTGAGCCAGCCGCGAGACCCGAAGGCCAATGGGCTTGAGCAGCTTGGTCAAATACAGCGCGGTGGCTTCGCCCTCGACGTCGGGGTTGGTGGCCACGATGATTTCTTCGACCGGCGACTCGCCCAGGCGCAGCACGAGCTCGCGAATGCGCAGCTGCTCGGGGCCAATGCCCTCGAGGGGCGAGAGCACGCCATGCAGCACGTGGTAGCGACCCTTGAACTCGCGGGTTCGTTCGATCGCCATCTCGTCAGAGATGCCTTCGACCACGCAGAGCACGCGATCGTCGCGGCGGGTGTCGGTGCAGAACCCACAGAGCATGTCGCTGGCGCCGTCGTGCAGGCTGAAGCAGCGCGAGCACAGGTGCACCTTGTCGACGACCTCGGTCAGTGCGTGAGCGAGGCCCTTGGCGAACTCGGGGGGTGCCCGCAGCACGTGAAACGCCAGCCGCTGAGCGGTCTTTTCGCCGACTCCGGGGAGCTTGGCGAATTGGGCGACGAGTCGGTTGATGGCGTCGGGGGTCACGGAGGCGTCTTAGGTAATGCCGGGAATCTTGATGCCGCCGGAGATCTTCGCGAGCTCGACTTTTTCGTGCTCTTTGCTGGCGGTGATGGCGGCATTGACGGCGGCGATGACGAGGTCTTCGAGCATCGCGGCGTCGTTGGGGTCGATGACCTTCTTATCGATCTTGATCGACTTGATCTCTTGGGTGCCGCTGGCGGTGACGACGACCATGCCGTCGCCGGCCTTGCCTTCCATCGTGGCGTCGGCGAGCTCTTGCTTCTTCTTTTCAATCTTCTCGGTCAGCTTGTTGGCCTGACGAATGAAGTAGTTGAGGTCGACTCCGGGCATGGCGTGCTTTCGGGTGAAAGAAGGTGTTGCCCGCTGTAGCGGATTTTGAACGGGAGTTCAGCTCTCTTCGTCGGCCGCGGCGACGGGGCGAACGGCGTCACCTTTGGGGGCCTCGAGGTACTGAATGTGCTCGATGTTGCCGCCCAAGAACCGCAGCACGTTGCGCACGGCGGGGTGGTCTCGCACCTTGCCGTCAATCGAGGTTTCGCGCACTTGGCGATCGCTCGCTTCGACCTCGGCGATCGACTTGGGAGCCGACTGCAGCGCGGTCGCCCCGGTCTCTTCGAGAATCTTGGTGGGGCGGCCGAAGATTTTCGAGAGCGAGGCCTCGACGATCGCGCGGCTCATGCCGAGCACGGTGGTGCGGTGAAACGCGGCATCGGGAGGAAACGAGACCCGAACCCCCTCGGGGGTGAAGCCCATCACCCGGGCGTAGCTCAGTGACTTGCCGTGGCGCGGGTTCTCGAGGCGAAGCGAGTCGACCGCCATCTTCCACTTCGCGATGTCGCTCGGGGGGGCGACGAAGGCCGGAGGCGCGGAGGGGTCAGGCGGGTACAGCGTCGGGCCCGACGGAGCCGGGGGGTACAGCCCCGGGCCTGACGGCGCGGGTGCGTACAACGAGGGCACTGACGGAGCAGGTTCGTACGAGCTCGGCGCTGAGGGTACCGGCGGTACGAGCACGAGCGGTTTCTCAGGTAGGCACTCACCCGAGGCACAGCCGCCAGCGCTGCCCTCGGGAGCGAAGAGGCGCTCCTCGGGGTCGTCGGGCAGATCGCGAGGGTCGCTGGGCAGCACCCTGTTGACGAGGCGCACCTCGGGCGCACCCCGTTCGTCCTGAGGGACTCGAGGGACCCCCGCGGACACGGCGCCCACCCGCGAAGCCTGAGCAACTGCGGCTGACGAAACGCCGAGCCGCTCATCTCGAGCCGACGCGCCGCTGGTCGCCGCGCTGCCGCCGGAAGCGCCGTTAGATGGGCCGCTTTTGAGCGCACTGGCGCTCGATGTCGTCGACGCGCTGCCACTCGACGCGTTGCCACTCGACGCGTTGCCACTCGACGTGTTGCCACTCGACGCGACACCGCCCGACGCGATGCCGCCTGACGCGATGCCGCTGCCTCTCGACGCGATACCGCTGCCGCTCGACGCGATGCCGCTCGACGCGCTGCCTCTCGACGCGATGCCGCTCGACGCGATGCCGCTCGACGCGATGCCGCTCGACGCGCTGCCGCTCGACGCAAAGCGTCCGCGCGGCTTCCGCGACTACGACCGCAGCCGAAACTCGAACGCGAAAGCTAAACTAAC
>JANLPS010000543.1:0-14399 GCA_031367385.1 Archangium sp. | reverse complement strand
GTCGCCGACCGCGTCTTTGCCTTTGCTGATGTCGCCCCATTCAGCCACGGGGCCCATGTCTGAAGCCGGCGTCTGGGTGATGTCGGCGACCATCGACTCGACGGTGCTGCCCTGCGGAGCCTTACCAAAATCAAACGCGCGGCCGTAGTCGGTGATCGGCGCGATGTTGACGTCGGTGAGGGCCTTCGTCAGCGTGGCCTCGGCGCCGGTGGGGCTCTCGGTGAAGAGCGTGGCGGCGCGGGTACGCAGCTCGGGCACTCGCAGCTTGGTCACTTCGAACTCGTCGACGATGCCGTCTCCACCTGAGATCGAGCCGACCGCGCGGGTGATCGGCGCCTTGAGGGCCGTGGTGGCCTTCGCGACCGACATCGACCGGCCCGCGGTGCGCGCTTGCTCGATGTACTTCTTGGCGAAAGGCGAGAGCGTGGCCTGCTCGGCCTTCGAGAGCACCTTGTCACCGGCGGCCTGCTCGATGTCTTTTCGGTAGGTCGCCAAGATGCCAGCGATGGTCTGCTTTTCGGTGCGCGTGACGGTCATGGCGAGCTCCAGAGGGGGTCTGTCTGGTTCTCGAACAGTCTGGCGCAAAGGTGCGCGCCGTCGGTCGATTCTCGAGCGTTGAGAATGTGGGCTACGCGGGGCGCTGACCGCGTCGAGTGACGACGGGGGCGTAGCGGGCGACGAAGCGCTCGTACTGTTGGTACATGACCGGCAAGAGCACCAGGGTCAGCACGCAGGCCGAGATGGTGCCGCAGACGATCACCACCGCGAGTGGCTTCTGCATCTCACTGCCGATGCCCCTCGAGGCGGCCGCGGGTACCAGGCCCAGCGCGGCCAACATCGCGGTCATCAGCACCGGTCGGAGGCGTTCTCTGGCGCCGAGCGTGATTGACGACTCGAGCGATTCACCGGCGTTTTTTCGTTCGGCGATCGCCGACATCACCAACACGCCGTTGAGTGAAGCCTGGCCGATCAGCGCGATGAAGCCGACCGCCGCCGCCACCGAGAGGGGCATGCCCGCCAGGCCCAACCCGAAGACGCCCCCCATCAGCGCGAAGGGCACGTTGAAGAGCGTGAGCACCGCACGCGGAAAGGAGTCGTACGCCTTGAACAACAGCAACAGGGTGATCAGCAGCGCCACCGGCACGACGGTGAGCAGGCGGTGCATCGCGCGCTCCTTGCTTTCGAATTCGCCGCCCCACTCGGCGGTGGTGCCCAGCGGCATCGGGGCTTTCGAGTTGACCAGCTGCTGGGCCTCTTCGACGAAGCTGCCCAGGTCGCGACCGCGCACGTTCATGCGAACGCCGATGTAGCGTCGGCCATTTTCACGAAAAATCGACGCGCGGCCGAAGCCCAAGCCGACGTGCGCGAGGCCTTCGAGCGGCACGGTGACGCCGCCTTCGACGGGTATGCGCAGCTTGCGAATCTTCTCGATGTCGTCGCGCGAGCTGAGCGGCAGGCGCATCACGACGTCGAAGCGGCGCTCGCCTTCCCAGTACTCGCTGACCGTGGTGCCGCCGACCGCCAGCTGAAACACGTCTTGAAACTCGCCGAGCGCCATGCCGTAGCGGGCCAACGCGACCCGGCTGGGTTGCACTTGAATCTGCGGTACCTCGCCGCTCTTGACGATGCCCAGGTCGGCGACGCCGTCGACGGTGGCGATGAGGTTCTTCACTTTTTCTGCCTGCTCTTGCAGCTGACCCAAGTCTTCGCCGTAGAGCTTGAGCGCGATCTGCCCCATCTGCCCGCTGATGCTCTCGGCCACGTTGTCGCGAATCGGCTGGCTGAAGTTGATCTCGATGCCGGGTATGGCTTTGAGCCGGCTCGACAGCTCATCGACCACATCAGAAAGCGAGGTCACGCCTTTGGGCCATTGCTCGGGCGGCCTGAGCTTGACGAAGAACTCGAGGTTGTTGGCCAGGGTTGGGTCGGTGCCATCATCTGGCCGACCGAGCTGCGACATCACTTGTTCGGTGACCGGAGAAGCCGAGACCAGCGAGAGCATCTGCGGCGTCAGCCGGCGGCCTTCTGAGAGCGAGATGTTCGAGGGCAGCGTCATGGTGACGTAGAGGCTGCCCTCGTTGAGCTCGGGCAAGAACTCGCTGCCGAGGTGGGGCACCACGGCGACCGCCGCTCCCAGGCCGAGCAGCGCGAGGGTCAGCACCAGCCAGGGCCGCTTCAGGCTCCACTGCAGCGTCGGCTCGTAGATGCGCGCGGCGAAGCGCAGCACCGGTGAGTCTTTGTGCGGCTTGGTCTTGCGGTACAGCAGCACCGCCAGCACTGGCACCAGGGTGATCGAGAAGGTCAACGCGCCGACCAGCGCGGCGACGACGGTGTTGGCCATGGGCGAGAAGATGCGACCCTCGACCCGCTCCAACATGAAGATGGGCAGGTAGGCGGCGATGATGATCAGCAATGAAAAGACCGTCGGTCGAACGACTTGAATCGCGGCCTGGCGAATGCGCTCTTCAATCGGAGTCTCCGATGGCAACCCATCGGCATGGCCCAACCGAAAGAGAATCGACTCGATGATCACGACGCCGCCGTCAACGATGACACCGAAGTCGACGGCGCCCATCGAGAGCAGGTTCGCCGACATGCCGCGCAGCTTGAGGTAGATGAATGACGAGAGCAGTGAGAGCGGTATCAGCGCCGCGACGATCAGCGCCGCCTTCAGGTCGAGCAAGAAGATAAACAGCACCAGGGTCACCAGAATCGCGCCCTCGAGCAGGTTGTGGCCGACCGTGGTGAGCGTGGTGTCGACCAGGTCGGTGCGATCGTAGAAGGGTGCGACCTTCGCTCCATCAGGCGCGAGGCGAGCGTCGATCAAGGTGAGTGACTGCCGTACCCGCTCGAGCACGGCAGAGGGGTTTTCTCCACGCCGCATCAGCACGATGCCTTGCACGGCGTCGGTGTCGGCACCGCGATTCACCACGCCTTGCCGCGGTGCCCAGCCTTCGGTGATCACCGCGACGTCTTTCAAGAACACGGGCGTGCCGTCATGCGTCGCCACGCGAACGTCGCTCAGGTCTGCGAGGGAGTGAAACAACCCGTCGGAGCGGATCACGAATTGCTCGGCGCCTCGCTCGAGGGTGCCGCCGCTGGCGTTTCGAGAGCCCTTTTGAATCGCGGTGTGAACGTCTTCGAGCTGCAACCCGAACGCGGCCAGCTGCGCGGGGTTGGGCATCACGTGAATCTCGCGTACCAGGCCGCCGTAGCTGACCACGTCGGCCACGCCATTGACTCGCATCAAGGTCGGGCGAACCACCCAGTCTTGAAGCGTTCGCAGCTTCATCGGGTCTCCGCCCGCACCGCTCAAGGTGTAGCGGTAGATTTCGCCGATGGGGGTGGCGAGCGCGCCGAGCTCTGGGTTCACGCCTTCGGGCAATTGCGCGTCACGCAGCCGCTCGAGTACCTGTTGCCGGGCGAGCAGCACGTCGATGTTGTCGCGAAAGGTGAGGGTGACGTACGAGAGCCCAAAGAGCGAAATGTTACGCAGCCGCGCCAGCCCCGGAGTGCCATTGAGCGCGCGCTCGAGGGGGAGCCCAATTTGCCTCTCAACCTCTTCAGACGGCTGCCCCTCGAACAAGGTGATGACGGTGACCTGGGTGTCAGTCGGGTCGGGAAATGCCTCAACGGTCAGATCTCGAAACGACAGCCAGCCCCAAATCGCCACGACCAGGGTGATGAAGACGACCGCGCCTTTGTTTTTGAGGGAAAATGAGACAAGGCGTTCCATGGTCGTGGGGCTCCCGCGTGAAGACGGCGTGCGCACTTTGCCCCAGAGCCAGGGTGACATGGCGTCAAATGACCGATGCATTTTGCCCCGCGAACGGGCCCAAGGAGAACGGCGATGAGGTTGCTCGAGGTGACGTCAGACGTGGCGGCGACGCGAGACGCGCTGTGCTTCTCGTCGTGGGGCAGCCCGCTGACGGTCGAACAGTTTCAGGCGCGCGAGCAGATGCTGCGCTCGCAGCGGTGGTCTCGTGACGTGATGCAGACCTGGCATTGGGTCGATGAGACGGGGCGGGTGCTGTCGTCGTGCGAGACGTTTCGAATGCCGAGCCTGGTCGGCGCGGTCGAGGGTGTGACCTTCGGTGTGGCGACGGTGTTCACCGAGCAGGCGCTGCGCGGGCGTGGGGCGGCGAAGGCGATGCTCGAAGCGGTGCATGCGCGGCTGTCGACGGAGCCTGGGGTTCAGGCGTCGATCTTGTTCTCAGAGATCGGCGAGGCGCTGTACTCGCCGCTTGGCTATGTGGGTGTCGCGCCGTTCGACCTGCTCTTCGAGGTGAACGAGGCGACGCCGAAGCCTGCCAGCGTGAGGTGGGGTTTGGAGACACCGCTTCCATCTCCGGGTGATTCTCGCGCGTTGCAGGTGGTCATGACCGAAGCGCAGCTCGCCTGGCACCATTCGCGACCGCGCTTCTACGCGTCGATGTTGAATCGCACGGTGCCGAGCGAGTGGGGCGCGAGCACCGATCGTGGCTCCATCGGGTGGACGGCGAATTTTCGAACCAATGAGCTCGAGGTGCTGTTCATGCGCGGCGAAGCCCCGGCGTTGCTCGAGGCTGCGAAGTGGGCCGCGGCCTCGGTTGGCCTGGCCCGCGTGCGCATGTGGGAGACCACGCCGATTGAAGGGTGCGCCCGCGTGCCACGGCTCAACAACCTGCCGATGTTTCGCTCGTTCGGGGCCGCGTTCGATCGCTGGGCACCCATCGAGCGCGCGCTCTGGGTCTAACCGTGCTCCCCGAACTGGGTGGCCACTTCGCTGTCAGCAGAGTACGCAGAGCGCACGATGAAGATTCAAGCGGCGGTGCTGGAGCAGAGCGGTGCGGTGGCCCCCTTCGCGAAGTCAATGCCCCTCGTCGTGCAAGAAGTCGAGCTCGACGGCCCCGGCGCTGGCGAGGTGTTGGTGAAGATCGAAGCGGCCGGGTTGTGTCACTCCGATCTGTCGGTGGTCGACGGCAACCGACAGCGACCGACCCCGATGGTGTTGGGCCACGAGGCCGCTGGCACGGTGGTCGAGCTTGGGCGCGGGGTGACTGATCTCTCGAAGGGCG
Organism: Archangium sp.; assembly: GCA_031367385.1. Classification (GTDB taxonomy): domain Bacteria; phylum Myxococcota; class Myxococcia; order Myxococcales; family Myxococcaceae; genus JAEUJT01. Next base: position 9,342 of record JANLPS010000543.1, on the reverse strand, counting down.
ACCGGGTGATCTTCGTCTTCGTGCCCAGCTGCGGCCACTGCAGCCCTTGCAGCGAGGGCCGCCCCGCGCTGTGTGAGCCGGCGATGAAGCACAACGGCGCGGGCACTTTGCTGTGTGGCGAGCGCCGTTTGTCGAGAGGCGGTCAGCCGCTGCACCACCACCTTGGGGTGTCGGCCTTCGCGCAGTTCGCGACGGTCTCGCGCCGCTCATTGGTGAAGGTCGACCGCGATCTCCCCGCCGAAATCGCTGCGCTGTTCGGGTGCGCGGTGCTGACCGGCGCCGGAGCGGTCATCAACACTGCCCAAGTCAAAGCAGGCACCACCGTCGCCATCGTCGGCCTCGGCGGAGTCGGCATGGCCGCGGTGCTCGCCGCCATCGCCTCGGGGGCCGAGCGAATCGTGGTGATCGACCGGCTCCAGAGCAAGGTCGACTTCGCGAAGACCCTCGGGGCCACCGACTCGGTGCTCGCCGATGCCCCTGACGCTATCGCGATGATCAAAGAGCTCACCCGTGGCGGCGTCGACGTGGCGATTGAGCTGGCCGGCTCGGCCAAGGCGATGGAGCTCGCGTACGCGATCACCCGTCGCGGGGGCACCACGGTCAGCGGCGGGCTGCCGCACCCCAGCGCGGTGATCTCGATACCCGCGGTCACCCTGGTCGCCGAAGAGCGAACGATCAAAGGCAGTTACATCGGTACCAGCGTGCCGGTGCGAGACCTGCCGCGCCTCATCGCGCTCTACCGAAGAGGTCGATTGCCGGTCGACAAGCTGCTCACGCACCGGCTCGAGCTCGCGCAGTTGAACGTCGCGCTCGACCGCCTTCACGACGGCACCGCCATTCGCCAGGTGCTGACGTTCTAAGCAGCGCTCTTCGAGAACGAGAAATAGAAGGTCGCGCCAGCCCCGATTTTGCCTTCGGCCCAGATGGAGCCACCGTGTCGTCGCACGATGCGCTGCACCGTTGCGAGCCCGATGCCAATGCCGGGAAACTCGGCGGTGCTGTGCAACCGCTGAAAGGCAACGAACAGCTTGTTCGCGTAGGCCATTGAAAAGCCCGCCCCGTTGTCTCGAACGAAGAACACCTGCTCGGCGTTTGCGATGGTGGTGCCGACCTCGATTCTCGCGTTCGCGGTCTGGCTGGTGAACTTCCACGCGTTGCCGAGCAGGTTGTCGAACAGGGCCCGGGTCAGCGCGGGGTCGGCCTCGACGGTCAGGCCGGGCTGTACCTCGAGCTCAACGGCGCGGTGCGGCTCTGCGGCGGCCAATTGTTGCGCGACCTCGTTCACGAGGGCTGTCAGGTCGACCGGCTCGCGGTTGAGCTCACTGCGAGAGACCCGGGAGATCGCCAGCAGCGCGTCGATCAGCGCGCCCATGCGCTTGGCGCTCTTCATGATCTCGTTGAGCCACACCTTGCCCTCGGCATCGAGCTTGGTGCCGTAGTCTTCGAGCAGCACCTGCGCGAAGCCATTCATGCCGCGCAAGGGTGTTCGCAGGTCGTGGGCGACCGAGTAGCTGAAGGCCTCGAGCTCGAGGCTGGCGGCCACCGCGGCGTCTTTGGCCTGCGTGAGCGCCACGGCGTCTTTGATTCGAGTGGTGATATCGCGGGCGACCTTCGAGACGCCCACGACCACGCCGCGAGAATCGCGCACCGGCGAGCTCGTCACCGAGACATCGACCCGTGCCCCATCTTTTCGCCGTCGCACCGCGTCGAAGCGCTGCACGACGCCCGTGCTGACGGTGGTGGCGATCTCCGGGCTCGAGCCAGTGGGGCTGATGAGCGAAATCGGCATGCCGATGATCTCGCTGGCCCCGTACCCGAAAAGGCGCTCGGCCCCGTGGTTCCAACTGGTGACGACGCCAGTGGGGTCGGTGCCGATGATCGCATCATCTGAGGCCTCGACGATCGCCGCGAGGCCGGCGCGCTGGTGCTCGGCCCGCTTGCGCTCGGTGATGTCGCGAATCGAGCTCGAGACCAGCAACCCGGTCTCGGTCTGTAAAGGTCTGACGCTCACCTCGATGGGAAAAAATGAGCCGTCTTTGCGGTGCCCGACCAGCTCGGTGCCGACGCCGACCGCTTGGCTCGTCAGCGTACTGAGCTGAGTCTGAATCAGGTTGTCGATCGGCTGACCCAGGAGCTCCTGCCGGGAATACCCGAACAGACTCTCGACCCGCTCGTTGACGAGCGAGATCACGCCGTTTTCTCCGGCGATCACCATCGCGTCGGGGGCCGATTCGAGAAGGCTGCGAAACTTGGCGTCGGCCGCGTGCTCACGGCGCATCGTCTCGATGATCGACTGGGCTTGCTTGCGTTCAGTCAGGTCGAGCACGAATGAGACGACCTCGTGGTCGTCAATCATCGCCGAGCCGATGATCACGGGTACGCGCGTGCCGTCTTTGCGCAGGTATTCTTTCTCGCGCAAATCGCCGATGCCGGTTCGGCGGAGCTGGTCGGTGGCCCGTGCGTCGACCCCCTTCCACTCCGAGGGCGTGAGCGAGGGCCACGGCACCTCGCCCGAGATGATTTCGCGATGTGAGTACCCGAGCATTTTGAGCAAGGTGTCGTTGATCTGCAGCACCTGGCCGTTGAGCTTCGCGACGATCACTCCCAACAACCCCGACTCGGCGAGCAGGGCGAATCGCCCCTCCGATGATTGCAGTGCCCGGGTTGCGGCCTCGGCAGCGGCTCTGGCCTCTCGCTCGGCGACGTAGGCGCGCGCGTTGCCCAGCGCGAGCCCCGCGTAGTCGGCCACGCTCTGCACCAGTCGAAGGTCATCTTGGGTGTACGCGGCTTCGCTCGCGCCCCGCAGCAGGTTGGCAACGCCAATGACCGCGCCACGGCAGATCAGCGGCACGGTCATCGCGCTGTGAATGGCGAAGACTTCGAAGATCTGCCTGTATTGAACGGGGGTCGTCGCCATCCACACCGCGGGCTCGAAGTGCGGCGTGAGTACCGCCTTGCCGGTCGCCGCGACGGTGCCTGACAGACCTTGCCCGAGGCGTTGACGGTCGCCCTTGAAGAGCTGTTCGGTGGTGCGCCGCAATTCATCACTGGGGTGGTACACCGCCCCGGCGCCCTCGATGAATTGCCCGTCTGCCGAGAGCTGCCGAATCACGCACATGCCGCCGACGATGTCTGAAATGCGGCGCGCCATCACCTCGACGAGCCGGTCGATCTCGTGTGTCGCCGCGGAGAACTCCGCCGACGCTTGCGCCAGCATTCGCAGATGGCTTTCAACACGAGTGCGCTCTGCGAGCTCTCGGCGTGCCGTGCTCAGCAATCGCGAATTCGAAATCGCCAGCGATGCTTGCCGCGCCAGGCTCTGAGCCAGGTCGAGATCAGATTGGTCGAAAGCGGGCAGATCTGACCGGTAGCGGGCGAGGGTGATCTGGCCGATGGCCTGGCCGTCGACCTGGAGGGGTACGATCAACATCGAGTGAACACCGATGCGTCGGCCGAACTCAGCCCCGGGGGGCATCGGTTGCCCGGTGGCGCCCGCGCGCAGGGCGTCGAGCTGCAGATTCGCGGCGAAAAAGGGCTGCCCCGTCTCGAAGACGCGCTTGGAGGGCGGGTGACTCTGAACTTCGATTGGCACCGACAGCGCGAGCTTGGCCTGCGTCAGGAGCTCTGGGTCGGGGCTGAAGATCGCCTCGGGGGTCAGGTGCGTTCGGTCATCACTGAACAACTGAACCAGGCAGTAGTCTTTGAGCAGCTCGGCAGTGCGTTGAGCGATCGTGTCGAGCAGCCGATTCGCGTTCGAGGTGTCTTTCGCGAAGGCGGTGGTCACTTCTGCGAGCAGGCGCAGGCGCTCTTCGAGTCGAAGCGCCCGCTGCCTCAGGTCGTCCGACTCACTCACCGAGCACTCGGGTCATGTGCGCCCGCGACAATATGCGCTTGGGGCCAATGGCTGAAGCGTGCTGTGCGGGGTGTATTTCGACCCGTGCTTCCTCACGCTACGCAGCGCGCTGAAGTCGATCGAAGAGGCGTCTGGCGAGGCTCTCTTTGGGGCAGCGATAGACCTGTTGACGACCGAACCGGGCCGGCACGCGAACGAGCCAGGTTTCACCCTCTTGAACGATGTCGGGGGCGGTGAGCACCGCGGTGGTTGGCTCTGACTGTTGGAGCTGCCACCCAATCGGCAGCGACGAGGGCACGGCCGCATCGTGTTTCAACGCCTTCAGCGCATCGACCAGCTGAGGCGAAGTCTTGGTGAAGCGCACGCCGCAGCGGCCTTTGTGGCCCACCCGGGTATCGCCGGGCATGACCCAGGCGACGGTGCCTTCGAACGCGTGCGGCGTGCCCGCGACGACGACCTGCGCCTGAATGACTGAGTGCCGAGCCGGGAGCGTCATCGTTTCGAGACAGAGGCCGCCGGAGCCGACGTCATGGGTGAAGAGCGTCATCGGCCCAACCACGACTTTGAAGCGCCTGGGGTGGCGAGCCTGGGTGCGTTGGTTGTTGGCGATTCGGGTCATGATCACTGCCACAAGGCATGGGCCATGCCGACATTTCTCTCAATACGATCAGGAGCTTACGAACATCTTCGGCGAGCAGATCGGTCACACCGTGGTCAAAAGTTGTGTGGCGACTTCGAGGGCCCCACAGTCGCGCGATGGCGTCGCGGCCGTGGTGGATGGATCGGGTTTCAGTGCTGATAAAAACCGAGCCGCTCGGCCAGCTGGCGCTGGGGTCCCTGTGGCGGCTGGCTGAGCAACTCCAGTTCATCTGCGACAACGTCGAGGTCACCGCACTGGCGTCAGACTTCGAACGGCACCCAGCGGCCCAGGCCTTATGGGCGGCCTACGAGCGTCGGCATGCAGAGGTTCGCCTCGTGCTGGGTCAATCGAGTGCTTCGTTGGCCCAGCAGGTTCGCTCGGGCGTGCTTGGGCCCGGAGCGTTTCGCGCCTGGTGGCAGGGGCTCGGGTACGTGCCCAATGACGACAGCGCAGGCACTCCGGCCGACGACTCGCTCGACGCCCTGTTTCACATCGCCCGGTACACCGAGGGAGAAACCGCCCCGAGTGGTGCGAGCCCCAACATGGCGTCACGGGCCGAGCGGGCGGCCGATTTTCTCAAGGTCACCGAGCCGACTGGTGACGATGTGGTGTTCGACCTGGGGTCTGGGAGCGGCAAGTTGGCCTTGACGGTCTCGGCCAGCACCTCGACCACGGTGGTGGGAGTTGAATGCGGTGCCAGCTATGTCGACGCCGCTCGCTTCACTGCTGGTGAGCTGGGGTTACGCAACGCGCGCTTCATTCACGCCGACGTGCGCGACACCGACCTCTCGCGGGGGTCGATCTTTTATCTCTACTACCCATTTCACGGAGCGGTCGCTCAGGGCGTCGCTGAAACGCTCGGTGCGCTCGCAGGCGAGAAGAACCTCACCGTTTACAGCCACGGCCCGAGCGGTGCGTTCGGGGAGTATTTTCTGCGAGAGGTCGACCGCGGCTCGCTCACCTTGTCTGAGCGGCGTGGAGCGTTCGGTGAGGTGCTGGTCTTGCGCAGCCAGCGCAGATGAGGCGCTGACTACTCCGTGTCGAGGTCGAGCTCGTCGTTGAGCTGCACGTCGTTGCCGAACTCCTTGCGCAGCTTCTCCTGCATTTCACGAGCGCGCTCTTTGTACTTCTGGCTGAGCCCTTTCGCCTTCTGGCGCAGCTCGCGGGCGCGCTCCTTGATCTGCCCTTCTTCGGCTCTGAGGCTCTCGCGGGTGCGCATCACTTCGCGCTTCACCTCTTCTTTGGCGCGCTCGATGGCCTCGCGGCGTTTGGCATCGTCTTCGGGGCCGAGGTCTCTTCGACGCTCACCGTCCCACGAAGCGAACCAGCCGGAGCGGCGACGGTGACTCTGCTGCTTGGCGTCACTCAGGCGCTCTTTGGCGTCAGCGAGCAGGTCGCCTTTCAGCGCGCCGCTCAAGTCGCTGTAGGCCGCCTCGACCGAAGGCGTGATGCGTTGGTGGTCAGTGACCTCGATCAGCACCGCCATGCGCAGCGTGGGGTCGGTGACCCGCTTCAGCATCGTCAGCGCCTTCTCGACGCCTTCAGCAGTCACCTCACGGGGGTGAAGCAGCTCGCGCAGTGAATCGGAAAGCGCTTCTTGGTTGGTGAGGTCGGCGACAATGTCGAGGTAGGCGTTGACCAACGGGCCACGCACGAGGTCGCTCTCGCGAATGTGGTGCATCATCGAGAGCAGCTCGGCGCGGTCGTCGTCTCGGGTGAAGCGCTTGGCTTGGGCGAGCACGCCACGACCCGTCTCGACCGAGATCGGAGCGCCCCGCAGCAGCCCCTTCAAAGCCTCGACCTTGAGCGAGTCGCTCTGAATCGAAGCGGTCGCCGCCAGGTAGGCCTGGCGCGAGGTCTCGGTGTCGAATTCTGCGTCACGGCTCAATTCAACCAACTCGCGGGTGACGTCGTTTTGATCGCGCGAGTCTCTGCGAATCGCCTCGATGCGCTGCAGCTCATCGGCATCACGTCGGCTGCCGCATGAACCATTCTGCGAGACGACGGTCATCGATGACGCCGGGGTCGAGGGCGCCGCGGGTGCCACGACAGCCGCCGGTGGAGCCGCGGGGGTAGGTGCGGCCACTGGTACGGGCGCAGCGGCCGGAGCGGCTGCCGGAGCCGGGGCTGCAACCACCGTGGCATTTCGCCGATTCGCCGATTCACTCGGCGCCAACCGCGGCAGCACCGCCGGGGCCTGCGCGGCTGCAGGTCGAACCACCGCCGTCGAGACCAACGTCGCCAATGCCCCGAAGCGAAGCACCGTCACCGCGCGGCGGCCCAACGTGGAGTGGGGAATGTGCGGGTCGAGCAGCGCGATCAGCCGCGCCCCCAGGGGAGAACGCCGCGCCATGCCCAGCGTCGCGCTCGATTCACGGCCCTCGTGCTGCAGGGCTTGCACGATACCGATGAGCTCGGTGGCATAGCTGCTCGGGCGCACACCCTGGCCGATGACCTCGTCATCGCAGGCGTACTCTCGCAGCACGCGCATCTGCCGCGACGCCCACCAGGTGAGCGGGTGAAACCAGTAGACCGCGCACGCCACCCAAGCCATCAGCTGGGTCAAGGCGTCGAGGCGGCGAACGTGCGCCAGCTCATGCAACATCGCGGCTTGGAGACGCGCGGTGCTCCAGTGCCGTGACGAGGCCGGCAACGCCACCGTCGGTGAAATCACGCCCCAGGTGAACGGCAGCTCGATGCCCTCGAGCTCGACCAGCGCGACCCCGGTCAACCCCAGGCGCACCTGCTGTTCGGCGAACAGCTCTGAGCGCTCATCGAGCACCGGCGTAGCCCGCTTGCTGAGCACCCAGACCTGCACCCAATCGAAGAGCACGCGCGCGAGCACCACAGCGATGCCGGCGAGCCACAACCCAAGCAGCCAAACGCCCATCGACAGGGGCAGGGCGCTCTTGATCACGCTCTGGGCGATATGCGCGCTTGGCAGTTGGTGGGTCGAGGTCGATGCGAGCGCAGCGAGGGCCGGCATCGCCTCGTGCTCATCGGTCACGGTGCCGTCGGCTGAGGGCTCGAAGACCGCATCGAGCTCGCGCGGCGACTCGGTCATCGCCTGCGTGGCCGCGGGCAACACTCGCAAGTGCCAGGCCGGCAACACCATCGCGAGCGCCGGGAGCACCAGGGCTCCACCCAGCGCCAAGGCCCACACCTGATGGCGCGCCTGGGCCGGGCCTTTTCGCATCAAGAAAGCGGTCGCGGCGGCGGCGACCAGAAGCACGGTCACCCGCATCGAGGTATCGAGCACATCGAGCAGCCACGGCGGAGCGGCAAGAACCTGCGCGGTATCGAAGAACATGATCAGCGACCCTCCTTCTTAGCGGCATCAATCAGACGGGAAATGGCGTCGAGCTCTTTGTCGGTGAGGTTGGCTTCGGGCAGCCGGGCGAGGGCGGCGATGGCCGCGCGGGGCTCCCCACCGAAGAAGGTGTTGACGATGCGCTGCAGGGCGTTGCGGCTGGCCTTCGCGGCGGTGACCGTCGGGCGATAGATGTACCGTGCTCCGTCTTGCTCGACGTCGAGCTGGCCCTTGGTCTTCAGCACGTTGAGCAGCGCACGCACCGCCGAATAGCTGGGCGGGTCATCCAACCCCTCCAGCACTTCGTTGACAGTCGCCTGACCAGACTTCCAGATCACGTCCATGATCTGGCGTTCGCGGCGAGAGAGTTGAGCGGCTTCGTCCACGGCAGGCTCCAGGAGAATCAGCGAGGTGCTGGTTTCCTAGCAGGCTGCTAAAAATCTAGCAAGGCCCCGACTGCAGTATTTTTAGCAGAGCGTTTTACGGCTTCTTGTCGTGGTCTTGAACGCGCGACGAGGCCAGCACCGAGATCGCATCGGCGAGCTTCTGCGCGTCGGCCTTGGTTTTGGTCGCCCACTGAAACATCGGCTTGAGCCGCTTGTCGGTGAGCACGACGCCGAAGACTTTGACGCCATCGTTGGTCTGCGAGAACAGCTCGACCTTGTCGAGGGCCTCATAGCGCACCATCTGCCGGGTGGGCTCACCGGAGCCATGCTCATGCACGACGAAGAACGCGTCTTCGAAGCTCACGCTCGCGCCGGGCGTCGCGGTGATGATGCGCTCGATCAGCTCCTGAGGCTTCACGACCGCTTCGGGGCTGGGCACGTAGGCGAGGTGCTCCGACGAGCTGCTGGTGGCACAGCCGAGGCCGAGACAAAGAACGAACAGGCGCGCGCGGTTCATGCCTTGGTGTGTATCAGTACGACCATTTGGTCTTCGAGAAATTGCGCTTTCGCTTGTCGACGAACGCGCTGCGGCCCTCTTCGGCTTCGTCGGTGCCGTAGGCGAGGCGGGTGGCTTCACCGGCGAAGAGCTGCTGCCCGACCATGCCGTCGTCGGGCAGATTCATGCCGTATTTGAGCATCTTGATCGAGGTGCGCGACTTGGTGTTGATCTCGGCCGCCCAGCCGAGCGCAAACTCTTCGAGCTGCGCGTGTGGCACCACCGCGTTCACCATGCCCATCGCCTTCGCCTCATCGGCCGAGTGGTTGGCGCCCACGAAAAAGATCTCTCGCGCGCGCTTCTGGCCCACCTGCCGCGCGAGGAGCGCCGAGCCGTAGCCCGAGTCGAACGAGGCCACGTCGGCGTCGGTCTGCTTGAACACCGCGTGTTCTTTCGAGGCGATGGTCAAATCGCACACGACGTGGAGCGAATGCCCACCGCCCACGCACCACCCGGGCACCACCGCGATCACCGCCTTGGGCATGAAGCGAATCTGCCGCTGCACCTCGAGAATGTGCAGCCGGCCCAGGCCGGCGGGATCGAGGTCTTTGTCTTCCGGGGTGTACTGGTAGCCGTCCTTGCCGCGGATCCGTTGAT
>JANLPS010000542.1:0-30632 GCA_031367385.1 Archangium sp. | reverse complement strand
AAAAAAGTCACCTGGCTGTGCGAAGAGATTGCGCTGCCCTACGAGCTGGCGGTGAACGGTTCGACCGACGCCATTTGGGACTGGAAGGTCGGCCAGAGCGAGCTGTTCTTGTCAGACCAATGGACGGTGATGTTGGGGCTGGCCGACCACCCCGACCACACGCTGAGCGCGTTTCTGTTTCGCTTGCACGACGAAGACAGGCCGCGCTTTCAAGCCGAGCTCGACGCCACCATTCGGGGCACCATCTCGAGACTCGAAGCCGATCTTCGCGTGGCCCACCACAACGGCTCCTACCGGTGGGTGCGTTTGCGCGGCAGCACGGTGCGCGACGCGCAAGGGGTGGCTACTCGAATCGCCGGCTCGCTCTCTGACGTGACCTTCGCTCGAAACCGCGACCCGCTCACGGGTCTGGCCAACCGCACCCTGTATCTCGATCGTTTGCAGCAAGCGCTCAACCGAAGCCGGCGCGACCCGGAGTACACCTTCGCAGTGCTCTTCATCGACTGTGACCGATTCAAGGTCGTCAATGACAGTTTGGGTCATACCGCTGGCGACAAGTTACTCAAAAGCATCTCCCAACGGCTCGAGAAGAGCACCCGGGCCATCGATACGGTAGCGCGCTTTGGCGGCGACGAATTCGCCTTGCTGCTCGACGACGCTCGCGCTCCAGACGGCGCGTCGCGAGTTGCTGAGCGCATCATCGAAGAGATCGCCCGACCGTTTCAAATCGATGGCCGCGAGGTCTTCACCGGGGCCAGCATCGGCATCGCGATGCACAACCCATCATACAAACAGCCCGAAGAGATTCTCCGCGACGCCGACACCGCGATGTACCGCGCCAAGGCCGGCGGTCGGGGCCAGGTCGCGATGTTCGATGCCGACATGCACCGACGGGCCTTGGCCATGCTCGAGCTCGAAAGCGAGCTGCGCCGCAGCATCGAGACCAATCAGCTCGAGGTGTTTTTTCAGCCCATTCTCAAGGTGCAAACGCGGCGGGTCTGCGGCTTTGAAGCCCTCGTCCGTTGGAGACACCCGACCCGTGGCCTCATACCGCCCGCTGAGTTCTTGCCGCTCGCCGAAGAGACAGGGTTCATTCTCTTGCTCGACCGGTGGATGCTTGAGCGGGCCTGCGAGCTCGCCGCGAAGTGGCCCGAGCCGCTGACCGTGTCTATCAACGGCTCGCGCTTGCTGCTCGACCGACCCGACGTCGAAGCACTCATCACGTCAGCCCTCGCAAGCTCGAAGCTCGATCCGAGTCGACTCAGCCTCGAAGTCACCGAAACGGTCGTGATGGATCGCCCCCAGGTCATCGCCAACCTGGAGTTGCTCCGCCAACGAGGCATTCAGGTGACGATGGACGATTTTGGCACTGGCTACTCGTCGCTGGCCAACCTGCATGCGCTGCCGTTCACGGGCCTGAAAATCGACCGCGCCTTCATTTCGCAGGTCACCGACTCGGAGCGGGTGCGCGAAGTGGTACGCGCGATCATCGCGCTGGGTCACGGCCTCTCGTTGCGCGTCACCGCTGAGGGTGTCGAGACCGAGCAGCAGCTTGAGATGCTCAAGGGGCTCGAATGCGAAGATGTACAGGGTTACCTGTTCTGTAAGCCGATGCCGGTCGACCAAGTGGCCGCGTACATTTCGAAGGTCAACCAGCCAGCACTTTTCAGCGAGCCCAAGAAGGCCGGGTAACTGAAGACGGCCTCACAGCGAGGCGAACATTCTTGGCCACGTCACCGGGGCTGGCACTTGAGTACGTCATTGCCGAACGGGGCTTGGTGAAGTGACGCCCGGTCAAGATGCTGGCGTTTGGGCGTGTCAGGCGCCGGCGAAGAGCTGCTCGAGCCAGCTGAGAAACGCTGGGCTCGCCACCACCGCCGTCATTCGCGCGTTCAACTGCTCGAGCATCACCGGCTTGACCGACTCCAGAAGGCCCCACTCCGTCAACAGCGCCCGAAGCGTTCGCTGCGGAGTCGACCTGAGCGCGAACCGGGTCAGCTCGGCGAGCTGCACATCGGCCTGGGCGCTCTGAAGCCACCGTCGAAGTGCGTCGCGCAACAGCTCGGCGGCCCCAGGCAGGTCGGCGTTCATCAGCTCGCGTGAGAGCTGCTGCAGCGTCAGGTTCATCGCGCCATCGAAGACCGAGGTGCGCAGCTCAGCCGCCTCGTTCGCCCGCCGTGGGTCTGAGATTGAATCTGCGATCTGCCCGAGAATGCCGCCGAGCGCCGCGTCGACGAACTCCACCGCGCGCTTCTCGAGTTGCCGCTCGACCTCGCCCGACACCGCACCGACCATCGAGCCCAGGGCCCCACCGCGTGACTTGACCGTGTCGGTCGCCAGGCGCGCCAACGAGCCCAACCCCTTCGCCACGCCCGAAACGGGGCTGCTCAGCCGCTTGCCAAACTCGAGAATCGCGTCGAGCAGCAGCTGCCGCACCAGCTCTCGCGTCGGAGCCCGGTCGATGAGGCTCAGCACCAACGCCCGGTCAGGCGAAAACGGCCGCGACACCACCTCGCGCACCGCCTCGCGCACGTCGGGCGAGAGCACCTGCTTCACCGTCTTGCGGTTGCCCGAGAGCTCGTTGATCGTGCGCTCGAGCGCGCGAGTCAACGCCGGCAGCACCTCACTCGACTCGACCCACCCACCCAGCACCGAGCGGGTGATGCGCACCACGGTCGCCTCGTCGAGCACCGCGTCGACCGGCGTGTCGAGCATCGTCTCAAGCGACAGCGCCGCCAGCTGGCTCAAGGCCGCTTCGTTCAGCTTCGATTTGAATCGGTTCGCGTCCACCGGGGCACGCGTAGCAAGGTCGGGCGAAAAACGCCCCTCCCTCCGGCGAAAGGTGGCGTATGAGTCGAAAGGCCATGAACAGCCCTTCTGAGACCCGCTTCGTCTGGTGTGACCTCGAAATGACCGGGCTCGACCCGAACGTGTGCGCCATCATCGAGATGGGCATCGTCATCACCGGCCCCGACTTGAAGCCGCTCGCCGAGTGGGAGTGTGCCATCTGGCAGCCCGACGACATGCTCAACCGCATGGAGCCCTTCGTCAAAGAGATGCACACCAAGAATGGGTTGCTCGAGCGCGTGCGCCAGTCAGACACCTCGCTGCGCACCGCCGAGAAGCAGGCGATGGAGCTGGTGATGCAACACTGCGAGTTCGGCGAGGGCATCTTGTCGGGCAATTCAATCGCCACCGATCGCGCCTTCATCACCCGGTTCATGCCGGGCTTCGACCGTGTGCTGCACTACCGAATGGTCGATGTCTCCAGCGTGAAAATTCTCACCAAGGCCTGGTTTCCCCAGGCGGGGGGGCGCTCGAAGGTCGACGCGGCGCACACCGTGCTCAGCGACATTCGCGCTTCGATCGCCGAGCTCGCCTACTACCAGCACACCTTCTTCAAGAGCCCGAAAGACGTTTGAGCCGGGCGTCGATGAAGGCTTGCACCGCGAGCCCGGTACCGATGGGCCACGCGCGCAGCTTCTGAATCGGCACTTCTTTGTACGCCGCCAGCTCGTCGCTCAAGACCACCGGGCCCGGCGCGGCGAGCAGGTGGTAGACGATCAGCAGCTGGTTCTGTTGCTCGAACGGGTACAGCCCCACCAGGCTCAAGATGGTCGAGTCCAGCCCCAGCTCTTCTTTGACCTCTCGGCGCACGCCTTCTTCGGGTGACTCCGCGGCTTCTAAGAACCCGGTCACCAGCGCGAACATCTTCTCGGGCCAGTGCTTGCCTCGGGCGAGCAGAATCTGCCCATCTCGCTCGATGATCGCTCCGACCACCGGCGTCGGGTTGCCCCACTGCACGAAGCCACACCCGGCCGCAGGGCAGGCCAATCGAACCCGCCCACCGGCCTCCCGCTCGTGAAGCGGGGTCGCGCAGCGCGGGCAGAAGCGAAAGTCGCTCGTCACCCGTTGGCCAGCTCGTCGAGCTCACCAGACAGCTCGGAGACCCGCGAGCCCACCGACGAGAAGAACGCCGCGTCGACCGTCTTCACCAACGAGGTCGCGCGCACCAACACCGGCTCGCCTTTGGTGGTCACCTTCACCCGCCAGGCCCGGCTGTCGGTCGGGTCATCGGTGCGCTCGAGCAGCCCGCGGGTCGCCAACGCCCGCACCACCTTCGAGGTCATCATCGGGTCGATGCCCGCGAACTCGGCCACCTCGCTCTGCTTGGGCGCCTTGCCCTTGCTCTTCGAGAGAAACCCCACCGCGCCCAGCACGAAGAACTGCACGTGCGTCATCTGCAGTGGCTTGAGTGACTCGGCGACTGCCGAAGACCAGCGCAGGCTTGCCTTCCACAGGTGAAACCCAGGGCCGTTGAGCGGCCCTCCTCGAGGTCGTTCGTCCATAGCGCGGGGGTGTAGTGGGTTTTGGTAGTGATGGCTATAGTAATCTCGATTACTATAAGCATGTCGGTAGTAACCATGTATGAAGCGGCATGCCGACCTTGAACGACGCCGCAGCCGTGCTCTTCGACATGGACGGGGTGCTCGTGAAGAGCGCGGAGGTCTGGTTTCGGGTGGTCGAGGCGGCGGGCAGCCGGTTTCGCGGCCGGCCGATTACGCGCGAAGAGTTCACCCCGACCTTCGGCCAAGGCACCGCCGCCGACATTCCGTACTTCGGGCTCACCTGCACGGTGTTCGAGCTCGATGCGTTCTACGCCGCGCAGTTCGTCAATCACCTCGACGCGGTGTGGGTGAACCCCGACGCCAAAGACGTGCTTGCGACGCTCGCTGCCCGCGGCGTGCGCCGCGCCCTGGTCACCAACACCGTCGGCCCTCTGGCGAGCGCGATCATCGAGAAAGCCGAGCTTCGCCCTTGGCTCGAGGTACACGCCACCGCCGACCGGGTCGCCGAGGCCAAGCCTGCCCCCGACCTGGTGTTGCTCGCATGCCGTGAGTTGGGTGTCGCGCCCGAAGAGGCCGTGATGGTCGGTGACTCTCGCTTCGACCGCCTCGCCGCCGAGCGGGCCGGAGTGCCCTTCGCCGGGTTCGGGGGCCTCGAGGGCCAGTTCACCCTGAAGTCACTGCGCGAACTGCTGTGAAGCGCAGGTGTCACCCATCGGGGTGGTCGCTTCGAAGTGCGCCTGGCCCACACATGGATGATGGTCTGGCCGCCGGTTCGCCGTAGGCTGCGCGCGTGGCCAACTGGGGTCGGGCGATTGCCGTGGTGCTGCTGCTCGGTGGGTGCTCATTCGACCGCACCGTCTCGAGCGACGCGATTATTTCATGCCAAAGCGACGCTGAATGCCCTGCCGAGAGCCGCTGTGAGAGCGCCAGCGGGGTCTGCGTTTCCCGAATCAGCAGCGTGCTGCTCACGGCGCATTCGGTGGTGCCCGAGGTGGCTCGCGCGGGCGCGACGGTGCGAATTTCAGTCACCGTCGACAGACCGCTGGCCTCACCGCCGAGGGTCACCATCGTACCCCGTGCCGCGCAGCCGTTTGTGTCGTTCGAGCTGCCTGCTCAGACAGGCAACGTGTTTGCCGCGAACTGGGTCGTGCCTGAAGGCGCGGTCGAGGGTACGCACAGCGTGCTGGTCGAGCTGCTCAATACCTCGTCGGTCGCCTCCCGAAACCAATTCGTGGGCTCGCTGACCATCGACTCCACGCCGCCCTCAGTCGCGCCCGGCTCTGCGCTCCTGCTGGCGCCTCCACCCGAGAGCCCCCTGCTCACGGTCTCGGCGTTGGCGCTCACCGGGGTCGCCACGTTCTCGTTTGCCTCGTCTGAACCGCTGGCGTCGCCCCCGACGGTGCGCTGTGCGCGCTCGAGCCTGACCACGGTGGCGTTCGCGCGCGCCACCACCAGCGAGGCCCCTTGGGTTTTCACGGGCAGCCCCACCTCGAGCGCGGTCGAGCAGGGGCTGTGCACGCTCGAGGTGCATCTGGTCGACCTGGCCGGCAACTCGAGCGATACGACCTTGCCGGGCATCGTCGTCGACACCGTTGCGCCAGGGGCTCCTGACGTCATCACCGGTGGTCGGGTGGTGCTCACGCGTGACCCCTACCAGACCAGCCCACGGCTCGAGCTCGAGGGGCTCGAGGGCGCGGTCGAGCCAGGGGCGGTGATTCGGGTCTCGGCGACGCCGGGCGCGGTCGATGAGCTGGCTCGGGTGGCGTCGACCGATGGTGGCGCCTTTTCAGTCGCCGCGTTGGGCGCTCGCGACTGGCCGCAGGTCTATCTGTCGGCGGTTGACGCCGCGGCCAATGCCTCGGCCTGGGTGGCGGTGCGTGACGGGGTCTTCGTCGTCACGACGAGCACCAGCGACCCGACCCTGCCCCAGGCGAGCCCGGTCGAGCTCTTCGAGCGCGGTGCCGCGTCTGGTGCCCTCTCGCGAGCCGACGGCGTGCGCCGCGCAGGTGCTCAGCTCGCGGCGCGGCCGTTTCGAGGAGGCTCGAGCTGGGCGAACTTCGGTGGCTCGGGCGCTCCGAATCGGTACGGCGCGCGGTGTGTGACTGACTGGGCCCACGGCTCGATCATCGGCTCGTCGACCGTGCCCTTCTTGTCGCGCTGGGCCGGCGACCACTGGGCGTTGGCGTCGGGGCTCGACTCGGAGTCAGACGGAGACCCGAGCCTCCACGAATACGGCGCGGTGGCCTACGATCGCCGCCGAGGGCACACGGTGCTCTACGGTGGTCGAGGCCGCGGCTCGAATACGGGGGCCGATGACACCTGGCGCTTCTCGCAAGGCTCCTGGGCACGTGTGCTCGTTCGCGGCGAGGTGCCACCCTCGCGCATGAGTCACGGCATGGCCTGGGAGCCCAAGACTGACCGAATCGTCGTTGCCGGCGGCACCTGGGCCGGCCAACCGCGCGGTGATACCTGGGCGCTCAGCGGCGAGACCTGGGCGGCGCTCGATGCCGGCTTCCCTCCCACGTCGCAAACGTCGATGACCGTGGCGGGTGACGACCGCCTGGTGGTGTGGGCCCAGGTCGATGGCGGCGCGAGCCTGCTCACCTTGCTCAACGACGCCTGGGTCACCCTGGGCCCGGCGCCCAACGTCGGCGACCCGGTGCTGGCCTGGCACCCCGTGCGCGAAGAGCTGTGGCTGGGTGGGCAGCAGTCGGGTCACGCGAAGGTCTGGGCCCAGCGTGACGGAGGGTGGGTCGAGGTGGTCAGGCCCAGCCCACCGAGCTACGACGAGCCCGACTCGCTGTGCTTCGAGCCCTCGACCCAGAAGATGGTCTTCGGCACCGCCGAGCCGCTGACGATGGGCGCCAACTACGCGCTGTTCATCGAAGCAGACGGAGGCTTCGCGCCCCTCTGGTCGCAGCGCAACACCGATCGCATGCCCGAGGGTCGGGTCTTTCACGGCATGGCCTGGAGCCCAGCGCTGCAGCAGGTGGTCATTCACGGGGGCATTGGGGTCGATGCGTTGGGGCTCGGCGACACCTGGGGGTGGAACGGTGAACGTGCGACTGCGCTGGCGGCGCTCCCGGTAAGCCCGCCCCCCGCGTGGGACCCGGCCTTCACCACCCAGCTCTTCACCGCGAGCGACGGCGGGCTGGGGCTGCATCGCTGCTTCATGCCTCACGTCTTGGCCGATGGCGGGGTGGCCGGTGCGCCGGCGGCCGATGTCTGGCGCTTCGGGGCGAACGGGCAATGGTCGCAGCTGGGCGCCTTGGGTCAACCGTGCAACGTGCACGCGGCCGGCGCGGTCGACGAGACAGGTCGATTGATTCTGGCGGGCGGGAGCCGCCGCGCATTCTCTGTCTCGCCGCGCGATCTCGACACCCGGGTGTGGGCGCTCGGCGCCGATGGCACCTCGGTCGCATTGCCGCCCTTGCCCACGGCACGCTCGGCGGCGTTCGCCGCGCCCCTGCAAGGCTTTCAGCTCTTCGGCGGAGTCATTGCCCAAGGCAGCTCGACGAGCGCCGCAACCACTGGCCACCTGACCTTTCGCGCCAACGCGTGGTCGATGCCGATGTCGCCCCACGAGCCCGACTCGCGCGAGGGTGCCGTCTTCGGCGCCGACCCGTTTCGGGGCGAGGTTCTTCTCTTCGGGGGCACCGATGCGCTCGACGAGGGCGATGGGGTGTGGCTCGCGACGCGAGGGTTGGCCGATGCCTGGCGGTGGTCTGCGACGGCCGGTTGGGAGGTCTTGGAGGTGAGCGACCCCGAAGGCGATGGCTCGCTCCAGTCAATCGCCGACGCCAAGTGTGCCTACGACCCGCTGCGCCGGCGCATGGTGGTCTTCGGCGGCAAGTCGGGCAGCGCGGCGACCAAGCTCGACAAGGTGCGACAGAACGGCTTCGACGGCGTCGAGGAGCTCCGCACGGCCGAGCACCGGCCCGAGGCGGTGGTGCAGTACCCGCAACCCGCTGGCCTGGGTTCACCGGAGGCCCGCCTTCAGCGCGTCGAAGTGCGTGGGCGCGGCGGGGCGAGCGGTCGGGGGGCCGGCGATCAGCCGCTCGACGGTTTCGAAGTGCAGGTGTGGACTGCGCTCGGCTGGCGCACCATCGGCACCTGGGCCGCGCCGGCCGCGTCACCGAGTGACTTCGTGGTGAGCCTCGACCGGGTGCCGTCGCTGTTCAGCGATCTCGAGACCGGCACGGTGCGGGTGATGCCGCTCGGGGTGAATGGCAGCGCCCGGGCCGAGCTGCGACTGGAGCGCATCGAGGTGCGCTTCGGGTACCGCCGCGAGTAAGCCGAGCGCCCGGAGTTACTGAATCGCGCACCCGAACTCGACGTACAGCTTGCCGGTCGGCCCGTTGAGCGCCTCGCAGCTGGGCCGGCACAAGGCCAGCTTGGTCTCTGGCGGCAGCCCCTCGAAGTACCACCCCGCCCCCGAGCCGGTCTTGCAGCTCGCGGCGTCGGCGACTTTGGGCACTACGAATGATCGGCGCGGGTCATCGGCGATGAAGCGCACCCGCGCCGCAGACGGGTCGACCCCGTTCTTGAACGGCACGTCGAAGTCGCACCCCAGCGCCGCGTTCTTGACCTCGGTCAGCGCATCGAGAAATGCGATGTCGGCGTCGTACCGGGTGTCGACCAGCAGCGCCTTCTGCGTGCCGCCCGCCGCTGCGATCTGGTTCAAGGCGGTCAGGTCTTTGCCGACGCCAATCACGAACGTCTTGATCGGCGGAGACGCATGCAGCGCGCCGCTCGCCACCGTCAACACGTTCGGCAGCGAGTTCGCCAGGCCCCCATCGGGCGCCGCCACGCAGCTGTCGTCGGGTACGCCGTCGGTCGCCAAAACAATCACCGTCTGGTGATCCGGGTGGGCGGTCTCCCAGGTGCGCGCGTACTTGCTAGTGCCCTCCAAGACCGGCACCGTCGGGGTGCCTCCTTGCATCTGCTGCATGCTCAGCGAGGCCGAGATTGCCCCGGCTGCCAGCGGCAACACCGAGAACGGCACCGCCGGCTTTTCATACTCGGCCACCGAGCACTGCGCCCGAATGGGAAAGTACTGAAGCCCGATGCCCAGCCCACTGAATTGCGGCTTGGTCACGAACGAGTTCATCGCCGAGCGCACCGCTTCCCACTTGTGATCGTAGTCCATCGAGTACGACACATCGAGCACCACCAGCAGGTCGACCTGCGAGGCGACGATCTGCTTGCCCTGATCGGCGCAGACCCCCGCGGCCAGCTCGCCCGCATCGAGATCAGGAAACGGCCCGGTGTAGCCCGCATCGCCACCCACGCCCCCGTCGCCGAACCGCCCACCGTCACCCACCGACCCGTCAGCCGACGGCAACGAAATGTAAATCGTGTCGCCGCACGCGCTGAGCACCATCACCAACGTCATTGCTGAAACGAGTCGAGCGCTGGTCATGATCACCCTCCACACTGAACGAACCCGCCGCACCCGTCAGGGCCGATGGTGCCGTTGGGTATCTGGTTGCCGCAGGCGCCCTGGTCGAGCCGTATGCACCCGCAGACCCCGGGCGTCTTCGCTCCGCAGGTCATGTACATCTGAGTGCAGTCGCAGTTGACCGACACGCCGCAGGTCGACATCGCGCCGCAGGCATCGCCCTCGTTGCGCGCCCCGCACGCCGCCTTGCTGCAGCACGCGTTTTGAAAACAGACCATCGGAGACCCGCAGGGCATTGACATCGTGCCGCCGCAGCCATCGCTCTGCCCGTCATCTCCGCAGGTGGTCGGCACCTTCGGCGTGCACTGGCAGGTGCCCGCGGTGCTCGCGCTCGAGCCGACACAGGTGTTGTTCGCCAGCCCGCCGCCGGTGCTGCAGGGGCAGGTCAGGTTCATGCCGTTGGGCCCATCGGGGAAAGCGCCGCTCGCCACGGTCGAGCACTTCGCGCCGATGCCTCCGCCGGCTCCGTAGCCTCCACACGTCGCGTTGACCGCGCAGGTCCCTGACGCGCAGTGGTGGGCCGAGTCGCACCCGCAGATGATGGTGGCTCCGGTGCAGGTGTCGGTGACGGTGGTGCCGCACTGGCCATTGCACGAGGCGGTGTTGGTGCAGCAGGTGCCCAGCTCGCCCGACCCGGCCGCGTGCTTCGGAGGCCCGACGACCGCGCACACCCGGCCTCCCGCGCACCCGCAGGTCTGCCCGGTCGGGTCAAACGGGTACCGGGGAAAGGAGCCGTTCGCGTCGATGCTGCACTTCGCGCCCTCGCTCCCATCGGCGGGAGGCATTTGCTGCGAGCAGTTCTTGTAGGGCACGCAGGTGCCGTTCGAGCCCGCGCTGCAGGTGCCGGTGCCGTTGCAGGTCGAGCCGCAGACGATCGGGTCTCCGGTGCACGAGTTGGTCAAGGTCACGTTGCACTGCGTGCCGCAGGTGGTCGTGTTCTGGCAGCAGGTGCCGATGGTGTTGCCGGTGACGACGGCGCCGTTCTTCGAGCAGGTCGACGAGGGGGTGGTGCACTGGCAGGTCAGCAACGTCGGAGGAATGCCCTGGTCACTGAACGCGGGCCCGTTCGAGCATTGCTGCCCGTTGCCACCAGCACCCAGCGTGGTGCAGTTGTCATTGCCGACGCACATCGAGTTGGCGCTGTTGCAGTGGCTGCCGGCGCCGCACGCGCAGCTCTTCACCTGCCCGGTGCAGTGGTCGGTGATCTGGCCGCACGAGGTGCTGGGGCAGACATCGGGCGTACAGCAGAGCCCGGCGGTGGTGCTGCCGTTGGGCAGGGGCATCTGGTTACTGAAGCATTCTGCGCCCTGGGCCGAGCAGGGGCACGTCAGCGACCCGGCATCGGTGGGAAATTGCGTGCTCGGGCCGTTGCTGCACTTGCTGCCGTCGGCGCCGGTGGTGAACGATGAGCACCCGTTGTCGACCTCGCAGCGCTTCATCGCGTTGTTGCACTTGGTGCCGGTCTCGGTGCAGCCGCAGGTAATGACCTCACCGGTGCACTCGTTGATCTTGGTGCTGTTGCACTCATTGGCGCCGCACTTGACCGTGTTCACGCAGCAGGTGCCCTTGACGCCCATCGGCGCTTCGGTGCGGGTGTTGGTGATGTTGCAGCGGCCTGGGGCAGCGCAGGGGCAGGCCAGGTTGGTGCCCGGGTCTTGGGGGAAGCTCGCCGAGGGGCCGTTCGAGCAGGCGCTCCCCGCGTCGCCACCGGCGCCGAACGCGGCGCAGTCGGGGTGATCAGTGCACCGGCCTTCGACGCCGCAGATCTGGCCGCTGGGGCAGGTGCCGCAGTCGATCATGCCGGCACCGCACACCGTCTTCATCGAGCCACAGTTGCGATACGCAGCCAAGCACTCGTCGGGCACCTCGGGCAGATCGCAGCGGTTGCCGATGCCTCGAGCCCCGCAGCCCGTGCCGGTGCCGCAGGTGCCGCAGGTCGCGATGCCACCGCAACCGTTGTCGATGACGCCGCACTCCGCTCCGGCGGCCGCGCAGAGCACCGAGTCGGCCGCGGGCGTGCACATCGGCTCGCACTTGTGAATGCCGGGGTTGCAGGTCATGCCGGGCTTGCAGCCGCCGCAGTTCGTCTTGTTGGTGAACGCGCCGCAGCCGAGCCAGACGTCGCCGCACTCGTACCCCAGGTCTTGGCAGCTGGCGTTGCTGCAGGCCACGCAGGTGTGGGTGTTGCGGTCGCACTCCAGGTTGCCTGAGCACGCGCCGCAGTTGAGGCGCGTACCACAGGTGTTTCGCAGCTGACCGCACTGCGCACCGAGCTGGGCGCAGTCGACCTTCGGCGTCACGCAGACGTGGTTGACCAGGTCGCAGGCCTTGCCGCCCGTGCAGCCGCCGCATTGCAACACGGTGCCTCGGCAGAAATCGCGAACCGGGCCGCACTGGTCGGTGCAGCTCACGGGGGGGCACTCACCACCGTCGGGCATGCCAGTGCCCGCATCGAAGGCCCCAGCGTCAGCCGTCGAGGTCGGGCCGGCATCGCGTGCACCGCCATCGCCGCGACCTCCACCATCGACCCGCGCCCCGCCATCGAGCGAGCCGGTGTCGAGGTCTGAGACCAGGCCGCAAACGCAGCTGGTGAGACTGAGGAGCAGAGCCGCCGCAAAGACGGTGAGGTGCCTCGAATTGCGCATGAAAGGCATCGTCACTCCAGGGGCTGGCCGAATCGGGGTTATCGGCCCTGATTCTTACAGGTTGCGAAAAAATGGTGAAATCGGCTCTGCTATCGCTCACCACCCTACATGCTTCGAGGGCGAGAGGGGCCAGAGAACCCGTTCACCTCAGGGGCAGTTGCGGGTGTCAGACGTCACGCCGCTCACGCCATTGGGCCCGCCGCCGACGCCCGCTGGGCCGAGCAGATACGTGTTGGTCGTGCCGACGAAGATCGGGGCCGCCGAGAAGACGCACCACACGCCGACCGAGGGGCCGCCTGCGCCGCCGCCTCCTGTGCCGCCGCGGCCGCCACGCCCGCCTGTGCCCCCTGTGCCACCCGCGCCCCCGGCTGAGCTCGCGCCGTCGGGTTGCCCGATGCCGCCAGGGCCGCCACGGCCACCGCGACCCCCGAATTGACCGGGGGCTCCGTCGCCACCGGCACCGGCCGAGCCTGTTTGAAACGAGTTCGCCTCGAGCGTGGGAGACCCACCGACCACCAGCATCGACACCGAGGCGCCACCGCCTTGGCCACCGATGCCACCGAGCCCGGGGCACCCGGCGCTGCCTCCGCTGCCGCCACCACCGCCCAGCAAGAGGAGCATGCCGTTCATCGCGGTCACCGACCCGCCGCCCCCCGCGCCCGCGCCACCGACTCCGGCGCCGCCCGTGAGACCGTCGTTCGCTTGCCCCATCAGCCACGCCTTGCCCAAGAAGAAGCCCGAGATCTGGGCGGCCCCATTGGCGCCGATGGTACCGTCTGCTCCGTCGGCACCAGGCCCACCGGCCAACCCAAGGCACGGCAAGCTCGTGCAGGTGATGCCGACCCCCCCATCGCCTCCGAAGACGGCAGGAGCGCCCACTTGCCCGTCGCCTCCGACTCGCGCTCCATCGCCCCCAGCGCCACCCGCTGCGCCCGGCAGACCCTGGGTGCCGTTGCACACGCTGGGCGTTTCGGCGCCTCCGAAGCCGCCGTCGTCGCTCGAGATGCCTTCATTGCCATCGATGCCTGCGTCGGCGACGAGGCGCTGAGGGGCGTTCTTGCCCGGCGCTCCCAGGCCCGCTTGAATCACCGAGCGGCGAATGCGGGTGCCGGCGTCGACCCCGACCACGGTGAGCGCGACCGACGCGCCCGCGTCATCATCGGGCGCGGTGATGGTCACGAAGTCGAGCGTCACGTTGGTGCCAGTGCCTTGCACCTCGACGGCGCCCACGATGTTCGGTCGCGTGCCGGTGCGGGCCCAGCCGGCCGACTGCTTGTAGCCTCCGAAGAGGCGGCCGCTCGTCACCAACAGTGACTCGGTGTACGTGCCTTGCGAGATCAGAATCTGCGGCTTCAAGGTCGAGAGCGCCTTGGCGATGGTCTTGTACGGTTTGAGCCGAGACCCATCGCCGCCGAGGTCGTCGCCGGTCACCGAATCGACGAGCGCGGCGATCGACAGGTCTCCGTCGATGCCATCACAGTTGGTGTCGACACCGGGCCCGAACACATCGTCGGGCTCGTCGGCCGAGGGTACGCACCCGCCCGCGTCAGCAGGGCCGCCGGCATCACCTTGGCCTCCGCCTGCGTCGCCGGGCCCACCCCCCGCATCGGTCGGAGGGCCGCCTGCATCGGTCGGAGGACCACCCGCATCGGTCGGAGGACCGCCCGCGTCACCGACGACGCCACCGCCGTCGAGCCCCGCGCCGCCTGCATCGGTTGACGGCATGCCGGAGTCAGTCGCGCCACCCGCATCGGTGAGTGGCGTGCCGGAGTCGGTCACTGCTCCTGAATCGATCGCCTGGCCCGCGTCGGGCACGCCCGAGTCGGTGCGCACGCTCGCGTCGGTGCCGGTCGAGCCTCCGTCGTTGGGCGCCCGGCAGATGAAGTCGCTGCCGCAGATGAAGCCCGGTTGCGCGCAGCTCCGGTCGGCCTCGCAGGCGAACAACGCATCAGGCAGCTGGGCGCACTGGCAGCCGGCAGTGAGAACGAGACCGAGCGCTGCGAGTGTGAGCCGAGTCATTGAAGTGCGGCTCCGAAGGGGTTGCGCCGGGAGTTGAGCGAATTGGTGCCCTGCGGTGAGTACGAGGTCGAGCGAGAGCCGAGTCATCGAAGCGCGGCTCTGAGAACCCGCCGAGCGGTTGTGCGACCCGGCGCCTTGGGGTGAACGCGTGACGAGCGGGAGCCGAGTCATCTAGTTGCGACTCCAGAGAATCGCCGCGAGCGTGCCCGAGACGCCCGCCGCGATGGCCGCGCTCAGACCGATGGTCAGCTGCAGGTTGCTCGTTCGCTGCAGCGCCTGCGCTTGCGAGTAGCTGAGCGGCGAGACGCCATCGGTGCTGCGGGTCAGCTGCGCGCGGTTCGAGAGCCCAAGCCCCCCGAAGGTACCGGCGACCGCGGCGGCGGCGACGGCAGTGCCGGTCGCGACCCATGCCCCGGCGTGTGACGAGCTCGGCTTGACCGGAGTCGCGACCAGCTCCGCGGTCGAGTCGTACGTGCGGGGCTCGAGCTGCGTGGCGGTCGGTCGGTCAGCCCTGGCGATCGGAGCCGGCTCGACGCCGGGCACCGGGGCCGGCTCGGGCTCGACGCGCGCCGGCCGTCTGACTGGCGCGGCGACGACGCCTTCGGGCGCTTTCTTCTTCGAGGCGATCGGCGCCACCACGCGCTTGAGCACCGGGCCTGCATTGATCTTGAACTTGGCGGCCGAGGTCTTGATCAGCTCTCGGCGCTGCGGCTTGCCATCACTTGCCGCGAGCACTTCGAAGGTCACCACCAGCGCGCCGGCTTTGGCCACGGTGCTCACCAGCAGCAGCGCCTCGACGTTGGCGGCGCCTCCCGCGGTCGCGAAACATTCATGGCGTCGCGCGGCCGCGACCGAGAGACACGCGGTCGCTGGCGCCTTCGGGCCCGCCACCTTCACCGTGATCTTCGACGCTGAGGCCGAGAGCAATTCGGTGATGTCGTCTTTGAGGTTTCTCGAGGCTTCGTCTGCACAGACCACCAGCAGTGACGATGCCCACGCAGGGGTTGAGATCAACAACGCCGCAGTCAGCACCCCCGCCGTTTTCAACACGGCTGAAAGCCTCGAGAAAATCACGGCGAGATTCAAGTGAGCTGCACGACCACCCGCGTCATTCGGTGTGCGTGCGTGTGCGCGTCAGACCGTTGCCTGCTTCTGCGCCTTGAGCATTCGCTCGGTGCGATAGCCATGCACCATCAGCACGCCGATGCCGGCCAGAATCGCGAGGTCGGCCACGTTGAAGATGCCAGTGCGGAGCCGGCCGATGCCCATGTTCATGAAGTCGACCACCAGGCCGCCAAAGCGGGCGCGGTCGACCCAGTTGCTGGCGCCTCCGGAGACGATCAACGCGTAGCCGGCGACCTGCATCGAGTCGAGGTTCTTGCCGAAGAGAGAATAAAGGGCGATCGCCAGCAGCAACAGGCCCACGCCGACGGTGAGCACCATGAAGCGCGCGGCGGTCGGCAGTGACGAACCGAGTGACAAGAAGGCGCCGTCGTTGGTCGCGTATTGCAACCGAAACAGGTCGCCCAAGAATGAATCGACCGGCCGGCCTTTGAGCGCGTCGGTCGCGATGACCTTGGTGACCTGGTCGATCGCCGTCGAGACGGTGGCGACCACGGCGAAGACGACGAGGCGGCGGGAGAGACTCACGGCAGAGCGCCCTAGCACGGAACCGTGGTGCCCTCACCGTTCTTGCGAGCGTTCTTGCGAGCGTTGTCATGGGTGTCAGACCCATGCTGTAGGGTGGCGCCGCCATGAGTGCCCGACGGCTCCGCGTTTTCCCCGATTCAGATCGCGTCGAGCAGGCGCTGGTCGAGGCCAGCCGGGCCGGGCGGTTGGTCGATGCGCGCTTTGCTTGCACGTTTGCCCAGTTGGTTGACCGCTGCGAGCCCGCCCGTTTCGTCGGCCGCGCTCCGGCCTCGCCCTTCGTGGTGCAATCGGTGCTCACCCGGGTGGCGCCGCAGTTGGCGACCGAAGCCTTTGGCGACTTCGCCAGCGCCCCTGACTTTGCCCGCGCCGCCAGCGAGGTCATCTCGCACTTGAAGTCGCAGAACGTGACGGTGCAGCTGCTGCGCGACGCGGCGGGGCGGGGTGAGGGCACGGTGCAGAGCCGGGGCTTCGCCATCGCCGCGCTGTGGGAGGCGGTCGATCAGGCACTGCTCTCGAACGGGCTGCTCGATGGCGCCGAGGTGTTGACGGTGGCCACGGGTCGACTGCTCAAAGAGGGCCTGCCGCCCAGGCTGTTCGGGTTCGACGAAATCGAAGTGGCCTTCGTGCACGACCTTTTTCCCGCGCGGTTGTCGTTTCTCGAGGCGCTCGCGAAGGCCTGCCGCAAGAAGGGCGTTCGCTTCGTGCTCACCTGGCCCGGCGTGGGGCGCGATGAGGTCGACATCTTCGTCTCGCAGGCCATTCGGCACATCGAGCACCGCTGGGAGCTCGACCCCCATGACTTGCAGCTGCACCGCGCCGGCACGCCGCTCGAGTGGGTCGCCGAGCAGGTGTTCGCGCAAGAACCCCGGCGAGCCGAAGCGCCTTCGCTCGAGGCCTTCAGCGCGTCGTCGGGCCGAGACGAAGCGGGCGAGATGGCGCGGCGTATCAAGCGACTGCTGCAGGCAGGCACGGCCCCCGAGCAGATAGCGGTGGTCTACCGAGACCTCGCGGCAGACAGTGAGACCGTGCTCGAGGCGTTCGATGCACTCGACATACCCCTGCGGGCTCGGCTCGGAGTGCCGCTGACCGTGAGCGGCGTCGGCCGATTGGCGTTTTCGGTGCTCTCGCTGGTCGAAGATGAATTTCCAGCGAGCGAGGTGGTGGGGTGGGTCTCGTCTCGCTACGCGCGCGGGCCAATCGCATGCACCGCCGATGCAGCGAGGTGGCTCGCCGAGGCAGGCATTCGCGACGATGCGCTGGGTCGCTCGCCTTCGAAGGGGGCGTACGCGGTGCGCCTCGATGCGCTCGAAGTGCGGTTGCAGGGGCAGCTCGAGGTGTTGGGGCCGGGGCCTCGGCGGGCTGAGGCCGAGAAGTCGCTGAGCTCAATGCGGAGTGTCGCCACGGCGGCCCGGGCGTTGATTCGGCTCGCGAGCGAGATACCGAAGCGGGCGCGATTTCGGGTGATGCTCGACGCGTGGTGGCGGGCCGTCGAAGGCACTGGCGTGTTTCACGCGCTCGATGACCGTGAACCCCGCGGAGTGGGGACGTTCTTGAGTCGCGAGATCGACCGCGCCTTGGCCCGAGATCAGGCCGCGGCAGACGCGCTGCGTGAGCTCAAGGGCCGGCTGAGCGAAGCGCTTGATCAGTCGGGTCTCGCGCAGGTCGAGGTCGATCGGAGCGCCTTTGCGCACTGGCTCACCACGCTCGCCGCCGAGGTGAACTTGAGCGCTCGAGGGGCTCGTACCGGCGCGGTGTGGTTGCTCGATGCCCGTGAGCTCGCGGGCCGGCAGTTCGAGCTCGTCTTCTTGGGAGGCCTGATCGACGGGCGTTTCCCTGGCCGGGCGCCTCCGCTGCCGTTGCTTGGAGAAGACCAGCGCAAGAGCCTCAACGCGCTCGCGAAGCAGCCGCTGTTTCGGCTTGGGGTCGCCGAGGGTGACTTCGGGTTGCCCCTGCGCCTGGCCGAAGACCGGCTGCTGTTTCACCACGTGCTGAGCGCGGCGACCGAGCGGGTCGTGCTGAGCCGCGCGCGGTTCGATGCGTCGGGGCGGGCGGCCCTGGCGTCTCCGTTCTTCGACGCGCTGGGGCGCGCGGTCGAGGGGTTTCGGGTCGAAGACGTGCCGCGCACATCGGTGCCTGGGCTCGATTCAGTGGCGTCTGAAGCCGACCTTCGGGTTCGTGCCGCGCTCGAAGTCGCCGGCCCCGCCCAGACCCGCCAGACGGCGCGCGATGGCCGGCGTGAGGCCTTGGCGCAGGCGCTCGTGAATGAGCCGTGGTTGTCGGCGGCGCGGGCCCGAGGTGAGGCCGAGACCGAGCGGCTGCGGTATTTTTCGTCTGACGAGGCGCACGCCGGGGCGTTCAGCGGGCAGCTGCCACTCGACGAGGGCCTCGAAGGGGTCACGCGGAGCCTCACCTACGGCGTCGACCACCCCGTCAGCGCCGCCGAGCTCAAGGAGTGGGCGAACTGCGGGTTTCAGGGCCTGGCCAAGCGGGTGCTGAACCTGCGCCGGAGCAACTCGCAAGGTGAAGACCTCGACTCGTCGGGGCGCGGTTCATTCTTGCATGAGATTTTGCGCGAGCTGGTGCCGGCATTGCGGCAGGCCGGGTTGCTGGGCAAGGCGATCTCCGACGAGCAGCTGCAGCCTGCGCTCGCGAAGGCCGTCGCGCGTGCGAGCGAGGTCATCGAACGCGAACGCGGTACGGGGCACCCCCAGCTGTGGGAGATCGCCAAGGCCCGTGCGGCGCAGGTGATTCACGGGTACTTCGGCTCCCAGCTGGTCTTGCCGATTGAGGGCGCGCTGCCTGAGTTGGTCGAGACGGAGTTCGGAAGGCTGGGGTCTCCCGCGAATTTGCAACAGGTGGCGATCAGGGCAGCGTTCGAGGGCGAGACCGACGTGTACGTGACGGGCAAAATCGATCGCCTCGATGTGGGTGAGAAGGTCGCGGGCGTCGTCGACTACAAGAGCGGCAAGCAGACCTCGAGGCAGCGCGGCGATGCGCTGTTCAACCCTGATTTTCAGTTGCCGCTGTACGCGCTGGCGGTGCAGCAGGGGTACCCGGGCCATGAGGTTGACGCGGCTTGGGTCGGCCTGCGCGACCACGAGGCGACGTCGCTGCGAGAGATTTTGTTCAAGGCCCGGGTCACCACCGCCGAGCTCCTGTCGATGGACTCGGCGACTCGGCTCGAGATGAAGGCGCACGGGCGGCCAAACGTGGCGAACGCAGTGCATGGCGTGCTTGCACGGCGGCGCCGGGGTGACTTCGGTGCGCGGCCGATTGATTGCGGGTACTGCGACTACCAATCGGTGTGTCGTATTTCGACGCGGCGCCTGGCGGGCGAGCCGTGAAGAAGCCCGTCAAGTCGCGAGACCAGGGGCAGCTGGGGTTCGACTTCGCCGAACCGTCGCCCGCACACCTTGGAGCGGTCGACGCGCACGTGGGCGTTGGGGGGCCGACTTCGACGCGACCAGCTGATTCGCGTGCCGTCGGCGCTCTCGGTGTACCGGCAGAGCGCGCACACGGCCGGGCTGAAGCAGCGGGCGGGGAGGCTGTCTCGCAGACCATCGAGCCCGCGCCCAAGACGACGCGTGCCGTTTCTGAACGGGAGCCAGTCGTACTCACCACCGGGCCGGTCACCGCGACGACGCGCGGCGATGCTGGTCGAGAGCCCGTCGCACTTACGCACGAGCCGGGCACCCCGCCGCGCGACGCTTTGGGTCGAGAACCCGTCGCGCTGACGACAGGGCCCGGCTCCGCGACGACGCGTGGCATTTCTGAACGGCAGCCCGTCGCACTCACGACCGAGCCGACCGCTCGCGGCGCCCTAGGCCGGCAGCGCTCACCACCCGCCGAGCCAGTACGCGATGACCCCCCTGTGTCGGCTCAGGTTGCGTTGATCACCGCCACCTTGGCCAGCCCTGTCGCCGCCGAAGACGTTGACGACGAACTCGCGCCTGAGCTCGCCGCACCGATCAGCTCGGCGCAGGTCGCGCTCATCAAAGCCTCGCTCGAGGCCGAGGCTCCGTCACCCGCGCCAGCTCGGTTGAGGCTGGTGCGCGAAGAGCCCGCTCCCGAGTCGCTCGCGCTGCCTGAGGCCTTGCGACTCGAGCGAAACCTCGCCCTCCTCGCCGGGGCGGGCACGGGCAAAACCTACAGCCTCGTCACCATGTGCCTGCACCTGCTCGGCGGCGCGCGGGCCGAGGCCGAGCCAATCGCGCCAGAGCGGTTGGGCCTGCTCACCTTCACCGACAAGGCCGCCGCCGAGATGCGCGAGCGTCTGCGTCGACGCCTCGATGCGCTCGCCGATGGTCAAACCAACGAGCCCGAGCTGCTCGCCTCGTTCGAGGCCCTGGGCGCTCCCATGCCCCCCGCCCGGTTCTGGCGACGCATTCGCGACGACCTTGGCGCCGCCACCATCGGCACGTTTCATTCGCTGTGCACGCACCTGTTGCGACGCGCTCCAGCCGGCAGCGGAGTCAACCCGGGCTTCGCCCTGCTCGACGAACGCGAGGCCCGCGCGTTGCTCCAAGGCGTCATCGAGCGCGAGGTGCTGCGGCGCATCGAGGCCAAAGACCCGCTGATCACCGACCTCGTCCGCGAGCTCCAATTCGGCGGAGGTCTCGAGAATGGCCTGATTGACGGCTTGGTGTCGGTCTTCGTGCGCCTGCGCGAAGAGGGCTCGCAGCCCCGGTTCTTGCGCATCACCGACCCCATCGCCGCGCGGCGTGAATTCGAACGCACCCTCGCCGAGGTGCAGGCGCTGACCCGAGACGGCATTCAACGGGCCTACGCCAAGAAGCCCAAAGAAAACGACAAGGCCCGGGCATTCGCCGCGTTGCTCAACTCGACCTCGTTCGAGTCGTACCCCACCGATGCCGCGGTGCTGCAAGAGCTGAGCGGCGCGTTGAAGAACATCTCCGAGCTCAGAGAGGCCCGCACCTTCGTCAGCGACGTCAAAGACAGCGCCAACCCGAGGCGCCTCGATTGGCTTCACGCCGCCGTCGGCCTGGCGCCCTACGAGGCGGCGATTCGCGACCTGCTCGGCGAGGTGATGCGGCTGCACGAGCAGGCCCTCAAGGCCCGAGGGGTGCTCGACTTCACCGGCATGCTGCTGCAGGCGCGAAACCTGCTGCGTGACGTGCCGACGGCCCGGCTCGAGGCGCAAACCCGCTTCGGCGCGCTGCTGGTCGACGAGTTTCAAGACACCAACCGGGTGCAGCTCGAGCTGGTGATGTTCCTCGCCGAGAAACGGCAGGGGGCTCCGCGGCCGATCTCCGAATCGCTCGAGAGCGCCTCGCAAGAAGTGCTCGAGCTGCCGCTGCAACGTGCGTTTCTCGCCGTCGTTGGTGACCGCAAGCAGGGCATCTACGAATTTCGGGGCGCCGACGTCACCGTGTTCGAAGAAATGGCCCGGCGCATCGAGGCCAGCGGCGGTGGGCGCGCGTGGCTGCAGACCTCGTGGCGCTCGTCACCGGCGTTGGTCGCCTCGCTCAACACCCTGATGCTGCGGGTGCTCGCGAAAGAGAAGTTCGAAGGCGCTCCCCGGGCCTTCGAGGTCGTCTACACCGAGCAAGACCACCTGCAGGCGCAGCGCGGGCACGTCGAGGGCACTCCCATCGTTCGGTTGACGGCGACGCTGCCCGAAAAACCCGACGCGGCCACCCTGCGCGAGTTCGACGCCGACGCCGTGGCGCGCTTCGTACGACAGCGCTTGAGCGAAGGCACCGTGCGCGGCGCCGACATCGCGATGCTCTTTCAGCGGCTCACCCAGCTCGAGACCTACCGGCTGGCCCTGGTGCGCCACGGCGTTCGCCACCGGGTGGTGCGGGGCCGCGGCTTCTTCGGGGCGCAAGAGGTCGTTGATCTGGCCTGCTGGCTCAAGCTGTTGGCCACGCCGGGTGATGCGCTGGCGTTGGCGACGGTGCTGCGCAGCCCGCTGGTCGGCCTGCGTGACGCGTCGCTCGTTCGCCTCGCCCAGCCGACCCGCGGGCTCGACGCCCACCGGGTGCTGCTCGACGCCACGATCGACCTGACCGGTCTCTCACCCGACGAGGTGACCCGCTTCGAGCGGTTTCGCACGCTCTTTGCCACGCTGCTGCGCGAGCGCGACCGGCTGGGGCTGCGCGCGCTGGTTCGGGTCACCCTCGACACCCTCGAGGTGCGCGAGGCGCTCGCCGCCGGCCCTTTCGGAGAACAGGCGCTGGCCAACGTCGAGAAGCTGCTCGAGCTCGCCACGACCCGGCAGAATGCGGGCATCGGCGCGGGGGCCTTCGCGCAAGAGCTGCTGCAGCTCGCCCAACGCGAGCCCCGCGAGGCACAAGGCGACGTGCTCGATGCCTACGACCCCGAGGCCGTGACGCTGTGCACGGTGCACCAGGCCAAGGGGCTGGAGTGGCCGATCGTGGTGCTGCCTGAGCTGTTCGCGGCCCGCCGCAACGAACGCGAGCTGATCTGGTTCGACCGCAACGAAGGTCTGGCGATTCGCCCCTTCGGCATGCCCGAGAGCATCACCGGAGCGGCGCGAGAAAAAGCGATCTCATCGGTGCGAAACCGGCGCGCCTTCGCCGAGAATCTGCGGTTGCTCTACGTGGCGATGACCCGCGCCAGAGATCAGGTCGTGCTCGGTCTGATGGCGCCCAAGGTGGGCGACAAGCTCAAGCACTGGGCCGACGTGCTGCAAAACGACAGTTGGAACGACGTGACCGACGTACAGGTCGACTCGCTGCCCGAGGGGGCGCCGCCGGTTGATCCGCTCACGGCTCCGGCCAGCGCGACCGAGCAGGTGCGGCAGATCATCGAGCGCGTTCGACAGGGCCCTTCGACCCGCCCGGTCGAGGCGGTGTTGCCGGTCACGCAGCTGCAAGACTTCGTCAGTTGCCCGCGGCGCTTTCATTTCGCGCACCAGGTTGGGCTCGCTGAACGCCCCCGCAGCTTCGTGGCTGACGAAGAGCCCGGCACGCGTGAAGGGGCAGGGGGCCCGGTCGATGTTCGTGCCCGAGGCACCGCCGCGCACCGGTTGCTCGAGCTGACGCCGCTCGATGCGGTGGGCTCAGACCAGCTGATGGCCGTGCTGCGCGACCTTCGCCGCGCTGAAGATCTGCCCGACGACGTCGACGAGTCGGTGCTGCGGTGGGTGCACGGGTTCTGGGCCAGCCCCGCGGGCCGCCGCATCGCCTCGCTGGGTGAGTCGCGGGTGCACCGGGAGCTGCCCTTCGTGCTGCCGCTCCGCTCGCCCAGCGGCGACTTCACCCTGCACCTGCGCGGGCAAATCGACCTGGTGATCGACGGGCCCGAGGGCCTCGAGGTGCTCGATTACAAGACCTCGCGGGCGCCTCCCGCGGGCCTGGGCTCGTACGCCTTTCAGCTCGGGTGCTACGCCGTCGCCGCGGCGGCATTGTTGGCAGACGAACGGCCAGTCAGGGCCGGCCTCGTGTTTCTGCGCGATGACGACCCGCGCCCCCACTTCTTGCCGTCGGTCGTCGACGCCGCCACCTTGCGCTCCGGCCTGGTCGCCGAGGCCCGGGCGCTGACCACCTCGCAGATCACCAGGGTGTTCGAGGGGCGGCCGCTCGAGACCTGTCGCGCCCTCGGGTGTGGCTATGTGTACCGATGTCACCCTGACGCCGCGTGACCGGTGGCGAAAGGCCGAGCGATCGGGTCATGGGCTGATACAAGGCACAGCATGCCGAACGTCGTGGTCGTTGGAGCGCAGTGGGGTGATGAAGGCAAGGGCAAGGTCGTCGACCTGCTCACCGAGCACGCACAGGTCGTGGTGCGTTTTCAAGGCGGCAACAACGCCGGTCATACCCTCGTGGTTGGCACCCAGAAGACCGTCCTGCACCTCATCCCCTCGGGGATTTTGCATGCCGGCAAGACCTGCGTCATCGGCAACGGGTGCGTCATCGACCCGACCGTGTTGATGAAAGAGATCGACGGGTTGCGGGCCCGCGGGTTTCTGCAAGACCCGACGCAGCTGCTGATCTCCGAGCACGCGCACGTCATTTTCCCCTGGCACAAGCACCTCGATGCGCTGCGAGAGAAGCTGCGCGGCGGAGCGGCCATCGGCACCACCGGCCGCGGCATCGGCCCCGCATACGAAGACAAGGTCGCCCGGCATGGCATTCGCGTGCGCGACCTGCTCGACATCGACCGGCTGCGCAAGCGGGTCAAAGAGCGCTTGCCCTCGGCGCTCGAAGAGATGGCCCAGCTGGCCAAATCGGCCAAGGCGCAAGAACCGCTGCTCGAGGCCGAAGCCATCGTCTCGGAGTACGCGGTGATGGGCACCCGGCTCAAAGAGTACGTGGGCGACGGCTCGCTGTTCTTGTCGGAGCACGCGCGCAAGGGCACCCGCATTCTCTTCGAAGGCGCGCAGGGCACGCTGCTCGACGTCGACCACGGCACCTACCCGTACGTCACCAGCTCGAATACCGTCGCCGGCAACGCCGCGGTCGGCTCGGGCATCGGCCCCACGGTCATCGACCGCGTGATGGGCATCACCAAGGCCTACACCACCCGGGTCGGCGGAGGCCCTTTTCCCACCGAGCTCAGCGATGAGACCGGCGAGCGCATGCGCAAGGTGGGCGACGAGTTCGGCGCGACCACCGGGCGGCCGCGGCGGTGCGGGTGGCTCGATACGGTGGTGCTGCGGTACGCCGCGCGGGTCAACGGCCTGTGGGGCCTCGCGCTCACCAAGCTCGACGTGCTTTCGGGTTTCGAGACGCTGAAGATCTGCACGGCCTATGAGCTCGATGGCAAGCGCGTCACCGAGCTGCCGGGTGAGCTCGAGGAGCTGTCTCGGGTGACTCCGGTGTACGAAGAGCTGCCGGGCTGGGAGAAGGCGCTCGCGGAGTGCCGAACGCTCGAAGACTTGCCTCCGACGGCGCTGCGCTATGTGCGCCGGGTCGAGGAGATGGTCGGCGTGCCGGTGGTCTGCATCTCTGTTGGCGCCGAGCGCGGCGAGACGATTTTGCTCAGCAACCCGTTTCGGCCGTAACTCACAGGTGGCGCAGCCGTCAGCGCACGCGCGGCGGCGAAAACGGGGGTCCGGCTGTGACTGAGCCCCGTCGTTTCGCGAGGGCCTACTGTCCCAACGTTGGGACGATTTTTGAACCTGCAGGTTCCAAGTCTGTCGCATCGTTGGGACAGCCAGCCTGACGCATCAGCGGCAGCTCTTTGCCGCGAGCTCGCGCGCTCCAAGCGTCGCTCCGGCGTGCCGGAACTCTTCACCGGGCCGCTGCGGGGTGCGCGTTCTTCGCGCTCGGAGGCCTTGGCAGCCTGACACTCACAAAAAAAGGGACAGGCCATCGCGCCCGTTCGCTGCTTCGGCGCGTGAGCCCTCGGCCAGAGCCGCCGCAGCCGGCCCCTTTTCGGCTTTCAGCAGCCCTGGCGCTCACGAAACGGAGGGCTGGCTGGTTTGAGCCTCCACGGTACAGATTCGCCTCCGGCGTGATGAAGCGGTGGCCCACCGCCCCCGGCTTGCGCTGGTTCATCGCGCTTGTTGGCGGCTTCGGAGCGCCGCGGCGTGCGGCAGGTCGGCTTCAGCAGCCTGGCGATCGCGCATGCGTTGCTGGCGTTCATCCGTCGGCGACCTCGATGTGCGCGAGCAAGACCAGAGCGATGGCCAGCGCGTCACGGCGACGGCGGCGAATCTGAACCTCGAGGTTCAGACCAGCCTGTCCCCTTTTCGTGAGCGCCAGGCTGCCAAGGCCTGCGAGCGCGAAGAAGGCGCACCCCGCGGCCGCCCGGTGAAGAGTTCCCGCACGCCGGAGCCGTCGGCGACCGCGATGTGCGCGAGCGAGACCGGAGCGGTGGCCAGCGCGTCACGACGACGGCGGCGAATCTGAACCCTGAGGTTCAAACCCGCCTGTCCCCTTTTTCGTGAGCGCCAGGCTGCCAAGGGCTGCGAGCGCGAAGAAGGCGCACCCGGCGGCGGCTCTGGCCGAGAGCTCGTGTGCTCCGAAGCCGTCGACCAGCGCGATGAACCCGAGCAAGACGAGAGCGGTTGCCAGCCCGGTTTGCGCGAGTACGGCAGGCCAGCGGGGGCCTCTGATGAGGTTGCGAAGCAGCACTGCGGCGGGCGCGATGGCGAAGCCGAGCGGGGGGAAGACCAGCAACCAGTGGTCGGTGCCACCATTCGCGAAAAAGTCAGAGGGTGGCAGCGGCACGCACGCCAGCGCCAAGGCAATCGCCGTGGGCGCTAAGAAAAACGACGCTTCTCGCTTGGTGAACAGGCGCACCGGCCCAGTCACCAGCGCCGAGACCACCAGCGCGAAGCACAGCACGCCCAGCGTTCGACCAGCCGCCTCGGTCGGGTAGTGCGGGTTCACCGAACGCAGCGCCCGAACCGCCAGCCGACCCTCGGCACACGCCACGCCCACCACGAACAGCAGGGCCCCCTTGCGCATCAGCGCGAGGCCCTCAGTCACTTGCGAATCGCTTCGACATGGGCGTCGCCGATGTCTTCAACCGCCTGGTCGACCGCCCGCGACCGCCCCAGAATGAACTCGACCAGCGGCTTGCCGTTGCCAGTGACGCGCTCCTCAGAGAGCCGAATGATCGGCGTCACGTCGATCTGCGTGCCGGCCTCTGACTCGCGCACGACCGCCTTCTTCCACGAGTCTGAACCCCGCCGATTGACCAGCGTCAGAACCGCGCCCTGGGCCTCACGCTTGACCGTGGTGGTGACCTGCGCCGCAGCGAGCTCGGCCAGGTAAAACGCCCGCACCTTCTCGAAGCGCAGGGGCACGATGAAGCGGGTCTGCCCTTCGGTGACCGAGAGCGCCTTGCCATCGACCGTGGGGAGCGGAAAGGGCGCCGCGAGCGCCACGCTGAGCAAAAACCCGAGCATTTTCGAGAACATGCCAACTTCAAGAATCGACGTCGAGCCCGTGAATAGGGGTGGCCATCGCCCGTCGGTGTGCTTGACCACACGAGCGCACACCCCTAGGGTCCGCGCGCTTTTCACTCTTGGAGCCTCTCGTATGCGCCGTCACTCGTTCATCGCACTCGTCACCCTTTTGACCGCCGGCGTCGCCTCGGCTGACATCAAGCTTGGGTACGTCGACCTTCAGCGGGCGCTCGCCGAGGTGCAAGAGGGGCAGTCGGCCAAGTCGCGCCTCAAGAGCGAAGTCGACAAGAAGAAGAACGAGTTCGAGGCCGAGCAGAACAAGCTGCGCGACGACAAGGCCGTGCTCGACAAGCAGGGCGCGATGATGAGCGAAGAGGTGCGCAACCAGAAGTTCACCGAGCTTCAGAAACGCTTGTTCGACCTGACCCAGAAGGCTGAGCGGCTGCAGAGCGAGCTCGCTGAAAAAGAGCGCGTTGAGCTCAAGAAAATCTTCGAGAAGATGGACCCGATCATCGCCAGCATCGCCCAGCGCGAGACCCTCACCATGGTGTTCGAGAAGACCGACTCGGGCCTGGTGTACGCGCCGGCCAGCCTCGACCTGACCAACGAGCTCGTGCGCACTTACAACGACAAGTACCCGGTCAAGGGCGCCGCGAAGACCACGGCGTCGGCGGCTCCGGCTCCGTCGGCGGTGCCGGCAGCGGCCAAAGACGTACCGGCGAAGTGACCCGAACCGCACGACAGCTCGCGGCGCTCGTTCGCGGTGAGCTCGAGGGTGACGGTGCGCTGAACATCTGGGGCGTCAGCGGGCTCGATCACGCTGGCCCAGGGCAGCTCTCGTTCTACGCCAACCCCAAGTACAAGCAGGCGCTGCAGCAGAGTCGGGCGCTGGTGGTGCTGGTGGGGGCCGATGCGCCCGAGCGCGGTGGGCGCACATACATTCGGGTCGCCAACCCGCACCTGGCCTTCGCGCAGGTCGCGACTGAATTTCACCCTCCGAAGGTGCACGCGCCGGGCTGCTCGCCTGCGGCGCACATCGACCCCTCGGCCCGCGTCGACCCCAGCGCCACCGTGATGGCCGGAGCGACCGTCTCGAAAGACGCGGTCATCGGCGCGCGGGCCGTTCTCTTCCCCGGGGTGTTCGTGGGTGAAGGGGCGCAGGTGGGCGATGACACCGTGCTGTCGGCGAACGTGTCGGTGCTCGAGCGCTGCGTGGTAGGCGCGCGCTGCCTGTTGCACCCCAGCTGCGTCATCGGCGCAGATGGGTTCGGGTTCGCCTTCGACGCCGAGAAGCCCGCGCACATCAAGATTCCCCAGGCGGGCATCGTGCGCGTCGAAGACGACGTCGAAATCGGCGCCTGCTCGTGCATCGACCGCGCGACGACTGGAGAGACCGTCATCGCCCGCGGGGCCAAGCTCGATAACCTGGTGCAGGTCGGCCACAACAGCACGGTGGGGCCGATGTCGATTCTCTGCGCCCAGGTCGGGTTGTCGGGCACCAGTGAGCTCGGCACCGGCGTGGTGCTGGCGGGCCAGGTCGGCGTGGCCGGGCACTTGCGCATCGGCGACATGGTCAAGGTCGCGGGCCAGGCCGGCATCATGGGCGATGTGCCCGACGGGGCGACGATGATGGGCGCTCCGGCTTTTTCGCAGCGCGACTATCTGCGCTCATACGCTGTGTTTTCTCGGTTGCCCGCCTTGAGCCGGGAGCTGAGCTCGCTTCGCAAACGCCTTGAAGCCCTGGAGCAGTCAAAGAAATGATTCTCGACATCAACGACATTCAGAAGATGTTGCCGCACCGGTACCCGTTTCTGCTGGTCGACCGCGTGACGGAGTACGAGCCCGAGAAGCGCCTGGTCGGCTTCAAGAACGTCACCGCGAACGAGGAGTTCTTCAACGGCCATTTCCCCGGGCACCCGGTGATGCCGGGCGTGCTGATTCTCGAGGCGCTGGCTCAGGCCTGCGCGATCTTGGCGTACAAGAGCGCGAGCTTCGACCCGACCACCCAGGTCGTGTACCTGATGGCCATCGATGGGGCGAAGTTTCGAAAGCCCGTCGTGCCGGGCGACCGCTTGACCCTCTCGGTCGAGGTGATGCGCCACAAGTCAGCGGTGTGGAAGCAGCGCGGCACCGCGACGGTCGATGGGCAGGTCGTCGCCGAGGCTGAGTTCTTGGCCACGGTGATGAGCAACCAGAAGCCGGTGGCTCCGTGAGTGTGCACCCCACGGCGATCGTTCACCCCGCCGCTGTGTTGCACGAGTCGGTCGAGGTCGGGCCTTTCGCGATCATCGGGAGCGGCGTTCGAATCGGCGCCGGCAGCAAGGTCGGCCCCCACGCCGTCATCGACGGTCAGACGACCATCGGTTTGCGCAACACCATTTTTCACCACACGTCGATCGGTGCCGTGCCCCAAGACCTCAAGTACGCCGGAGAGCCGACCCGCTTGGTCATCGGCGACGACAACACCATTCGCGAGTTCGTCACCATGCACCTCGGCACCGCGGGCGGTGGCGGCGTCACCACGGTCGGCAACAAGAACTTGTTCATGGCGTATTGCCACATCGCGCATGACTGCGTGGTGGGCAGCGGGTGTGTGCTGGCCAACTGCGCGACCCTGGCAGGGCACGTCGAGCTGAGTGACTTCGTGACCCTGGGCGGGTTGTCGGCGATTCACCAGTTCACCCGCATCGGCAAGCACGCCTTCGTGGCCGGAGGCGCGATGGTGGTGATGGACGTGCCGCCCTTCTGCACCGCGCAGGGTGATCGGGCCGAGCTGGCCGGGCTCAACACCGTGGGGCTGTCGCGGCATGGGTTCAGCGACGAGCAGATTGGCCGGGTCAAAGAGGCGTACAGCATCTTGTTTCGCTCGAAGCTGGGGCTCAATGAGGCGCTGACTCGGCTCAAGGCCGAGTACGGCGGGCACTCGGAGATCGAGCTGATGCTCTCGTTCATCACCGCCAGCAAACGCGGCATCACCCGGTAACGATGACTCCGATTGGGCTGATCGCCGGCAGTGGGCAGTTGCCGAAGGTGTTCGCTCGGGCCGCCCGCGAGCAGGGGTACGCGGTGCATTGCGTTGCGCACGTGGGCGAGGCCGACGAGAGCCTCGGGGCGCTGGTCGAGTCGCTGACCTGGGTGAAGGTGGCGCAGATCGATCGCATCGTCTCGGCGCTCCGCTCGCATGGAGTCGAGAAGGCCGTGATGGCCGGAGGCATCGGGAGAATTCGCTCGGTCGCGTCGGCGCGGCCTGACCTGGGCGCGTTTCGCATCATGGCCTCGCTGCGCAGCATGAGAGACGACGAGGTGCTCAGGGCGGTGGCGGGGTACTTCGAGAAGCAAGGCATCACCATTGTCGCCGCGACTGACTTCGTGACCTCGGTGCTCGCCGCCCAAGGCCACCTCGCCGGGCCCGTGCCCACCGCCGCGCAGTGGAGCGACATCGCGGTGGGTCGCGAGGTGGCCCTGACCCTGGGCAGGGCTGATGTCGGGCAGACGGTGGTGGTCAAGAACGGCGCGGTGCTGGCGGTCGAGGCGGTCGAGGGTACCGATGAGGCCATTCGCCGCGGAGGCCGGTACGGGGGCCCCGGGGCCGTGGTCGTCAAGCGCAGCAAACCGGGGCAAGACCTGCGGTTCGATTTGCCGGCGGCGGGGCCGGTGACGCTCGA
>JANLPS010000530.1:0-28876 GCA_031367385.1 Archangium sp. | reverse complement strand
GCCGGTTGCTCTGAGGGGAAGTTTTCTGCCCGCCGACCGCGTCGCTCAGCCCGCGCTCAGAGAACGTTTCTGGCGCTGCGAGCGTGTCTCATCGCGGTCCCTCACCGCCGGTCGATCACGAACGTGCGCGGTCAACGACAGCGGTGCTCACGCTCGTGCTCGCGGCCCTGTGCTTCGTGGTCGCCGGGCACCGCCTGGTGCAGTTCGCGCGCGAGTTCGTCGCCGACGAGACGGCAAAGCGCGCGACCTCCCGCGCCTGAGCATCGCCATCGCGCACGGCACCCGGGCTTACTGGTTCAGATACACGTAGAGGCGGCCGCTGCTGTCAGTCACTGCCAGGTCGAGCCGGGCGTCTTGATTGAAATCGCCCAGGGCGAGGTGAAGCCCCGCAGTGGCGATCGCCGGGCCGGTGTTGAAATTGCCTCGGCCGTCGCCAAGCATCACGAACGGGTTATTGCCCAGAGCCAGCGCGTCGAGAAACCCGTCGCCATTCACGTCGCCGAGCGCGATGTCGATGCCGTTGCTGTTCGCTGAATAATTGACGGGTACGTAGCCAAAGCCTCCCGTGGGGTGGAGCACGGTGAAGAACGCCGGGCCGCCACCGCTGATCGACAGCAGGCTGATGCCTCCATCGTTGGTCAGGTCGGCCGCGAGGAGTTGCCGCGGGGGCCCGTAGAGAGCGACCGGCGTTGCCGTCATGGCGAAGGTGCCTGCGTCGTTGCCGGCGAAGAAGTTGAGCTCGCCCGGAGAATGCGAAAAGGCGATGTCGACATAGCCGTCGCGGTTGAAATCTCGCAAGGCCACGCCCTCGGCCATGCCGATGCCGGCGATGGGGTAGACGACCGTGGGAGCGAAGCCGCCGAACCCGTCGCCCAACATCACTCCCGGCCCGCCGTTCGCGCCGCCGTAGGCGATGACGAGGTCGGTCTTCGAGTCGCGATTGACGTCGGCCAAATCGAACCGGCCCACATTGGGGTACCCGCCAGAGAGCAGCGAGATGATCGGCGCCTGAAAAGTGGCGTTGCCATTGCTCTTGATCACCATCACCTTGGTCGACCCGTTGCCACCGTTGTCGAGAAAGGCAGTCACGATGTCGTCGTGGCCGTCACGGTCGACATCGAGCACGTGAAGGTCGGTCGGCCCCGAGACCAACGTCACTCCCGGGAGCGTGACCGGCGCGGCGAAGACGCCCGAGGGTGAACCGAGCAGATAGGCGACTCCACTGTTGGCGACGACCACCAGGTCGAGCGCCGCGTCACCATTGAAGTGGCCAGCCGCCACGAAGGCGTTGCCGGCGGGCAACCCGGTGTAGGTCGTTCGAGCCGAAAAGCCCGAGCTGCACAATTGACTGCTGCTGCAGAAGCCATTGACGCAATCGCCGGGGCCGTTGCAATGCAAGCCGTTGCCGCAGGGAGGGCACACCGACCCGCCGCAATCGACCGAGACCTCGTCTTGGTTGACGATGCCGTCGGCGCAGCTGGGCTCGCCAACGCATTGCATGGCCGTACAGACCCCGCTGCGGCAGTCGACACCGGTGCCGCACCCTTTGGTGGCTCCGCATTTTCGTGCGCAGGGGCCGCCGCAATCAACATCGGTCTCGCCCCCGTTCTTGACCAGGTCAGTGCAGGTCGGAGCGGCGCACTGCATCGCAGTACAGATGCCATCGGCGCAGTCACCGTTGATCTTGCAGCCTCGGGTTGGCTGGCATTTGGCGGGGCAGTTGCCACCGCAGTCGACGTCGGTCTCGAGGCCGTTCTTCGCCAGGTCGGTGCAGCTCGGAGGGACACAGAGGTTCGACTTGCAGCTCAGCGAGCCACAGTCGCTGCCGACGGTGCACGACTTGCCGTCGCCGCACTTCGCGCTGCACGCCGGGCCACCGCAGTCGATGTCGGTCT
This sequence comes from Archangium sp., assembly GCA_031367385.1. GTDB lineage: Bacteria > Myxococcota > Myxococcia > Myxococcales > Myxococcaceae > JAEUJT01. The sequence goes on along the minus strand of JANLPS010000530.1, from coordinate 26,981 downwards.
CGTTGCCGTTTTTGACCCCGTCGGTGCAGCTGCCCGATTGCCCGCAGACGCCATTGGCGCAGACACCGGTGACGCAGTCGGGGCCGAGCAGACACCCTTTGCCGGCGCCGCATTTGTCGGGGCAGTTGCCACCGCAATCGACGTCGGTCTCGCTGCCGTTTTGTTTCGCGTCGGTACAGCTGGCAGCGGGCGCGCAGTGGCCGGCGAGGCACTGACCGGTGACACAATCTGCCGGCGTGATGCACGTCTTGCCGACCCCGCACCGCGTCGGGCAGTTGCCACCACAGTCGATGTCGCCCTCGCTGCCGCTGATGACGCCATCGCTGCAACTCGCCGAGGCGGCACATCGACCTTTGGCGCAATTGCCGCCCGCGCAGTCTGACGAGGCCCCACACGCCTGACCGTCGCTGCATTTTCGAGGGCAGGTGCCGCCGCAATCGACGTCGCTTTCGCCGGGCCCAACCACCAGGTCGGAGCAGCTGCTGGCCTGGCAAGCGCCGTGAATGCAGGTCTGGGCTGCGGGGCAACGAACGCCGAGGCAGGCGACATCAGAGCACGCGCCATTGATACACAGGTCGCCCTCGGCGCAGCTGATGTTGGAGCATGAGCGGGCGGTGCAGGCGCCCTCGAAGCAGCCTTGGCCCTCTGGGCACGCCACGCCCACGCACGATTTGTCGATGCAGTGATCACTCAGGCACACCTGAGCCGCGCTGCAGTCGGTGGCTGCGCAGTCATTGGCGTAGCAGCTGCTGGTCACGCATGATTGGGTCGACTGGCAGGCCGTGCCACACGCGCCGCAGTGCTCGGCGTCGGTGGTGAGCGCCGCACAGACATTGCCGCAAGCGGTCTGACCCGCTTTGCAGGTGACCTTCACGGGAGGGGTTGACCCGCAGGCCGAGATGAAACCAACGAAGCAGAGCGCCAACACGCCGAGTCGAGTCATGGGAGCGGCACTCTAGGCGAAGAAGGTGGGCCCCACGCGGTCATTGCGTCGAAGGCGGAGGGTCATGGTGCGGGCCCCCGCGGTCGCAGGAATGGCTTCGGCGCTAGAGCGGGTACAGCTCGCGCAAGAGGGTGTACGACCGCTGCCGAGCCACCGGGTCGGGCGCCGTGCACAGCACCATCAACTCGTCGGCCTGGGTCGAGGCGATCAGCGCGTCGAGCTGCTTCTTCGCCGAGACCGGGCTGCCAACGACGTTCTTCGACATCCATTCTTCGGCGAAGGCGCGCTCGGGCGGTGACCAGGGGTACGCCTCGGCCTCTTCGAGGCTCGGGTACATGCCGGTCTCGCCTTGGCGAATGCGCAGAAACGCGAGCGCGTTGGGTAACGCCAGGCGCATCGCCTGCTCGTCGGTGTCGGCGATGAGCACGCTGGCGGCGACCATCGCGTGAGGCCTCTCGAGCTTCGGCGACGGGCGAAAGCGCTGCCGGTAGAGGGCGAGCGCCGGCAAGGTGTTCTCTTGGCTGAAGTGGTGCGCGAACGCGAAGGGCAGACCGAGCACGCCCGCGAGCTGCGCGCTGAACCCGCTCGAGCCGAGCAGCCAGACGGGCGGCTCGTTGCCTGCGCAGGGCACGGCGGTGACTCCGGAGGTGCCTCGAAAGTGATCGAAGATCTCAGCCAACTGCTGGGGGAAGTCTTCGGCGTCGAGGGTGGTGCTGCGACGCAGGGCTCTGGCCGTCTTGCCGTCGGTGCCGGGTGCGCGGCCGATGCCGAGATCGATGCGGCCGGGGAAGAGGGCTTCGAGCGTGCCGAACTGCTCCGCGATGACAAGCGGGGCGTGGTTGGGCAGCATGACTCCGCCCGAACCGACGCGGAGCTTGGTGGTCGCCGCAGCCACCTGACCGATCAGGACGGCGGGCGATGAGGAGGCGATGCCCTGCATGCCGTGGTGTTCGGCGAACCAGTAGCGCTGGTACCCGAGGGTTTCGACGTGCTTCGCGAGGGCGATTGACTCGCGCAGGGCGACGGTGGCCGTCGAGCCTCTGCGGAGCGGGACGACGTCGAGGACGGAAAACGGAATCATGGGGCCATCAATAGCCACCCGACCTCTGCACCGCGGCCTTTTCGCAGCGAAACAATCAGCTTGAGGGCTCTCGGTGCTTGCGCGCGAGCTTGAGCAACTTGGGCAGCGGCCGGTCTGCGATGCTGAGCACCGCTTCGAGCTCTTCGAGGGCCGCTTCGGGAGCGGGCGATTCGAACGCCGCGTCGAAGTACCTCACGGCGCTTGATTCATCGAACAGCCCGAGTTGATCCGACGCGTGGATTGCTCCGAGGTCGGCGTTCACTTGAGCGAGCATGACTTCGCCAAGCGGCGGGTGGTTGAAGTGATCGGCACCCAGGGAGAGGGCCAGCAGTTTTTCGTACGACCCCCGCCCCCACTCGGGAGGGTCTTTCAACGCGTCTCGCGGTGGCCCTCTTCTTCGGCTTCGGCTTCTTGGGCACCGGCATGGTCAGGGAAGCTCTACTTCAAGTGACATCACTCGCTTGGAATTTCGAGCGCAGAGCAACGCCACTTCGTCAGCATCAAGGCCCTTCAAGAACGCGATTTTCTTCGCGGTTTCGCTCACGTAGGCCGGCTCGTTCTTCTTGCCTCGATACGGCACCGGGGCCAGGTACGGGCTGTCGGTCTCGACCATCAGGCGATCGATCGGCGCGAACTGCACTGCTGCTTGGAGTGCTTCGGTCTTGTTGTAGGTCACGACACCCGAAATGCTGAGGTGAAACCCGAGGTCGAGGTACGCGCGCGCGTTGTCGGTGTCTCCCGTGAAGCAGTGAATCATGCCGTCGCTCATGCCTTCACTGCGCAGCACTTCGATGCACTCGGGGTGGGCGTCGCGCACGTGCACCACCAGCGGCTTGCCGAGCTTCTTCGCCAGCTGACATTGACGGCGAAACGCTTCGCCCTGCACCACGCGCGGAGAGTGCTCGTAATAGAAATCGAGCCCCGCCTCACCGACTGCGTGCACTTCTGGCAGCGCGCACATCGCCTCGAGCGCCGACCAGTCAGCCTCGGTCGCCGCCGCGGCGTCGTGCGGGTGTATGCCCATCGTCGGAGTCAGAAAATCAGGGTGCGCGCGGGCCACCTCGAGTGCTTTGCCGAAGTCTCCGGGCTCTCGGAATTGGCCGACGATGACTGCGTGAATGACTCCGCTCGCTCGGGCTCGCGCGATGGCTTCGGCAGCGATGGGAAAGTCTTTGGGCTCGAGGTGACAGTGGGTATCGATGAGAATCATGACGAGGCGGGCCCTTCGACTTCGCTCATGGCAGCAGCATTTCTGCGAGCTCGGCCCGCGCGTCGTCGGTTTCGAACTGGAGGGCGGCGACGTGCTCGCGTGCCCTCGGAGTGCCCAGCCGAAGCAGCCCCTCGGCCACGTCGAGGCGGTCGTCATCGCTGAGCTGGCCGCGTTCGAGCGCCGCAAGCAAATCGGTCTCGACTGAAAAATCACCCAGGCGACCGAGGCCACGGCCAGCCGCACCGCGACAGGAGTCTTTCACGTCGCCCAGAATCTCGAGCAGGCGCGCCTTGGCACCGGGGGCTTTGACTTCTCCGAGCAGCTCGACGGCCATCGCCCGGTCGAGTGACCAGCGTTTGCCCGCGCGTTTGTACAAGTGCGCGATGCCTTCTTCGTCGCCCAGCGCAGCGAGGGCACCGGCGATCTGAGTGCGATCGAACGGAGGCAGAAACCAGCCCTGAAACACGCGCTTGAGCTTGGGTACGGCGGCTCGATCTCCCAGCTGGGCCAGCGCGGCGGCGGCGCGAAATCGGAGCTCTGCGTCTTCAAGCGCAGCGAGCAACACCTCGAGCCCGGCTGAGTGCTTGAGCGAGACCATGCCGCGAGCCGCCTCGAAGCGAACGCCAGGCACTTCATCGGTGAGCGCACCCGCGAAGACGCCTCGGGTCTCTGGCAGCGCCAAGTCGGCCAGCCGGCCCACGGCCTCGATGCGCACTCGGGCAATCGAATCACTGACGTGCCGAATCAACAGGGTCTTGGCTTCGTCATTTGGCAGCGCCTCGGCCGCGAGGGCCAGCCCGGCGCAGCGCACCTCAGGGTTGGCATCGGCGATCAAGCGCACCACCGCGGGCGCGAACTCACCGAGCACCTCTCGCGGCGCATCGAAGGCCACATCACAGAGCACCTCGGCGGCCTCGACTCGAACCGATTCACGCTTCTCGCGCTCGAGGGTCAACAACGCGGTGTCGCGCTGGGCACGCCAGTCGATCACCGAATCTCCGTGCCCGGGGTGACGGGGCCTGGGTCGAGCAGCACGAGCTCTTTGCCACCGGCCCCCGCCGTGAGGATCATGCCGCGCGACTCGATGCCTTTGAGCGCACGGGGCTTCAAGTTGGCGACCACGACCACGTTCTTGCCGACCAGCGACTCGGGCGCATACGCCTCGGCGATGCCCGACACGATGGTGCGCGGCTCGGCCTCACCCAGGTCGACCGAGAGCTTGAGCAACTTGTCGGCCTTGGGCACCTTCTCACACGCGAGCACCCTGCCCGCCTTGAGCACCAGCTTGGCGAAGTCGGCGTACTCGATGTCACCCGGGGGAGCGGCCGGTGGAGGCGCCACCTTCGCGGGCTTCGCTGGGGCCTGGGTCGGCTCGGCGGGTGCAACGACGAGCGGAGACACGTTCTCAGCCTCGAGGCGGTTGATGAGCGGCGAGGGGTCTCCGATGAGCACTGAGCGATCGAGCAGCGGGTACTTCGCGCCCTCGAGCTGCTTGAAGGTGAGCTTGGGCCGGTTCATCTGCGCGGCGAGCTTGTCGGCGAGGCCGGGCACGATTGGGCCCAGCAGCGCGGTCAGCAGGTACACGATGTCGGCTGCGTCGGTGAGCGCCACCCGCGCACCCTCGACGTCTTTCTTGATCAGCTTCCACGGCTCATACTCGGTCAAGAATTGATTCGCGCTCTGGCCGATTTCGAGAATGGCCTTCACGGCCGTACGGTGATCGAAGCGGGCAAAGGCCTCGCGAATCTCAGGCAGTCGCGCCAACGCGGCGTTGACGAGCTTCGCTCCGGTTTCTGTTTGCCCCTTCGCCAAGGTCTTGCCGAGCTCAGGCCGCGCCAGCAACGACAAGGTGCGATTGGCCAAATTACCGAGGTTGTTCACCAATTCGGCGTTCACGCGCTCGCGAAAGGTCGTCAGATCGAAGTCGAGGTCTTCAGGCCCCGACCCGAGCAACGACGCGTAATAAAAGCGCAAGTAGTTCGGGTCGAGCACGTCGAGGTACGGGCGCGCATTGATGAACGTGCCGCGCGACTTCGACATCTTCTCGCCGTTGACGGTCAAGTGCCCATGAATGTGCACGTACGAGGGCCGCTTGATCTTCGCGACCTTCAAGACCGCCGGCCAGAACAAGCAATGAAAGTAGACGATGTCTTTACCGATGACGTGAATCACCTCGGCGTCGGCGTTCTCGTCCCAGAAGTCGAGGGCGCTGGCGGCTTTGCCGGTCTTCTTGGCCCACTGCTCGGTCGCCGCGATGTACCCGATGGGCGCGTCGAGCCAGACGTAGAAGTACTGGTTGTCTTCGCCAGGTATCTTGAAGCCGAAGTACGGGCCGTCGCGCGTGATGTCCCAATCAGCGAGGCCCTTCTCGAAGAACTGACCCAGCTGCGCAGCGGGGCCGGGGTTCATGAACGCAGGGTTCGCGATGACGGTCTGCAGATACTCGGCGTGCTTCGAGAGCAAAAAGAACGCGTGCGACGACTTCTTCCACACCAAGGGCTCGCCAGAGATCGCCGAGCGCGGATCAATCAGCTCGCGCGGCGAGTAGGTCTTGAGGCACTTCTCGCACGCGTCTCCGTACTGATCGGGCGTGTGGCAGTTGGGGCAGGTGCCGCGAATGAAGCGGTCGGCCAAGAAGCGGCCCATCTTCGCGTCGTAGGGCTGCTCGACCTCTTTTTTGCCGATCGACCCGGCCTCTTTGGCCCGCCCATAGATCAACTCGGCGTACTGCCGGTTCTCGTCAGAGTTGGTCGAGCCGTAAAAATCGAACCCGATGTGAAAATCTTTGAAGTCGCGTTGGTGCTCGACGGCGATGGCGGCCACGTAGGCCTCGGGAGTGACCCCTGCCTTGAGCGCCGCCAATTCGATGGGCGAGCCGTGGGTATCGTCAGCACACACGAAGACGATCTCGTCACCGGCCGACTTGCGAAACCGCGCGTAGATGTCGGCCTGAATGTGCTCGACCATGTGGCCCAGGTGAATGGGGCCGTTGGCGTAGGGCAAGGCACAGGTGAGCAGCGTTTTCTTCGTCACATTCATGTCGTTTACTTTCAGCGCTCGTTTTCGCGGCGAATCAGGTGCATGCCCGAGTCCCACGCGGTGGCTTTGCCACAGAGCGTCCATACCAGGCGTTCGAGCACGAGCTCCCCGCCGCCGAGCTTCAAGGCGAGGTCGGCTTCGGCACACGAGACGAGCGCGCGGAGCAACTCCTGACGGCCGTAGCTCGCGGCCGACTGCATGCCCATGAACGCGGCGTAGGGGTGGGGCAAGCGGGCCTTGGCGGCCTTGGTCTCGGCCTCGATCTTCGGCCAGAGGCGAGCCTGAAAGTCGTTGTAGTTGCGCGGGGGTTTGCCACCCGAGAGCTGCATCATGCGCTCGTAGCTCATCAGCAGATTGCGAACGATGCCGCCGACCGAGCCCAGCATCATCAGTGGGTGAGCGCCCTGGGCCAGTGCATCTTCGACGTACTTCATCGCCGCTTCGTAGTTGCGCTTCTGAATCGCGTCAGAGAGCTCGAAGTACTCGTCTTCGCGCGCGTGCCCAACCAGCAGCTCGATGTCTTTGACCGTGATGGTGGCGCCTTCGGCGTGCAGCGCCAGCTTGGTCAGCTCGCTCTGGAGCAGGCGGAAATTGCCGCCGACCCGTTCTTTGAGCGTCTCGAGCGCTCCGGGGCCGAGCTTCTTCTTGTACGGCCCCAAGGTCTCGCCGACGAACTGGGTCAAATCGAGATCTTTGAGCTTCGCGGCGACCTTGAACTCGAGAAACCGGGCCTCGTCTTTGACCAGCTTGACGAACGCGTTCTTGGCCTCGAGCTCGCTGGCGGCGATGACGAGCACCTGGCCCTTCGACGGCTTCTTGCCGAGCCAATCGCTGAGCACGGTGTCATCGCTCGAGGGGGCCGAGATGCCCTCGCTCACGCAGAACGCGGCGATCTCTTTCAAGAACGCGACGTCGAGCTCAGCGAGCTGAATACCAAGCTCGCGGTCCCAGTCTTCGGGTTTGGGCGCGCCGTCACGCGACGGGTCTAAGTCACCGGCGCCCCACCCTGCTCTGGCGGCGACCGAGAGCACCCGGCGAGCGGCCTCTTTTTTACGATTCGCCTTCCACGCGTCGCGGGCGCGGCCGAGGGCATCGACGCGGCCTTTTTTCGGAGCGAGAAACTCAGGGTCGCGGGCGAAGACCACCTTGCGGCCTCCGAACATCGGCAAGGTGGCGAGCTCAGAGGCGATGTCGCGGGGAGACGCACCGTCCATCGTGACGAGGTTCAGGTCGGCGGTGCCACCGGGCACGAGCTTGGCGAGCAGGGTCTCGGCGGCCTTGCGCACCAGGTATTCTTCGCCTGCGAGCAGGTAGACCGGCGACTCACCGCCGGCTTCGAGCTCCTGGAGGGCGTCTTCGAGATCTTCACTCACGGCGCGTCGTATTCACCACGACTTCGCACGCTTGTCTCTGCCTGGTTAGCAGGCGCCGCCGCACTGAACGCTGCAGGTACCGCCGCCGCATTTCGCGCCGCACTGAAAGGTGCCGCACCCGTTGCTGCAGATGTCGCCGTCGGTGACCCGGTTGCACGCTGGCGAAGCGACCTCGACGCCCGTCTTGACGACCTCGCACGCGTGCTGGGCGCTGCAGCTCCCGTTGAAAATGTCGCGATCGCCGGTCGTCGAGCAGAGGCTGGCGTACACGCAGGGGCCGTATGAGGTGGCGACATTGCAGCTTGCGCACACGCCTCCGCCCGCGCCGCAGGCATTGAAATCGCCGCCCGGGTAGCAGCTGTCGGCGCCAGCGGTGAGTACACAGCCGGTGCAGCAGGTGCCCGCGGCGCATGCACCAAGCGGGCATGGAGCGCCGTTGGCGGCAACGGTACCGGGAACGCACTGACACACCCCTCCCGAATACTGGAGTGTCGCGGGATAGCAGGGGTTGTTCGAGCACGAAGTGCCATTGACGCAGGCTACGCACGTGCCCTTGCTGCAGTACCCACCGGGGCAGTTGGTGTTGTCAGGAGCCGAGGCGGCATCTTCGCAGGAGCAGAGGTTGAGTTTGCGAGCCCAGGCCCCTTTGCGACAGGGGGCGGTGGGGTTGGTGGTGCAGGCGGTGCCCAGTGGGCAGCTGGTACAGGCGCCGGTGCCGCTGCAGAAGCCTCCATCGCAGCCCGTGCCGAGCGGCTTGTCGGTGGCCGAGTCGGAGCACGCGCCGCTGACGGCCGAGCACATGCCGCTCTTGCACGGGTTGGGGTTGGTCGCGCAAACCGAGCCTCCGGGGCATTGGTTGCAGACGCCGCCGCTCATGCACTGCCCGCTTCTGCCGCAGGGCGTGCCGGCGTCGAGCTCGTTGCCATCGGTGCAGACTTCTCTGCCGGTGGTGCACGCGGTGATGCCCGACCGGCAGGTGTTCACGTTGCTGCCGCAGCTGCGACCGGCGAAGCACAGCTCGCAGCCGCCGGTGTCGGTGCAGGTCTTGTTCACGCCGCAGGGCTCTCCGGGTGAGCGAATGACCGCCGCGGAGTCGACGCATGATTGGGTCGCGCAGACCGCGTACCCCGCGCGGCACGGGTTGGTGTTGGTGGAGCAGAGATCGCCGTCATGGCAGCTGCCCCCGTCGGCGATGACCAGCACGCCGGAGTCGACCGGGACGCTCGCGTCAGGCGTCGCGGGGCCGGCATCGCGCGCTGGGCCCGCGTCGGCAGCGCCGGCGTCGGCGGGTGCGTCACAGGAGGCTCGGCAGAACCGATCGGCGCAGCACTGGCCTCCGGAGGGGCACGTGCCGTCGGGTTCGCAGGCATAGACGTCGACGGGGCTGGTCGCGCGACAGGCCGACAACGCGAGGGCCGCTGCGAGGGCCCACAGTCTGGCTCGAACGGAGCGGCGCATGAAGGCCAACAGTCTCACGCCCGGTGTGACGGCGGCTACCTCAGAAGGCCGGTGGATTCGGGCGAGGGCGGTGACAGACTTTACCCTGTTGCTCCTTCTTCGAGGCTAACCACCTGAAACTCGGCCTTCATTGCGAGAAACACAGGGGCAGCGACACTGCAAAGCCCGGCACCGCGACGGCGACGCACCCGAGCATCGCTCCGCGGCGCAAGACTCGAGAATGAGGCTGAATTCTTGGCCTTGCGTTGCCTCTGGTGGTGTCGCGGAGCATCGAATTCAGGGTTTCGCAGCCTCTGCTGGTAACGCGGAGCATCGAATTCAGGGTCTCGCAGCCTCTGCTGGTACCGCGGGGCATCGAATTCAGGGTTTCGCAGCCTCTGCTGGTTCCGCGGAGCATCGAATTCGGGGTCTCGGCACCACTTGTGGTGGCGCAGGTCGAACGGTTGACCATGGTAAGCGCCGCGACATGAACTGCATCGTGCGTTGGGCGTGGTTGGGGCTGTTGATCGCCGCGTGCCCTCAGGTTGGTCCCGGCGAGGCGCTCGACTCCGGGGTGCTGCGAGTTGACGCGGGCTCGCGCGACGCTGGTGGGCTCGGCGGCGGTGATGCTGGTGCTTCGGGCGCGGACTCCGGGGTCGTCGCTGCTGACGCGGGCCACGTCGATGCGGGGGCGACCGATTCAGGCATCAGCGGGGCAGACTCTGGCACCGGCACCACTGATTCGGGGCTCGCCAGCGGCGATGGCGGCTTGGGCGACGCGGGTCTTCGCGACGCAGGCTCGGGCGCGTTCGAGCTGGCCGCGCTCGACTCGACCGCACGCGGCACGCTCAGCCTGGCGATGGCCATCGAGCCCTCGGCGGGGCGCGTAGGCGTCGTCTACTTCACCTCAGACGGAGGCCCAGACTTCGAGCTGCGGTACGTCGAGTGGCACGATGGCCAAATCTCGGTACCGCAGACCGTTCAAACCGTGCAGCGCGTGGTGGGGGTTTCGCTGGCCTTCGACCCGATCAGCCGCGAGCCGGTGGCGGCGTTTCTGGGTGGTGGTGACGGAGGGTCTCTCAGCTGGCCTCAGAACGACGCCGTCGTCGCGAGGCGTTCGGGCTTGAGCACTCTCTGGTCGCAGCGCACAGCGGCGTACGATTCAGCGCCTCCGATGTGCAGCCCCATCGATCAGGGGTTCTTGGTGGGCCTGTGGTCGAGCCTCTCGTTCGATTCGAATGGCGCGCTCTACCTTGGCTTTCGCGACGGCCACAACGGCGCGTTTCCAATTCAAGATTGGGCCGCTTCAGACGTCGAGGTGCTCGAGGGCGCCGGTGAGACGAGCCTGACCCGGCGGTGTCTGACCGGCGATCACAAGCAAGCGTACGGTGGCCGACTTCAGCTGGCGATGAGCCCCTCTGACCAACCCGGCGTCGTGTACGACCAGGCCTTCGGGGCCGCCGACGCTCCTGGGCAGAACGTTTACTTTCAGCATCGAAGTGCCAGTGGCACCTGGTCGGCTGGCAAACAAATCGCGTTCATCTCGAACACGATGACCGGAGCGAGCCTCGCTGGCCAGGGTGACGCGGGCTTTGCCATCGCGGTGACAGATCGAAGCACCTCGCAGCTGCAATACTTCGAGTCACCGAATGGCGATGACTGGGCGAGCGCCGAGGCTGTCTTCGGCTCCGGTACCGGTGGCTGGTACCCGTCGCTGGCCTTCGACCCGAGGTACCGCGAGCCGTGCATCGCGTTCTCGGTGTGCTCTGGGCGAAATGGCGTGAGCGAGAACAGCTGCCTGCAGAGCGAAGACGAGCTGCGGGTGACTCAGCGAATCAACTTCAATTGGCGTGAGACGCTGGTTGACCCTGCTGGTGGGTGGAGCCCGAAGCTCGGGTTTCTGGCTGATGGCCGGCGGGTGGTGGTGTACCGGGTGCCTCCGGCGCTCGACTCGCTCGGGGTGGCCAACCCGATGGCTGGCGCACTGCGAATCGCGATCGAGCGGTGACGTTTCGTTAGAAGTTCGCCCAGCCAGGCACGCGCGGGTACGGAATCGCGTCGCGAATATTCTGCAAGCCACACAAGTAAACGATCAACCGCTCGAAGCCCAAGCCGAAGCCCGCGTGCGGCACCGAGCCGTAGCGGCGCAGGTCTCGGTACCAACCGTAATGCGCGGGGTCGAGGTGCATTTTGCGCATGCGCGCGTCGAGCAACTCGAGCCGCTCTTCACGCTGCGAGCCGCCGATGATCTCTCCGATGCCGGGGGCCAACACGTCCATCGCGGCGACGGTTTTGCCGTCGTCGTTCATGCGCATGTAGAAGGCCTTGATCTGCTCGGGGTAATTCATCACCACCACCGGGCGGCCGACGTGCTCCTCGGTCAGGTAGCGCTCGTGCTCGGTCTGCAGGTCTTTGCCCCACTCGATTTGGTAATCGAACTTCTTCTTCGACTTCTGCAAGATCTCGATCGCCTGCGTGTAATCGATGCGCTCGAAGGGTGAATTCACGAACGTCTCGAGCCGAGCAATCACGCCCTTCTGAACGCGCTCCTCGAAAAACTTCAAATCGTCCATTCGCTCGTTGAGAATCGCCTTGAACACGTACTTCAAGAACCGCTCAGCGAGGTTCGCGTCGTCGTTCAAGTCGGCGAAGGCGATCTCGGGCTCGATCATCCAAAACTCGGCGAGGTGCCGGGTGGTGTTCGAGTTCTCGGCGCGAAAGGTGGGGCCGAAGGTGTAGACCTTCGAGAGCGCCAAGCAGTACGCCTCGACGTTGAGCTGGCCCGAGACGGTGAGGTAGGTCTCCTTGCCGAAGAAGTCTTTGTGCCAGTCGATCTTGCCCTTGTCGTCGCGCGGCAGGTTGGCGAGATCTAACGTCGAGACCCGAAACATCTGCCCGGCGCCTTCGGCATCGGCGGCGGTGATGATCGGCGTGTTGACCCAGAAGAAGCCCTCTTCGTGAAAGAAGCGGTGAATCGCCTGCGCGGCGTGGTGGCGAACTCGGGTGACGGCGCCGAAGGTGTTGGTGCGGGGGCGCAGGTGAGCGACCTCGCGCAAGAACTCCATCGTGTGTTGCTTGGGCTGAATCGGGTACGTCTCGGGGTCATCGACGAGGCCGAGCACGATGACTTCATCGGCCTGAATCTCCATCGACTGGCCCTTGCCTTGCGACTGCACGAGGGTGCCGCGGGCGATGACCGAGGCGCCAGCCGTGAGGTGCAGCACCTGGCTCTGGTAATTCGCCAGCGTATTCGGGGCGACCGCCTGAATCGGGTCTTGGCAGCTGCCATCGGTGACGTTGATGAACGAGATGCCGGCCTTGGAGTCGCGCCGGGTGCGCACCCAGCCCCGCACTTCGACCTTCGAGTTCACGGGGACCGAGCCACTGAGCGCTTTGCTGACGGAGATGGTCTGCATGGCATTGCGACCTACAAGTGAAGCCCGCCTCGAACAAGACCCATCGGCGTCGGTTGATGTTGCCGAGGGCGGTCGATTCGGGGCATGAGGCGGGCGGGAGCATGGATGGGTGCTCTTTGAGGCTGAGGGGTTGTCATGCCGACACAAGCAGACGCGCTGGCTGCCGTGCTGAGGTCGCCCGCTCACGAGGCGGCGCGCCTGGTGTACGCCGACCTGCTCTGCGAGACGGGCGACCCCCAGGGTGAGCTCATCGTCGTGCAGTGCCAGCTGGCCCAGTATGAGCGGCAAGGGCAGACCTCGAGCCTTGAGTACTCGCAGCTCAAGCAACGCGAGCGAGCGGCCGAGCAGACCCTGCGCCAACGCCGAGCCCACGTGTGGGACGCGGGCATCGTCTGGAGACGGTTCGATCGCGGGTTCGTGACCCGCCTCGAGGTACGCAAGGCCGAGGCGGTCGAGTTGCTCGGTGAGCTGCAGCGCGACCCCTTCTTCACCGCCGTGTCGCGGCTCGAGCTCACCGAAGGCACGCCCATGGCGATCGCCCAGCTGACCAAGCTGACCGGGTTCTCTTCGCTGCGAACGCTGCGAGTCGCGCGCAAGTACGCGACCCATGGGTTTGGCACCGAGGGGGCCGAGGCGTTGGCGAGCTGGCCGGTGCTGCAAAACGTGGTCGACCTGCGATTTCGCAACGAGCAGGTTGAAGATTCGGGCCTGCGCGCGCTGCTGATGTCGGAGCATGTACGCGGGCTCAAGCGGCTGACGGTTGGCGACAACGCAGCGGGGCTGCGCGATGTGTTTTCAGCGGTGCAATGGCCGGCCCTCACCGCCCTCGAGCTGAGCAGCTGCCGGTTGACACCTCGGGAGGTCGAACGGCTGACCGCGACGCCGACCCTGCGAGGCCTGACGGCGTTGTCGCTGGCGGCAAATCACCTCGGAGACGAAGGCGCGCGGGTGGTCGCCTCGTCTGGGCTGCAGCTGCGTGACCTCGACCTCGGTTACACCGGCCTGACCGACGCGGGCCTGGGCGAGCTGGTCGACCGAAGCGCGACCTCGTTCGAGAAGCTGGTGTTGACGGCGGCTGAAGTCGGCCCCTCGGTGCTGCGAATGGCGAGGAGGCACCGCTCGCTGCAGACGCTGATGCTCAACGAAACCCAGGTCGATGATCAGCACGTGATCACGATGTGCTCGTTGCTCGATGGGTCGCTCGAGCGGCTCTCGTTGCAGGGTACGGCGGTCACGGCGCGTTCGGTCGAGGCGCTGTGCGGGTGCCCGAAGTTGAAGGCCTTGTCACTGGCGAGAACCGACATCGGCAACGCGGGCGCCCAGGTGTTGGCGAACAGCCCGAGCTTCGCGTCGTTGCAGCAGCTCGACTTGGACTTGTGCGCGATCGACGCCGAGGGGTGCCAGGCGCTGATTGATTCTGCGCACCTGTCGCGGTCGCTCGACGTGTCGCTGCCGACGGCGGGGTTGCCGGAGCGCATGCTGCGGGCGCTGCGGGCCCGGTTCGCGGTGAGCTGACGGCCCTCCTCGCCGTCTGGGCCGATCTTGAGCTGAGTCGCTCTCCACTCGTCGCGAAGCGCTTCGATCGAGCGTGTCGGGCAGTCCATCATCAGGCTCATCATTCGGTTCTCGGCGACGTCATGCATGCGCTGCATGCGCGGCCCGGGAGGAAATCGGTCGGTCCACGCCTTTCCACGTCGCGAGCGCTTCGGGCTCGGCCTCGATCAGCGCCCGGTCGATGTCGGAGACCGTCTGCGATGGCCCGCCCACTCCGCTGCCCGTCTCACGCGGTGTGCTGTCACTGGTTTGCGCTGTGGGTTAATCTGCGTCGACGTACGCGCTGTCACCAGACGCGCTCGCACGACCGTTCGATTGGAAGGTGGCGTCTGTTACGGTAGACCAATGGTGGGCACGCAGAAGTACGAGCGATTGCGGCGAATCGCTGTTGGCGGCATGGGGGAGATCTTTCTCGCACGAGACGTCGCGCGCGATGTGCCGGTCATTCTTAAGACCCTGCTGCCCCAGGTAGGCGAAGACGAGACCGCTGCCAGCATGTTCGCTGAAGAGGGCCGGTTGGTTCGCCAACTCTCGCACCCGAACATCGTGCGCGTTCTCGATGTGCTCCAAGACAACGGTGAACCCACCATCGTCATGGAATACATCCAAGGTGACACCCTGTCGGGCCTTTTGCGCTTGGCCAAGGGGGCCTCGCTCCACCGACCCGTCGCCTTCGCCGCGATGATCGCACAAGCGGCCCGAGGGCTGCACGCGGCCCACGCCGCCTGCGATGCAGCGGGTCGCCCGCTTGGCATCATTCATCGAGACATCAGCCCACAAAACATCATGGTGAGCCAAGACGGCGTCGTGAAGGTCGTCGACTTCGGCATCGCCAAAGCGGCCGGCCGAGGCACTCGAACCAAGACAGGGGTGCTCAAAGGCAAGGTCGCTTACATGGCGCCCGAGACCGTGCTCGGTCTTGAGGTCGACGCGCGGGCCGACCTCTATGCGTTGGGGGTCGTGCTCTGGGAGGTCTGCGTGGGCCGCAAGGCCTTCGACGGCAAGAGCGACCTCGAGCTGCTCACAAAAGTCGAGGCGCGCGTCTTGCCGCCGCCCAGCACCCTCGTGCCGGGGTTTAGCCCTGCACTCGAGGCCATCGTGCTTAAAGCGCTGGCGCCGGACCCCACAAAGCGCATTCAAACAGCGGCGGCGTTTGCCGATGCACTCGACGCTTTCGTGCAGTCGCAGCCTGCCTCGAATCGCGTGTCGCTGGCGGAGTACGTCGCGCTGGTGTCAGGCGCCCAGCCGGCCATCGCCAAGAGCCCTCAACCCACCGCCGTACCCGCAGACGACCCACCTCAGGCGACGGCGATTCTCCCGCCGACACCGGTGTCGTCGAAAAAAATCACCCGGTTGCGAGTGACGAAGCTGGCTGAGACGGCTGGCTTTCGGGTTGGGCACGCGGGCCCTCTCGTGATGATGGTGTTCGATGGCAAAACGTCACTCGACCAGATGGACTTGCTCGAGCAGGCGCTCACCACCGTGATCATGCACCATGCCCGGTACTCGACCCTCGCCCTGCTGAGCGCCCCGATCTTCGAGAAGCAGCCCAAGGGTCTCAACCAGAGGGCGCAAGAAATCGAGAACCGGTTCGAGCGCCACATCGCCTCGAAAGCCATGGTCGTCACGCCGACCGGTCTCGCGGCGGTGATGATTCGAAGCTTCTTGGCGGCCCAGAGCCTGATGGCTCGAAACATTCCGACCCGGGTCTTCAAGTCGGTCAACGAGGGCACCGCGTGGCTGCAGGGCCTGCCTGAACAAGTCCCCGCTATCAAGGCGATGGAGGGGCTCGCGGACGCGCTGATCGACTTTGCGGCCGTGCCCACCAGCGCCGGCTGATTGCGAAAGGGGCAGAGACAACCGGCGGCCTCGGCACGTGAAGAGCGTGCTCGCATTGCGAATGACGGGGATACACACGGCCGAGTCGCAGCAGCGACCGCCAGGGCTTCTCCAATTCACGACGATGCACGGCTTACGCGGGCAGCACAGCAAAACGGCATCGAAGACCTCGCGCTGCAGGCCCGACTTGAGAGTTGAAGGCGACTCCCAAACCACTGCGTAAAGCAAACGCCCGCCCCCAGCGAGAATCGAGCCTCGTGCCCGGCTCTCGCCAAGTTCAGCCCGGTCTCTGCCGCGCGGCGGGCCGTGCATGACGGGCACCAGCCCCGGCCCTTGCACGAGAAGGCGATGAGCCGCGACTGACGGCATCGCTCGCACTTCACTTCGACAGCACACCCTCGGTCTCTCGCTTTGAGCACCTTGGTCTTATCCGTTCACACTCGAGTTGAAGAGCGCGGCTCGTCCCACGTTGCCGGAAGAGCACCGACTGAACTCCGGCGATTCAGGGGCGAGAAGTTGCTGCAGGCGCACCCCAGGCTCATCGTCCAGACGCATGTCACCAACGGGCCGGTCAGTCTTTCTCTCGAACTCGCCGCAACAAGAATGGCCGCTTGTCGACCCCCGTGGTCGAGAGGTGAACGTCACCGTCAAAGGTGCCTTGTCTCGTCGAGGGAAAATAGACGATCACCGAAAGCTGAAGCTACGCAAATGTTGCGAACGGGCGCTCACTCACCAACACCGAGGTGTAGCGTTTGGGCGCGTGCTTCGGCCCGCGCCATGGGGATCAGCCAGGTCTTGTCGAACATCATCGGCAACGCAATCAAGTTCACGCCGACCGGTGGCAGTATTCGCATCGACGTCGCAGCCATCGGGGCCGATCTTGAGCTGAGTCGCTCTCCACTCGTCGCGAAGCGCTTCGATCGAGCGTGTCGGGCAACAGAGCGATCTACCGCGTTGGGGGCACGATGTTTTTTCGAAGCTGGTCGCTCTTGTCATTCACCTCTTTGACCGAGCGCTCGACGATCCACATGCCGGTTTTGACGATCAGCAGAACTCCGAGCACCGCCGCCGCGATCAGGCCCAGCTTCTTGAGCTGTGGCTTGCTGATCTTGGCGCGGCTGGGCTCATTGTTCAGCACCAACCCCGCCCGCTTGAAGTCAGCTTCGGTCGGGTCGCCGAACCGAGCGGGTATGACCTCGGCCTCTGGCTCAGCAGCCGGGGCCGTGGAGCCTGGCCAGTAATACTCGATGGTCTGCAGAACTTCGCTCTCGAGGGCCACGAACGGTACATGCGGCGGGAGCTGCGCAGCGACGTTCGGAGGCAAGGGCGCGGCGAAGGCGATGTGCAGCGATTCACCGCCCTGAAAGGGCACCGCGAGCAGCTCGAGGGCCTGCGCGGCGGTCATCTTCGCGGCGAGCTCCTTCGAGGGCTTTCGCAGCTCAGTCGAGCCCGCCGTCGGCAAGCCGGTTGCCTTGCCCCACGCAATCAGCAGCTTGGTCGGGGGGATGCCCGCAGCAGCCAGGTGGGTGACGAACAGCCCACCCTCTTTCGCCGCCGCCAGGGCCGCGTCGGTCTGCTCTTTGGTGATCGAGCTTGCCTGCTGCAGCACCCGAATCAGCGGCAACCGCCATGCGAAATCGCCTGGGTGCTTCGTGCGCTCGGTCATCAAACCTCCGTCGACGGTAGAGAGCCACGAGGCTGCTCGGTCTCAACGCTGAGCACAATAAAACGCGCCTCGCTCGCAGGGGTGTGCCGAAAACCCACTGGCAGCCGCCCTCAGTTCGCAGTTGTTTTCGCTGCGACAAAGCCCGATATCTACGGGGCATGTCGACCGCGCTGGCGCCCGCATTCTGCCGCCTGTTGGCCTCCGTTGGGGAGGCCTCGCGGTGAGCGTCGAGAAGCGCCCATCGAGCGAGCTCGAGGAGCTCCGCGCGTTGACCGTGCGACAAGAGCAGCTGATCGACGCCCTGATCAACCGCAGCCAGTTCGGCGTCATCGTGTACGACGCGCAAGGCCACGAGACGCTCAAGAGCGAGGCTGCCGACCGAATCTGGGGTGGGCCCCACCGCGCGTTTCATCGCGACAGCCGCCCGTACGGGCCGAGTGATTGGTCAGCCGCGCAAGTGCTCAGCTACGGAGTCGCGACCGAGCTGCAGGAGCTGCGAATTCGCCGCGGTGATTCAGTGGGCTGGCTGCTCGAGGCCAGCGTGCCGCTGCTGGGCGCGACCGGCACCATCGAAGGCGCGGTGTGGGTCTTCACCGACGTGACTGAGGTCAAGATGGCGCAGTCGGCCAAGTCGCTGGCCGAAGAAGAGCACTTCGCCGCCGAGCTGGCGCGCGCCTCGGCGGTGGCGAAAGAGAATGCCGAGCTCTTCGAAGCCGAGAAGCAGGCCCGCGCCAGCGCCGAGCGCGCCAGCCGAATGCGTGAAGACCTGCTGGCGGTGGTCTCGCACGACTTGAAGAACCCGTTGAGCTCGATCGTGATGTCGACCGCGTTGCTCAAGACGATGACGGCGGCAGGTGAGCTGCCCGAGCGAGTGCGCAAGCACACCGACAACATCTCGACGGCGGTGGGCAGCATGAACCGGCTGATCGGCGACCTGCTCGACCTGGCCAGCATGGAGTCGGGCCACTTCGTGGTCTCTTCGGCGCCCCACGAGGTCGCGCCGCTGCTGCGTGACACGCTCACCATTCTTCGGCCGGTGGCGACCGCGAAGTCGCTTCGGCTCGAGTGTGAATCAGAGGCGCGTGGGCTGTGGGCCTACTGCGACGTACCCCGGGTGAGCCAGGTCTTGTCGAACATCATCGGCAACGCGATCAAGTTCACGCCGACCGGTGGCAGCATTCGCATCGACGTCGCAGCCATCGGGGCCGAGGTGCAATTCGCGATCTCCGATACTGGGCCGGGCATACCCGAAGAGCACCTCAAGCACGTCTTCGACCGCTATTGGCGGGCCCGCAACGAGCGACGTACGGGCGTCGGCCTGGGGCTGTCGATCGCCAAGGGGCTGGCCGAAGCACACGGAGGCCGAATCTGGGTCGAGAGCCGGGTCGGCAAAGGCACGACCTTCTTCTTCACCTTGCGCTCAGCGCAGGCCTCGGCCGCGCTGCCGCCGCCGCCAGCCGAGGGTGCGGAGGGCCTGCGCAAGCGCCACCTGTTGGTGGTCGACGACGATCGAGAGCTGCGGGAGTCGCTGTGCGAATTTCTCGAAGAAGCGGGCTACGACGTCGAGGCGGCGAAGAGTGGGCACGACGCGCTCGAGTACTTGAATGCGGGCACGGTGCCCGACCTGATTCTGCTCGACATGGTGATGCCGGGCATGAACGGCTACCAGTTTCACGAGGCGCAGCAGCAAAACCCGAAGATCGCAGCGGTGCCGTTGATCGTGATGACCTCGAACCGCAACCTCAAAGGGCTGCCGAGCGGGCCCGACGCGGTGGTCTACAAGCCCCTGCGGCTCGACCAGCTGCTGGCGACCATCGAGCGCAACTGCGCGGTGCCCTCGAAATCAAACTAGCAGTCGGGTCACGCGGCCGGAGTGAGGCCCGCGGGCGGTGACGACGGCCCTTTGCACTTCTCTGAGCCACGTCGAGTGCTTCTTGAGCCGCCGCCGCCAGCCAACCGTCGGCTGCCCATGAAGAGAGGCCATCGTGCCGTCGCTCATCGCGAGTGTCAGCGATGGAGCGGTTTCTCCAACCTTCAAGGCTTTGGCTTACTTCCACACGTGGCGAAGCACTTTCGCGTCAGAGACGGTGAAGTGCGTCGTGCCGTTGGTCTCGAAGGCCAATGACGGCACCTCCGATGAGACCGGCCACCCCGAGTACGTAGGTATCGATTCGATCGACCAGGTCGCCGCCGCTGAGCGCCGCGCGATGATGTAGTTCGTGGGAGTGGCCTCGCCCAACCCCACCAGCGTCGGCTGACCGCTGTTGCTCAACGCATAGCGGGGCAGGTCGATGAGCGTGGTGCTGGAGACGGTCTCCCAGACCCAAGTGCCCGCGGTGAGCGCGCCCCACTTCAGCGTCGTGCCCGAGCCCACCACCGTCGACAACACGCCATTCGCGTCGATGCGCGCGACCGGGCGAACAGTCGTCGGAGCCACGGCCAACGCCTGCGTCACGACCCAACTGCCCGACGCATTGGTGGCGTACTTGAGGGAGTAGTTCGACGCGCTGGCCAGAAAGAGCACATGCGCAGCGCCGGCCGCATCGACGGCGAGCGAGGCGTAGTACATCGCTTGGCCGTTGGGGTTCGTGTAGACGGGCGCTTGCGACCACGCCGAGCCGTCATACTTCCAATACTGGAGGAACGCGGAGGTTTGGTAGGTCGAGCCGACGTAGCCGCCCACCATGACGATCATGTGAATCTTGCCGCTCGCGTCGACGACCAAACCAGGCTGATCAGCGACCGCGGCCGTGGTTGGCGAGAGCGACGTGAAGGCCCCATTCGACAGGCTCTGGGCCGACATCTGGGTCACCGAAGTGCCGCTTTGAATCGTGCCGATGGTGGGCAGGTTGCCGCTGCTCAACGAGACGCCGACTTCATCGCCGTAACCGGTCAAGCCCAGGCCCGCGCTCCACGGCGCCGCGCCGACTTTGCTGAAGTAGGTGGTGGTCGCGCCCTTCTGTGAGAACAGGTGCAGCACGTTGTTCGAGCCGATGCGCAGCTGGGTCTTGCCGGGTTCGACGTCGCTGACCGACTCGTAGTGCCAACTCGAGCAACGCCCCGGCACGGTACAGGTGTCGCTGCCGGTGCAGCTGCCGCAGGTGCCACCACAGGTGTCTTCGCCGCAGCTGCGAGAATCGCACTGAACGGCGCACGCTGTGGCAGTGACGATGGTGCCATCGCTGATGATGAAGCGAAGCCGCCCATCGGCGAGCACGGCCACGTCCATCACCACGTCGTAGGTGCCCAGAAAACCGCTCGGAGGCGCATACCCGCCGCCCCACAACCCATTGCGACGCATGGTGTAGCCGCCGTACTCCATCAGCAACGAGGCGGTCGGGCCGGTCATCTTCGCGACCAAGGGGTACACCGCAATGCCCTGAAAGACATTCGTCTTGTCGGGCGTCGCGCCGCGAAAGGTGTCGACGTAGAACGTGTCGATGTTGCTGCCGAGCTCGGAGTGGAAAAGCATCGGGCTGCCATCGGTGTCGAACCCCAAGGTGCGTCGCCCAACCACCGCTTTGGTGCCGAAGGGTTTGACCGACCAGCTGGTGCCGGTCTTCGTCGCGAAGAACCCGCCGTATTGGGTGAACGAAGTGTTGTGGTTGTCGTTCGACACCGCGTCGCCAGCCACGACGTACATCGTGCCGTCGGCGCCGAAGCGCACTTCGGTTGCAGGCACGGTGGCGCCCAAGTCGGCGGTGCCAGCGGCGATGACGACTTCACTGGTCCACACTCCGGCCGCTGAGCGGCGGGCCAGGCGAACTTCGGCAGGGTTGGCCCAGTAGGCGACGACTGGCTGGTCGTCGGCGTCGAAGACGATCGAGGCACCCCGGCCCACGTCGCCAGCGGAGGCAACCAGTTCTTTTTGCCAGACCCCAGCGACCCGGTGGCCATAGCGCACGTCTTTGTTGGTCGAGTCATACCACACGCCCGCGGGCTGCCCGGCATGGTCGAGCGCGAGGCTGGCCTGACACGAATACGAATCAGCCACGGCCGCATCGACCACTTCTTTGTGCCAACCCGAGTCGTCTTGGTACCAGTGATTCACATCGGTGAGTCTGCAGGTCAGCACGTGTGAATTGCCCGCCGTGTCGACCGCCAACATCGGGCGCGACCACTGGTTGATGTCGTTGCCGAAGCCGAAGGTCTCACGCGTCCACGAGCCGGCGATGCAGGCGCCGTTGAGGCAACCGCTGCTGCATTGAATGCTGCTGCTGGTGTAGCCGCAGGTGGTGCCCGAGCCGCAGGTGCCGAGGTGTGCGTAGTGCTTGAGGGTCGACGACGAGGTGCAGGTGTCGGCCGGAGGCGTGTTGCATTGCGTCGACCCGCAGACCGGCCCATTGCAGGCGCCAGCGGTGCAGCCACTCGAGCATGCGGTATCGACGGGAGCGTAGGTGCAGGTGCCTCCGCAGCAGGTACCGGCGGTGCCGTAGTGGCGGGCGGTGTTCGCATCGACGCAGCTCGCGGCCGGAGGCGTGGTGCAGCTGACGCCGGTGCACGGGTCGGCTTTGCAGGTGCCGCTGGCGCAGCCGAAGGTACAGGTGGTGTCACTCGAGGTGTAGGTGCAGCCGCCGCCGGCGCAGGTGCCGGCATTCGAGAAGCTGCGGCGGGTATTCGCGTCGACGCAGGTGGCCGCGGGAGGCGTGGTGCAGGCGACTCCGGCGCAGGGGTCGTTGGCGCAGACCCCGGCGGCGCAGCCGAATTGGCAGGTGGTGTCGACCGAGGCGTAGGCGCAGGTCCCTCCGCCGCAGGTGCCGGGGTTGGCGAAGGTGCGACGCACCGTGGCGCTCACGCAGGCCGAGGCGGGCGGGGCAGAGCACGTCTTGCCGGCGCAGGGGTCGTTGGTGCACGCGTCGTTGGCGCAGCCGAATTGGCAGCTGATGGTGCTGGCCATGTAGCTGCACGCGCCGGCCGAGCAGGTGCCATCGGCGGAGAAGGTCTTGAGGGTGCTCGCATCGATGCAGCTCGCGGCGGGCGGTTGGTGGCAGGCGACGCCTTGGCAGGGGTCTCCGATGCAGGCGTCGTTGGCGCAGCCTCGGGCGCAGGCCTGGAGCGACGAGCCGTAACTGCAGGTGCCTTGCGAGCACGAGCCGCTTGCTTCGTAGACCCGCAGCTCGGCGTTCGAGGCGCAGGTCTTGGCGGGCGGCGTGTTGCAGCTGATGCCGTCGCAGGCGTCGAAGCCGGCATCGGTCGGCCGCGTGGTGGTACCGGCATCGGTCGGTGGCGTGGTGGTACCGGCGTCTTTGTCTGGCGTGGTGGTGACGCATTGACCGTCGCGGCAGCCATCGCTGCAGGTGCGGTCGATGGCCTGGTAGGCGCAGCCTTTGTCGCAGGTCGCGGGGGCGACGTAGGTGCGAAGTACGCCACCCTCACGGCAGACCGCGGCGGGCGGGGTCGAGCACAGGGTCTCGCAGTCACTGGTCGGCGCGCAGGCGCACAGGGCGGTGACGGCGAAAAAAATGAGTGAAGACAAGCGCATGCGGCGGCTCCGGGAGGGGTCGCGCTCTTAACCCTCGACGGCTGGCGTCTGCGCAAAAACTGAGAAAAAGGTGCCCACTCCGGGTACCGGTTGGGTGGCCCCTGCCCGTGCGGATCTGCGTGGCCTCAGCGCCATCTGGCTCTGGCACCGGCCCTGAACCTGCCATCGGGCCACGTGCGGTCAGCTCCCCTCGACTCCAAGTGGCGCCCTCCGACTTGCCACGCTGCCGACCCTCGCCTCGGTTTCTCGTCTTGGTTTTCTTGGTCGTTCGTCGGGGTAATACCGGCGCGCAAGGTCCGAAGGGCGACACCGGCGCAATTGGCGCGACTGGCGCGCAAGGTCTCAAGGGCGACACCGGCGCAATTGGCGCGACCGGTGCGCAAGGTCTTAAGGGCGACACCGGCGCAATTGGCGCGACCGGTGCGCAAGGTCTTAAGGGCGAGAGTGGCGCGACTGGCGCGACTGGCGCGACCGGCGCGACCGGCGCGACCGGCGCGACCGGCGCGACCGGCGCGACCGGCGCACAGGGGCCCCAGGGAGTGTCAGGCCTGTCGCTCATGCCGAGCGGCTTCATCATCGAGCTACTCCACGGCGCGACGCCCCCGGTGGGCTTCACGCTCATCGGCGCGTCCAAGAAGAAGGTCAAGGACGCGGCCGGCAACTCGGTCACCGTGGACGTCTACAGCAAGAACTGATTCGCGGCGTCTTGAGGAGCGCCGGCCGACCGGTGCGCGGAGGGAGGCGGTGGAGCCGGGGCGTGCTGCGCTTCGGCTTCACTGCATTGCTTACCGACGTCTTGGGGCGCATCAACCACCACCCCAACTCACGGCTCAACGAGCTGCTGTCTCTTGGTGGCAGAGTCCGCCAAAAAACTCCCGGCGGCGCAATCACGACCAATGGGCGGCTCTGAGGGCTGACAATCGATGAGCGCCCGACCAGGGCGGCCCACTCGAGCAGCGCATTTTCGAGCCAGGCGAGCGCCGCCGCGCAGACCTTTCGCGACGCAGGCCACGCGGCTGACTTGACGAAGTTCAGCGCGGTCGCTGGCGGGTCGGTGTTTGCGTGGCCGGTGATCGCTCATCGGCGAGTCGGTTTAACTGCGCAAGGCGCTCATCGCGACTGGGCTGATGAGCGAGGTCGGGGCTGGCGAGAAGGCCGCTGAGCGCACATGAGCTGTTCGCCTTCAGCAGTGACTCGAGGCATTCGTCAGTTTCGCCACGGGCCGATGACGGCCTTTTCGAACATCGCAAGCGCTCCGAGGGGCTTGGCCCGAATGCGCTTGGTCGAGCGGGTGGCGAGTCATGGTCGGGTTGAGCTTCTTTACGAGAGAGCGCTGGTGATCAAGCCCGCGAGGCGTGCGCGAGCGCTCCGTCGATCACCTTGAGCAGCGCGGCGATCTCGAACGGCTTTCGCAGAAACCCGGCCGGGGCGAGCGAGGCGATTCGATCTTTGAGGTGGTGCGCGTCGGCGGAGACCACCACCACCGGTATCGAGGCGACCTCGGGCCTGGCGAGCTGGGCCTGCCGAAATTCGGCGCCATTCATGTGCGGCATCATCAAATCGAGCACGATGAGCGAAGGCTTTCGGGCGCTGCCATCGAGGTACGCCAACGCCTGCAACCCGTCTTGGGCGGCGGCGGTCGAGTAGCCCTTGTCTTCGAGGGCCTCGACCACCGACTCGCGCAAGTCGCGCTCATCTTCAACGACGAGAATGTGCCGGTCATAGGCCACGGGTTTCACCGATGCAGCCACATGCGAAGGGTGGCGAGCAGCTGCTCGGTGTTCACCGGCTTGGCGAGGTAGTCAGAGGCGCCCGCATCGAGGCACTTCTCACGGTCGCCCTTCATCGCCTTGGCGGTGAGGGCCACGATGGGCAAGCGACGCAGCGGAGGCATCTGCCGAATGAGCTGAATGGTCTGATACCCATCCATCTCGGGCATCATGATGTCCATCAGCACGACGGCGATGTCGCTCGACTTCTCGAGCTTCGAGATTGCCTCACGGCCGTTCTGGGCGGTGATCACCTTCATCTCATGGCGCTCGAGCACACTGCCCAGCGCGAAGATGTTGCGCACGTCGTCGTCGACGACCAACACCTGCTTGCCGCGCAGCTCTTCATCAGACCGGTGCAGCTTCTCGAGCATCTGCTGTTTGTGCGGCGGCAGATCAGCGACGACCCGGTGCAGGAACAGCGCGGTCTCGTCGAGCAACCGCTCAGGAGACTCGACACCCTTCATCACCACAGTGCGAGCAAGCTCAGCGAGCTGGGCATCTTGCTCGGCCGAGAGCTCTTTGCCGGTGAAGACGACGACGGGCACCTCCTTGAGCTTGTCATCATCGCGAATGCGCTTCATCACTTCGAAGCCTGAGATGTCAGGCAGCCGTAGGTCGAGCACGACGCAGTCGATTTGTTGCGCGCGAAGAATGCGGAGCGCCTCTTCGCCCGACGCCGCCGAGACGATCTCGATGTCGTCGTGGCCGAGCAACTCTCTGATGCTCAGCTGCTCTGCGTCGTTGTCTTCGACGACCAACAACCGGCGCTGCCTGGGCACCGCGTAGGCCTTGATGCGAGCGAACGCGGCTTCGAGGCCTTCGGTGGTAGCGGGTTTGGTGATGAACGAGAACGCCCCGCGCGAGAGGCCGTCTTGGCGGTTCTCGTCGAGTGAGATGATCTGCACCGGTATGTGGCGCAGCGCAGGGTCTTGCTTCAAGTGGCTCAAGACCGTCCACCCGAGCATGTCGGGGAGAAAGACGTCGAGCGAGACCGCGCTGGGCCTGAACTCGCGCGCGAGGTCGATGGCCTCGGCGCCCCGGTGGCTGACCAGCACCTTGAAGCCCTTGTCACGCGCCAGGTCGACGAGAACCCGTGCGTAGTGCGGGTCGTCTTCGACAATCAGCAGGCTCTGGTCGCCGGGGTGCAGATCGGCCCGATCGTCGGCGATCGACTCGGGAGTGGCATCGGCGGCGCGCAGAATCGGAGAGGCCGGCGCGTTGCGCGCTGAGACAGGCTGCGGGCCACGGCTGGTGTTCTCGCGGTAGGGCACCGAAGGCCCGACGTACTTGATCGGCAAATAGAGCGTGAAGGTGCTGCCTCGGCCGGGGGTGCTGCGCAGTTGAATTTCACCGCCGAGGAGGTTCGACAGCTCGCGGCTGATGGCGAGACCCAAGCCGGTGCCGCCGTACTTGCGGCTGGTGCCTGCGTCGGCCTGCTGAAACGCCTCGAAGATGATCTTCTGCTTCTCGGGCGCGATGCCGATGCCGGTATCTGAGACCTCGAACGCGACGACCGTGCCCGCCGAGTGGAGGATTGGGTGATCATGAGACCAGCCCCCTCCCACCGCCTGTACGTTGAGCCGAATGCCGCCGGTCTCGGTGAACTTGAACGCGTTCGAAAGCAGGTTTTTGAGCACCTGCTGCAGGCGTTTCTGGTCGGTGACGAGGCTGCGGCCGAGCTTCGGGTCGAGCTGCACGTCGAAGGTGAGCTTGCGCGTATCGGCGTCGTGGCGAAACGGGCGGCTCATCGTATCGAGCAAGGTATTGAACGAGACCTCGGCGGGTTCGACGGTCACCGTGCCCGACTCGATCTTCGAGAGGTCGAGGATGTCGTTGATCAGGTGCAGCAGGTCCGAGCCCGAGGAGTTGATGTTGCGCGAGAACTCGACCTGCTTGCCCGACAGGTTGCCGGGCGAGTTCTCGGCCAGCTGCTGGCTGAGGATGAGGATCGAGTTCAGCGGCGTACGTAGCTCGTGCGACATGTTGGCGAGGAACTCGGACTTGTACTTCGAGGTCAGCGCCAGCTCTGCCGCCTGCTCCTCGAGCGCGCGGCGGGCCTGCTCCACCTCGCGGTTCTTGCGCTCCACCTCGGCATTCTGCTCCGCGAGCAGCCGCGCCTTGGTGCCCAGTTCCTCGTTGGTCTGCTGCAGCTCGGTCTGGCGCGACTGG